>JAGFCB010000165.1 GCA_022394775.1 Candidatus Poribacteria bacterium
TTTAAACTTTTAGTGGGAGGGTCGAACCTTTGCACTTAAACAGCATAAAAGTTCGAGGATTCAAGAGTTTTGCCGAAGAAGTTGAATTAATACTTGAACCCGGCATCACTACCATTGTCGGACCCAACGGTTGCGGAAAAAGTAATGTCTCTGATGCAATTCGATGGGTACTTGGTGAACAGAGCGCCCGTTCGCTTCGGTGCGCCTCCATGCGAGACCTCCTTTTTAATGGCGGTGCCAATTTCGCACCTGCCCAGAAAACAGAGGTAGCCTTACGCTTTTCTAATGGTAATGGTAATGGTAACGGAATCACGTCCGAACAAGACGCACAGAACATTGCTCTCGGATCCCCCGAAGTTGAAGTATGCCGTCATCTCACTCGCGATGGCGAGAGCCGTTATCTGATTAATCAGAGTCCGTGTCGGCTCCGCGATATCAGCGAACTCTTTATGGATACCGGTATCGGTGTCGATGCCTATTCCGTTATGGAGCAGAGCAAAATCGACCTGATTCTGAACGTACGTCCAGAAGAACGCCGCTTCCTCTTCGATGAAGTCGCCGGCATTACGAAGTATAAGCATCGAAAGAAGACAGCACTCCGTAAACTCGAACAGGCTGAGCAAAACCTCGTCCGTATCAACGATGTGATTCAGGAGTTACAACACGAGACCGAATCACTCAAGGAACAGGCAGAACAGGCACGGCACTATAATACACAACATGCCCAGTTAAAGCAGTTTGAGTTGGACCTCGCCCGCAGGGAATACGATAAACTCCACACGGATTATAGCCAAGCACAAACCGATTTGGATGAGATTTTAACGAGTGTCTCAACCGCTTCTGAAACGCTTAAAGCTGCCGAAGAGCGCATTGAGAGTTCCACGACCCGCCAGTCTGAATTGGACGAAGCGATACGCGCCGGACAGACAGCACTCCGCGAGATTGAAACACAGATCGAGCAGATTGAGCGGCAGATCGTGCTTCACAAGGAACGACAACTCAATATCCAAAAACAACGTGAACGCGCCCTTCAAACCCTTGAATCTTTAAAGGCAGATCAGACAGCCCACCTTAGAAAAAAACAAGAACGCACGCAAGAACATCAAAAACTTGAGGCTTCCTACAAAATAGAAGCGAGTCGCTTGGCAGCACGCCAGCAGCTACTGACACAACTCGCCGATCGCATCAGTGCCTCCAAGGCGTCCGTGCAAGAGGCACAGATCACCTTACAGGAAACCGCAACGGAACTGGAAAATCAGGAGCGTAAACGCCTCGCAATTGAGCACAAATTAACAAGCACCGAGGGTAATCTCAATCGCATTAAAGAGAATACAGATGCATTAACAACGCAACTAAAATCTGCGACTGATACCCACGCTGCGGTCCAACGCACTGAAACAAAATTAAAGGCGGAATTGGTTCAGATTGAAACCGCGAGAGATCAGGTAGAAAACGATCAGCAGGAAAATCAGGATGCGCTCCGCAAAATTGAAGCCGAACTTCAAGGCTTGCAGAATACTTTAGGGCGTAACGTCTCACGGCTTAGATCGCTGCAGGAACTACAATCTGCCTACGAAGGATATTACGCCGGTGTGCGGGCAATAATGCAGGCGAAAATTCACAACCCTGATCAATTTCAAGGCATTTGTGGTGTCGTTGCCGAGCTGCTCACAACCGATAGCCAGTATGAAGTCGCAATAGAGGTCGCACTCGGTGGTGATATTCAGAGTGTTATTGCCGAAACCGCAGAAGACGCGCAAAGCGGTGTCGCTTTCCTTAAAAAGCATCGCGCTGGTAGAGTGAAGTTCCTCCCACTTGATTTCATACGCGAACGTAGGTTCTATGATGAAGCACTCCTCAAAAACCCCGGTGTCATTGGCATCGCTCAAGAATTGATTGACTATGACCGTAAATATGAGCCTGCCATGCAATATCTGTTGGGTAATACACTCATCATTGAAGATTTGGATGCTGCAGTCGCACTTACCCGGCAATTCCGTCCACGGGCACGTCTCGTTACTTTAGACGGCGATGTCATTGATACCTCTGGCGCTATCACCGGTGGTCAAACAAGTCAGAAACAGAGAGGGTTGCTCAGTCGGGCACGCGAGCTTGAGACGCTTGAAGAAGAGATCGGGAAGTTGACGCAAAATTCAAATAAAAAAGATGAGAAACGTAAGGCGTACGCCGCGAAAATCGCGAATTTACAAAAAACGCGGCAGACCCTTACCATACAGTGGCAAGATAAACGCGTCGAAAAAGCCTCTGTGACCAAAGATATGGAACAGGCGAACCTCCAAGTTACCCAACTTGAACGCCAACTTGCTGAAGTTGAAGTAGAGAACAAGGAACTCATGAGCGTAGTCGCTGTGTCACGCGAAGAACAGCAGACGCTTGAAACCGAAATCTTGGGATTGACGCAAAAACGGGATCGCACCGGACGCTGGATTGAGCGGGTGTCTGAACAGATTGAAAGTGAAGACCGGAAACGTGCTGAAGTCGCCGAAAACTGCCAAAAAATGCAAGTCTTCTTAGCAGGACAGAGTCAGAAGTTGGAAAGTATGGCATCTGAACTACAAGCACTTGACGAGGCACAACAGCGGACAGCAAAGGAGATCGCTGAACAACAAGCCATTATTGACTCAGATGAACAGACCAAAATCGATCTCGGACAGCAAGTCGAAGCGGCACAGCGTGAGTTCCTGCGTTTAGAGGGTGATCGCGCTGAGGCAGAATCACGTGTTGATGAACGAAATAAAGAGCGGAAAACCCTTCTTGAAGAGGTAGCCGTCCTTCAAAAAGAGATGCGTGCAACGCGCAGAAGCTTTGAGCGACAGAATAAAGCGCGCCATCAACTCGAAGTCAAAACGACACAACTTGAGATGCGGATCAAATCGGTCTCAACCCGTATCCATGAGAAATATCAGGTCTCGATTGATGCACTGCCGCCACTGGCGAATGACGAACAGGCAATGGACGAGATTGATCTCCTTGATAGTATCGAAAAGTTGAAGGCAGAACTTTCAGGGATGGGGGCAGTGAACCTTAAAGCGATTGAGGCGTATGAGGAACATAAGAAACGACACGATTTCCTCATTTCTCAGCGTGAAGATATCCAACAGTCGATTCAGGCTACCTATCAGGTGATAGAGAAGATCAATCAGACCTCAAGAGACGTATTTCAGGAGACGTTTGAGAAGGTACAGACGAACTTCCAAGAGGTCTTTACGCAGCTTTTCGGTGGTGGTGAAACGGAATTGTTATTGACCGATCCGTCTAATATACTTGATTCAGGCATTGACATCATTGCGCGTCCGCCGGGCAAACGTCCGCAGAGCATTACGCAACTTTCTGGCGGTGAGCGTTCACTCGTCGCTATCGGACTCTTGTTTGCTGTCTTCAAAATCAAACCGAGTCCGTTCTGTGTGCTTGACGAGGTTGATGCCGCACTTGACGAGGCGAATGTGCTCCGTTTCGCAAATCTTATCCGTGCTTACGCCGATAATACGCAGTTCATCATTATCACACACAACCGTCGCACGATGGAAATCGCTGACGTGATGTACGGTGTAACAATGGAACAGGCTGGTATCTCAAAGATTGTCTCCGCTAAGTTCGCTGAGTAGTCATATATGAATAGACTGAATCGTGAGCAACTCACAGTCCTCCCGCTCTCCGAACGCCGACACAAAATGACGGTGGCAGATGTCTACGCGTTAGACGCAGAGCCACCGTCCTACGAAAACTCTCATCTCCACATCGTTGCAGATCGAATCGTTGCGGCGCATCGCTCGGGAAAACAGGTCATCTGGATGATGGGTGCACACGTCATGCGGCGCGGTAACTCTCGCTTTATTATCGACTTGATGGAACGCGGTATCATCACGCATGTCGCCGCCAACGGTGCATGTGCTATCCACGATTTTGAACTCGCGCACATCGGTGCCACGCTTGAGGATGTGGAGGACTATATCTGGGACGGTAAGTTCGGCAATTGGGAAGAGACAGGACGTTATTTAAACGAAGCGATTGTTCGCGGATATAGGGATAAAATCGGTTTTGGAGAAGCAGTCGGCAGACTCATCCAAGAAGGCGAGCAGGGTATCTCTTTTCCGCATCGCGATGTGAGTATGTTCGCTGCGGCGTTTCGTTTAGGCGTACCGTTCACCGTTCACAAGGGTATCGGTTATGACATCATCGACCAACATCCATCTGCCGATTATGCCGCCATGGGGTGGACAACAGGTGAGGATTTTCTTCGATTCGCGCAGAGTGTCTCTCAATTGGAAGGCGGCGTTTTTCTCAACTTAGGCTCCGCTGTGATGGGGCCTGAAGTCTATCTTAAAAGCCTCTCAATGGCACGCAACATCGCAACCCAACGCGGAGAAGAGATTCGGCATTTCACGACTGCGAACTTCGACATTATCGACTTCCCTGATTTTCAAGACGAGGGAGCCACTACCGACGCACACTACTACCACCGCCCGAAAAAAACAATCCTTATCCGTACAGTGAAAGATGGCGGCGAGGGGTACCACATCTCCGGCGATTTTTCCCTTACTGTCCCGCAGTTATACCGTTTAGTAACCACATCTACGTAGCTAAAAACTTTATGGGGTTGCTAATAAACGCTGCTTCGATGTCCAATTTCGTGAACAACAATTGTTCTTGTTTGCCTATTGAAGGTATAGATCGCTCGGTAAGCACTAGCAACGCGTAAGCGGAATTTTCCTCTATGTGGGCCTCGGAGTGCCTTGTGGGGATGCGTATCGCAATTTTCGCATAACCCTTCCAATTTATTGAGAATTCGTGCTTGGATTGTGACATCTAAACGCTGTAAGTTTGACGTAGCACGTGCCCTGAACTTTAACGTGTACATTACCACTTCAGCCCCAGCTTTTTCGCTACTTCCTCTATTGGAATTAATTCAGCTGTGCCAGTTTCGACCTCTGCAACGCTCTGTTCTAACCTTTCAGCCACCTCCGGACGCAATTCTAACCCCTCATCTGGGTCATAATAGTAATCTTCAAGAAACTGCTCTAACTCCAAGTAGCAGACGAAAAGGTCGAGAAATGCTGCTTTCAACTGACCTCCCTCGGCGGCCGGTGGTAATGTTTTCTGTAGTTTAGCAACTTGTTCGCGCGCTGCAAAAAGTTCCCAATTCGCGAGCGTTTCTATCAGTTCACGAAACGCATCATCCGGTAAGGCTGTCACCTTGATCTCAGGTTGCGGATCCGTGATTAAGGGGCTATCACTCATCCGTCGTGCTATCCGGCCGGCAGGCGAAGTTTTTCGGACAGCTTCCACGGCTACGACGCGATGCTGCAATGGCGCGAATGTATCGGATGCCCGCAATATTGAAAGTAGTGATTCTTCAGGTTCCTCTAACTCGAATGCCAGTCCGCAATAGCCTTCATAAAACTCTTGCAATTCAGTTTCCAACGCCGCCCTATCTGCATTCTCGGCGAGCAAAGCGATGAGTCTTTCACGGGATTCAAAAAGCGGGCAGTTTACAATCGGTGTAAGCCAAGTGCTAAACTGTGCGTCGGTCATGGCTGTTATGTCGTGTGTCATCGGTCTCTCCTTTTACGATCCTTAACCAACAGATGCGATTTCCAGATTACCGCGCCAGTGTTTCTGCAACATCAGCTTCAGCAGTTGATGCCGCGGCGCGTTCAATTCCGGGTCGGCTTTGACCAATAACTCTGCCTCCCGTTTGGCTGCTTCTAAAAGCGAGGTGTCATGGATGATGTCCGCAATCTTGAAATTCGGGACTCCCGATTGGCGTGTCCCGAAAAACTCTCCGGGTCCGCGGATATTCAGATCCGCCTCTGCTATCTGAAACCCGTTATTCGTCCGAATCATCGCCAGAATCCGTTGATAAGAATCGTCGCCTTTCGGGGTCGCGACGAGATAGCATGCAGACTGGTGTTTACCACGTCCGACACGCCCACGCAACTGGTGCAGCTGGGACAACCCAAAACGTTCCGCGTTCTCAATCACCATTAGCGTTGCGTTCGGGACATCAATGCCTACCTCAATCACCGTTGTCGAAACAAGGATATCAATCTGCTTATTGTTGAATTCTGCCATGACCCCTTGTTTTTCAATGGATTTCATCTGTCCATGCAACAACCCAACGCGTAGGTCCGGAAAAACGGCACTTTGCAGATGTTCCGCCATCTCAGTGGCGGCTTTAAGTTCTTCGAGTTTCTCGGACTCTTCAACGAGCGGATAAACAATGTATGCCTGTCTACCGCGTTGAATCTCTTTCCGAAGATCAACGTATAACTTTTCCCTGTCCTTTTCCTTTATCCAATAGGTCTTAATCGTCTGTCTACCGGGCGGCATCTCATCAATAACAGAAACATTCAGATCGCCGTAGAGCGTCAAAGCGAGTGTTCTCGGAATAGGTGTTGCTGTCATAACGAGGACATCTGGGGACACAGCGGCATCGGTAGACTGTTTTTGATCACCGTTTCCGGATCGTGCTTTGTTGCGAAGTGTCGCGCGTTGCATTACACCGAACCGATGCTGTTCGTCAATGATAACGAGTCCGAGTTTATGAAAATCCACACCCTCCTGTATCAATGCCTGTGTCCCAACGATAAGGTCTGCGCTGCCATCAGCGATCGCCGCTAATGCTTCTTCACGTTCCGCTTTCGGTAGATCGCTTTTGAGAAGCAGAACTTTTATCCCGTCATCTGCTTCTTGAGGCGTATGCTTGCGTAAGTCATTGAACATCTCAGTAAGATTGTAATAGTGCTGTTCCGCAAGGATTTCAGTTGGCACCATCAACGCGCCTTGGTACCCATTTTCAATAGCACAAAGCAACGCCATCGCTGCGACAACAGTCTTCCCGGAGCCGACATCGCCTTGAATAAGCCGATTCATGACACTTTCCTGTCGCATATCGTTTTGGATTTCAGTGAAAACCCGTTTTTGCGCACCCGTCAGTTCATAAGGCAGTGAAGCGATGAAGTCTTGTAGCAGCGAGGGTGCGTTCTCTTCTGATTCGCTCCCAACTTGGAAAGCGATACCCTTCTGCGAGATTTTGCGATCTTTTTTCATCTCCATGCCGATAGTGAGCAGAAAGAACTCCTCAAAAGCGAGTCGTTTCTGAGCGGCTTTTCGATGTGCCTCGGAGGTAGGAAAATGGATCTCATTAATAGCCGACTGTCTGTCAACCAAGCGTTGCCGCTGACGGAGTTCAAGCGGAAAAATTTCAGGGATCTGTTGTCCGTATTCGTCGAGTGCTGTCCGCATCCAAGTCCGCAGCATTTTTGCTGTAAGTTTCGCGGTAAGCGGATATTTCGGAACGATCCGTTTCGTGTGAACCAGATTATCTTCCTCAAACAGCTCAAACTCATAGTCAGTTGCCTGTATTTCGTTGTAACGGCGCGAGAACTTACCACTGACAACTACTTCAGTATCAACCGGGAGCAGCGACTTCATGATACCGATACGTCTCCCGAAATTAACTAACATCGCGATACCAGTGCCATCATAAATTGAGATTTTACCGATGCGTTTCCCTTTCGCCGTCGGAGATGAAGTGTGGTTGACGACTTTCCCTTGGATTGTCTCCGGTTCATCATCTTCTGCTCTACCGACCCTGTATATCTCCACCATTTTGGAACGGTCAATATAATCGCGAGGGTAGTATGCCAATAATCCGCTAACTGTTTGGATGCTGAGTTCTGCCGCAAGCATCGCCGCACGTCGAGGACCGATCCCTTTGATATATTGTGGTGATTCAGAGAGAAAATCAAGCGAAGCGAGGTCAGTTGAGACAGGAATATCAGAGATCCGTACAGATGCTTCAGACGCTTCCGCGGGAGGGGCCTCCGCTTGCTGCGAGACGGCATCTATATTTCCAAAGAGAGAGGGAGACTCCGTTTGCTTTTTAGGTGTTGTAGGTTCCGATGTAGGTTCTCGCTTTGTAGGGACGCTTTTAGAGCGGGTTTCTGTTTCCTCGAAAAGAGGCAACATCTCCGGTTGTGCCCGCTTGTTAGAACGTGGACGTTGTGTTCCTGGTTGCTGGCGCGTCTGAGTAGGTTCTACGTTCGTAGCGTCTGTATTTGTGGGGGTTCGTTGTTCGCCTCCGAGCGCAGCATCAATTTGTTTCGCTGCCGCTTCAAGCGTCTGTCGTCGTTCAGCAGGCGATGCACTCGCGTAATTTTCAAAGAGACCTGCCAATCCATTTAGCACCTCTTTTTCAGTTGCTTCCAGCGTGAAGGCATTACCGTTTTTTGCCCACAACTGGACATAACTTCCCAATCCATTGACGACGACATCATCTTTGCAACCCTTTCGGAGTTCTTGCTGAAAGGGGTGGCGGATGGTATTAAGAACTTTCTCGAAATTGTTCATATTTTCTCTATCAGTAGGACTTACGCATCCCTCCTTGCGGGGTTTTTGCTTGGGTATTTCTGCAGGGTTTTAAACCCCGCCAGCAGTGCGTAATACATAGGTTATCATAGAAAAATGCGTAAGTCTTGTATCAGTACGAAACGCTGTTATCCTGTTGGTAAATGTTTTGCCCCCACTAATATGCGAACTACCCTCGTAATCTCTAATAGATTAGACGCAAATTCACCGTAAACGTTGAGTTTTATTGGCAAAACAGACTTGACACAGCACCAAAAACCGTCTATAATCTCCCTAAATCAATTAACGGACTTTACTATATTTGAGTTACCATAAGGAGCGACGTATGCTATCTCCATATTTGACGGATGTCCAACAAAAGGTGTGGCAGACAGAGGGGTATCTGCTCATTAAGAACGTACTTTCGTCTACTGAAATCGAGACGCTTCTGGGGGCTGTAGATTCAGTGATTGAAACGTATGTCCAAGAAACACCGAGTTTGCAAGGCAACCATCGCCTCGGAAAGGGTGCCTATACAATTATCCGAGCGATTGAACGGACAGATGCCTTGGACCCGCTCACCGATCATCCGCACACTTTCGGAACGATTCTTTCTCTGATGGGACCCTACCTCCAAATTATGGGCACGCAGATCTACGTCCGGCACCCAGATGTTGAGGCTCTAATGGGATTTCATACGGATGCTGGTCCCTCACTTCAACGCATCCATCCACATCCAGACAGTCTACCGCTTCAATTCAAAATCCAATTCTTTTTAACGGATTTGACTGAACCTAACCAAGGGAATTTTATGTGTGTGCCGGGGAGCCATAAGGTGTCTTTTCCTGAGAACGGATTTAAAAAAGGCGCGTATCCTGAAGGTGCGATTCAGGTAATCGCGGAGGCAGGGGATGCAGTCATCTTTCCGTGGGCACTGTGGCACGGTGTCGGTCCGAATCAGACGGAACGCATCCGCAAAAGCGTTACCTTCCGCTATGGACAGATGTGGTCCCGTCCGTACGACTATGACAAACTGCCAGCAGATGTTCTCGCACGCATGACACCACGCCGTCGCCGGTTGTTCGGTGACATGGGGGAAAACCATCATCCAACCGATTACTTCAAACCGCACGATCAACTTGAGGTTATTTGCGCTGACGAATGGAATGTCCCGCTTCCGTGAGTGCCTGAATCAAGGTAGAAGCCATTGCCAACTGCCCCGGATCGTCCCTCAAATGCGTCGCGCTTACGTTAGGCGGTGTGGTGCTGCAATTTTTCAAATAGATCCCGAAAAATAGCGTCCCGATTGACACTCGTCGCGACGCGCATGAGATGACGGCTGTTATCGAAACTCCACGTCGCTGCCTCCGTCAAAATAGGAGAGTGGACAATATCTGACGGCACCCACGAAGGATTGACGAGGTACGCCGTCGCGGAGAGATCCCATATCACCTTTGACCAAGCGAAATGGTCATTTGAGTAGTCTTTAAAGATCTCCACGAGATAATCCCCGACTTTACCCCTACCTTGCACATACCGTTCCATCTCTGCGACTGTCGTATGTAAGTGTGAGACGACCCCGCGCGCGGGTAACCAAACGAACGGCACACCACAATCTAAAACCACTTGCGCGCTATGCAGGTCTTGCATAAGGTTGAACTCTTTGGTGTGTGGCCAGTACAACGGATTGCCGCCGAGCCAGATAACGACAATGCGTTCGATGATTGCGGGTTCTATGAGGATAGCAGAAGCGACGTTTGTGATAGCACCGACAGCAACAACGTAGAGTGGATCTTCGGCATTGTGCGTCATTGCGCGTTCAATCATATCGGTAGCAGCATCGCTCGGTACAGGGGTCTCGTTATCGGTGAGAAACGTTCTGGAACCGCGATACGCGAAACCATCAGCGGGGACATTGAGGAAGTCCAATAGCCGTAGAATTTCGTCGTAACTTTTCTCCATACCGTCTTCAGCATTGGCTGAGCGGTTGTTATGAAACGGTGCGGCGTAGAGTGCTTCAACGTTGAGGTGTTCGGGCGAGAGCAGCGCGTGGACGACTGCAAACTGATCGTCGATTTCGTTATAGGTGTCAGTGTCAAGCACCATTTGCACCTGTCCCGATGGGGGCTGGAGCATCTCAAGGCGTTTTGATTCTGACAGCGTCGGAAAATTCATAAGCGGTTTGACCTTGCGAAATGAGTGTTTTCTTTAGTATAGCACGTTTGGAAAAAGATAGCGAATTTATATTTCTTCCTCTTCCGCGTCAAAGGATGCCATAAAAGATTCGGGGAGCTCATCAAAATCTTCGGCTATCTTGACTTTTCCCTTCCACTGTCCGCCTTGGCGGGGTTCCTTATTATTCTGCTTTGAGGCTGCCTGATTGAGTTGCTGAAGTTCTTTTTCTACAAAGGCTTTAGCATCAATATTTTCCTGTTGTTCTGCCAGTTCTAACGCTTTCTGAAAATCTGATCTTGCTTTATTAATCCTGCCTAAGTGAGCTTCCAGTACACCCCTATAAGCATAAGTTTTTGCATAATCAGGTTTTATGCGAATTGCTTCGGTATAATCGGCGAGAGCCTCATCATACTGACCTAATTCACTCCGTAAAATACCGCGAATATTATATGCCTCAACGAAATCTGGTTTTAACTCAATAACCTTGTCATAGTCGGATACTGCGGCATCATATTCACCCAGAAGGGCATTTGCTGAGGCTCGATAGCAGTAGACCTCAGCACAATTAAATCCCAATGTAATTGCTTTATCAAAATCGGCGATTGCCCCTTCATAGTCTTTTAATTCAGATTTCAGAATTCCTCGGTTGTAATAGGCACTCGTAAAGTTAGAGTTCAATTTTATTACTTTGTTAAAGTCGGCCATTGCCTCAGGATATTGTTTAAAATTGTACCGCTCGATTCCTCGATTATAAAAGGCTTCCCAAAAATCAGGGTTAAACACAATTGCCTTGTCATAAGCAGGCAATGCTTTCTCTGTTTCATTCCCTTGATAGAGAAAATAACCGATGGAGAAAAAGGCGCGCGAGGCGAGTTCGTTGTCGCTCGGTTTCGGTTTAGACGTACTTTTATCAGGCTTCTTATTTTTCCTTGCAACTTCTATCGGTGCTTCTTCTGCTAACTCTGGAAACCGTTCGGTGAGTTTTGGAACGTAGGCATCCTCATAGTTGGCAATGATCCGAATAATGAATCTCATTAGCGGTGCCAAGGGATGACTTTGGTTTTCACCAACAGAATAGATCAGTTCTTCTAATATATCATCCAACCATTGATATTCGTCTTCAGTCAGCTCGATAACACCGTAGTGACCATGCCGCTGCCCGAAATCAATTAATCCGTCCAATACCTCTACTAACCATTGATAAGCACTCTCCGGATAGGTAGTGGACACAGTAGATGCCGATAACCGGATTTGCCCCTGAATTTGTATCGGTTCAGACCTCTGAAACAATTGAGATTCGCTTGGTATTACGTCGCGGAGTGCAGGATCTAACGCCAAAGCTTCTAGCATTGACGACGCATTGAGGGTAGATTGTGTTTCCATCGCCATAGTTTACCTCTTCCATTTACCTCTATCATACTCGTCATGCGTGAGTACGCGCCTAATAGAGACCGCCTGCTCTTCATACTCAACAAATGCAATAAGACGCACGTTCCTACCAATGTTGAAGACTGTTAAGGTTGTTTTTTCGCCTGCCTGTATTGGCACCGGGTCTGCTTGAGGGAACGTTTCTCGCAAATCTACAAAAGATTCAAAAGTTCCTTCCTCCATCAATGCATACCATCGCTGAAGAGCACTTCTGGCAGTTGAATGTCTCTGTGCAAATTTGTCCAGTTTTCTTCGCCCAATGATCTCCATTAGATGTTTTCAGGAAATGTCTGCTCCTTAATTCAGTTACACCAAGATCGTCTGTCCGAGTTATTATACCATAGAAAAAATTAATTATCAAAAAACAAGAATGGAGAAACGTTATGCCTCCGTGCCAATGTCCAACACAGACAACCGCTCAACAATCTCCACCGTCTCCAAACTTACACTGATGACCTTCCGAATCAGATCCACGATGTAGGTCTCATCGTCTGCACGGTTTGGGTCGTTCTCAATACCGCTTCGCCTATCTGTTTTCACGCGATACTGATCTACTACCCATTCTAACGCCGAACGATTTCCTAACCGATACTGAAACACCTCCGCAGGAATCCCGCCTAATGTGAGAAAATCGTTGTATTTTAGCTGCGTCTTGTCTTTGGAAAACCGCATCTGATTTACACGCCAATCCAGCGACATCCGCTCAGTTTCAATCAGCTCGAGTTTATATTCTGGCTGATCTTCATAATGGACATGAATCTCCGCCAATCGCCTTCCGGCTTCGACAAATTCCCAAAACTTAGATGCGTAAGGAATATGGGGTAGATCCCGTTTGAGATTTACCTGATACCGCTCGCGATACGCCGGATGATGTAGCAAGGCATACGTATAATGGAAAATGTCCCACTTGGTGATGTTCGCGTCTTTGTAATGCTCGCGGAATTGTGTCAATGCCCAATCTGTGATGTTCTCGCGTCGATTTGAACCGTCTTCATCATAGATGTAGAATGGAAAGCATTGCGTAGGTGATCCGAAGCCGGCGGTCGCAACCTGTTCGAGAATGCAGTCAGTCATAAGGCAGGTAAACGGTTTTTCTTGTGGCATATTGACACAAATTACACGATTTTCCACCTCTGTGTTAGGTGTAGGAAAGATGGATGGAAACACGTACACCCTCTCTACCATAAATCTATCAAAGTAAAGACGGGATTTTGTGAATGGACGGTAGAGCATCTGGCGTATTTTTTCTGGAGCGAATTCTGCAATGTGTCCACTTGTCAATTTCTGTTTTAGACCGGAACTCCAACTAATTTTCTCATTATCATACACCACAAAGTCATCAACATTCTGTGCCGTTTGCTGCTGCCACTTGAGTGCTTGCGTGTTGTAAGTATCCATCATTCCCTGAACATTCGTTGTGAGTGTGTCGTGATCAAAATTGATTGCCCAAGCATCTCGATTTGTCTTCACCCCGCTGCTAAATTGGTGGAAAATTACACCCGAAACCTCACTTTTCGCTGCTTTTGCGGCTTTGCTCCCGATTGGCATAAAAGTCTCAAAATCTTCGCGCAGCCCTTCGGTAAGCCAGGTCTGTCGGGCATCAGGTTCAATAGTTTGCCAATTGACATTTCCGATGTGTTCGCCCGCGTCCAAAAAATCAAATGTCGCCTCTTTAGTCATCTCCGCTGTCTCACCATTATAAAAAATACGGGCAGCCCCTTCACCGTCTTGCTCCTTTTTCACAAACAGGTTAATGCTCACGCCGACCTGAATGTCAAATACATTGGCATCGCCCGGATGCCCTTTACGGACATTGCCCCCTAAATCCAGTAGATAGATCGCATCACACGCCTCGGACAGATGTTTCCGCATCCCATCAAACGCTTGACCGGTGATAAAGTTGTGGTTCGTCACGAACGCGACAATCCCGTTTGTCTCAATTCTATTCAATGCCCAGAGAATCGCTTTGACGTAGGGATCATAGAGCGCGGTTTTGTTTGTTGCACTGGAGGCTTGGACATAAGTCTCCTGAATCTGTCTGTCTAATTCCGGGTACTTACGGTTCTTGTTGGCATCATTCTCATCCATCTGCCGCGCGTTGTAGGGTGGGTTGCCAATTACGACAAACATCTCCGTCTGTTTCTGCCGTTCAACCCGCCGCGTGTTCTCTGGTGCGAACATGGATAACTGACGCGCCGCTGTCAAATCAAACGTGTCCACAAGGCAAAGGTTATCGAAAGGTTGATACTGCTTTGTCGCAACATAAAACTCATGCTCAATGTTCATGCTCGCGATGTAATAAGGCATCAGCAACACTTCATTGCAGTGGAGTTCCTCGCTATATTTTGTTTTCAGCGCGGTTTTGCTGATTTCTTGTATAAGCCGCACGATGAAGTTGCCGGTCCCGACGAATGGGTCGATGAGATGAACCCCCGTATCCGAGAGTGAACGTCCAAACTCGGTCTCAAGCAGATATGAGACGCTTTTCACCATGAAATTAACAATCGGCTGCGGCGTATAGACGATACCGTGCGTATCAGCGACCTTGACAGAGAAACCTTGAAAAAACTGCTCGTAGACAGTATTGAGAAAATGTTGTTTCTGCGAGAAGTCGATAAAGGTTGCAGCGGCGCGTTGAATTGCAGTGTAGAAGGGCGCCAGTTCTCGGAGGAATTCGGCGCGGTTATAGGCGTGCTCTGTAAGCGCGTCAATCACATTTTCAATTTCGCGTGCGATGATATTTCGGCGTGTAAAATCGCGATTGTCAAAGACAGTAGAGAAAATTTCCTCCGTCAAGAGGTGTTGGATGAGCATCTCCTCCACGGCGGCTTTAGCGAGGTTGGGGTTAATCGCCTCCTGACAGTGGCGATGGAAATCGTTAAATGCCTCCTGAAACCGAGGGTTGGTGTTCTCTTCGTTTTGGATTAACGCCGCTGCGCGTTTGCCGAGTGCCGGCACTTTGTCCTTGAATTCAACGACAGCGCGTTCCCAATTGGCAATATCCGTTTGTTCGTAACTGAAGAAAACCTGAAGTATCCGAATAAACGCGTCTGGGTCAGCGATCCCTACATCCATAACCGCTTGTCCATCTTGATAAAGGACGGCGCGTTCTTGGGTTGTAAAAAGAATGTTATCCTGTGGATAGCCTGCCTCGAATTTCTGTCTAACGGCAGTGTCAAGATTGTCGTGAAGGTCTTTCGCCTCCCAGTAGCCGCGCGGCAAGCCGAAGTTGTTATCGGTGAGCATACCGTCAACATAAATTGTTGTCCCTTGAGGGGTTCGGAGCGATTTTTCACAGATAAGGGTTAGATTGTTTTGCTGGGCGTAATGTTGAAGGAGTGTCGCAAAGGCGAGTCTGATTTCAGTTTCATTTGTTGCACCGAGTTTTTCATACTGTTTCAGTTCTGTGTAAAAGGTTTGTATCGCTTTATGTGTCGGTTTGATGTTCTGCACTCTTTTTTTAACTCCTGATTTATAGTAAAGTTTAGAATTAAGAGGACACTCTATGTAGGTTCGGTTAGGAAACCGAACCATAGGTGTCAATTTAGTAGATGCCGCCCCTACGGGGCTTGGATTTGTGAAGCAACGTTTTTCTACAGAGATACCATCCCTACGGGATTCAAGAGGTTTTTGAAGTCGGCAATGTTTTTGTGTAAACCGGGTTCGGTTGGAAAACCGAACCTACCGGCGGATGAAAGTGCAAAAACCCTGCAGTGGTCGGACGTTCGTTATCATGGGAAAATTGCGTAAGCCCTATTATACTATAAATCTGTTAAGAATGCCAGAAAATTTGACAATTGACTGCTGAAAACTGAATGTCTCTGTCATAGATAATCCCTGCGCTACCAATTTGCAATATCACGCCAGATGTGGTAAAATATAAGGTATCCAATTTTCTATAGTAAGTTTAAACCCTACCCAGTAACGGGCAGGGACTCCGGCACTGCAAAATATGCCGACTTCTTTAGCGCAAGTTTCGGCTCGCAAGCTACGCCGGCTTCTTTAGAGCAAGTTTCGGCTCGCAAGCTACGCCGAAATATTACACTAACATTTGGAGAAAACCTATGTACAAAATCGGTCTCATTCCTGGCGACGGAATCGGCCCCGAAGTAACACGTGAAGCGATGAAGGTCTTCGGGGCGGCAGCCGCACAAGCAGGCATACAATACGAAACAGTTGACTACGATATCGGTGGCGATCGGTATCTCGCGACCGGCGAGGTACTACCGGATTCCGTGTTGGAAGAACTCAGAGGACTTGACGCTATTTATCTTGGTGCTATCGGGCACCCGGATGTTAAACCCGGCATTTTAGAGAAGGGTATCCTGTTAAAAGTCCGGTTTGAACTCGACCTCTATATCAATTTACGTCCGGTCAAACTCTATCCAGGCGTGCCAACCCCCGTGAAAGACAAAGGCCCCGAGGAAATTGACTTTATCATCGTCCGCGAAAATACCGAAGGCTTATACGCCGGTATCGGCGGTTTTTTGAAACGCGGCACGCGCGACGAAGTTGCTATTCAGGAGATGATCAACACCTACAAAGGCGTGGAACGCTGCGTCCGCTATGCGTTTGAACTCACCAAAAAACGGAACAAGGAAAACACCTTGACGCTCTGCGATAAAGCAAACGTTCTTACCTATGCCCACGATCTCTGGCGGCGCGTCTTTGACGAGGTCGGCGAAGATTATCCCGACATCAAAAAAGAATATGCATTCGTTGATGCGACAACGATGTGGATGGTGAAAAATCCGGAGTGGTTCGATGTAGTTGTGACGTGTAATATGTTCGGCGATATTATTACCGATCTCGGTGCCATGATTCAAGGCGGTATGGGCGTCGCAGCATCCGGTAATTTGAATCCAGAAAGCGTTGCTATGTTTGAACCGATCCACGGTTCTGCACCGCGCTATACCGGCAAAAACCAGATTAATCCAATTGCGGCAGTCGGGGCAGCAGGGATGATGCTCGACCACCTCGGACACGCAGATGCGGCAGCAAAAGTGGAAAAATCTATCAGCGATCTACTCGCAAGCGGAAAAATTAAAGATCTCGGTGCCGGACGGATGGGCTATACCACTGAAGAAGTTGGTGACCTTATAGCCGAAGGACTGTGATAGCATCCATTAAACCGCCTAAAGAATCAGAATCAACGGTATATAGTACCCACTAAACCGCCTAAAGAATCAGAATCAACGGTATGAATGCCTTATAGGCATTCCCCACCCCTTATCAGGGGGGCTTGAAGAGGAAATGCGTAAATCCTAAAAAATTTGGAGCGTTGCAATCTTCAGGTGAGGCGTGCAGTAAAATTAATCCGATCTGAATAACGGTTCCATCGGGTGAAGGTGTACATATCGTAAGCACTCAAGGGTTTGTATCCCGCCTTTTTGAGTAGGTCATTGACAGTACTTACTTCAAAGATACGCTGCTGGTGCACTTCCTCATGGCGGCGAAATAACTCGCCTTCACGGATGAAAAAGGTCAGTATGGTCCGACACATTTTGTTGTGATGGATATAGTTATTTTTCCAGATATAGGTATAGTCGGCGTGATTTGCGGCGAATGTCTTGTTGTGAAAATGTTCAACGATGTTGCGTTCAGTCGTTACATCAAAAATAAATAAACCGTCCGGTTCGAGATGCTTCGCAACGGATTCAAAAACATTGCTCAACTCGGCTTCGTCGTAGGCATAGTTAATGCTATCATACGTGCAAAGGATAGCATCAAACCGCTGGTCTAATTCAAAATCGCGCATATCACCGTGATGTAACGCAATGTCCACGTCGTGCGCTGCCGCCTTCTCCTGAGCAATGTCCAACATACCGACAGCGCGGTCAACACCCGTCATCTCATAGCCTTTTAAGGCGAGTTGTATTGTCAATTCGCAAGTCCCGCAAGCCAAATCGAGAACGCGGCGCGGTTTACAATCATATTTGTCAAAAAGTGACTCGATATAGTGTGTCCAGCGCGTATAATTGACGTTCGTCATCATCCGGTCATAGGCGTAGGCAAATTTTTCATAAGGGGGCGTTAGGTTTGTCTGCATTGTTTCAATGTCGCCTGCAACTGATGATGCAAGTCACTCGGTATCTCCTTTAACTCCGACAGAAGCGTTCATCATTCGGAGCAGGGTGTTAATTTCATCAGCATCCCAAACTTGATCATTGTTGGCTTCTATCGCATACCTGCCAACAGCTTGAATCTTACGGAGGCTGATTTTCCCGGTTAGGAAGCTGAACGGAAGCTGCATACCCGCGGTTTTGACTCGGTCAAACGTTGTTTCAATGTCATCTCGGTCGACACCCTCAGGTGCCTGTCGAATTAACGCGTCTTTCACCATATCCGCTCCGAAACCGAATAATTCCTTGATGATAAACCATTGCAAAACTGCAAGGCATACTGTGAGAATTAAGAGAACTGTTAAACCTCTGACGGCGTATCGCTTCCATTTTCCGTTCGGGACATTCACGTTTAATTTACCTCCGGGTTCGGATCCTATATCTGTCGCTTATACTAACACTTCGCGCAGATGTTGTCAATAGATTTTCTATCACCTAACAGGACTTATGCATTTTTCCGTGATAACGGACGTCCTACGCACTGCTGGGTTTTTGCAAACGCTAAAATCCAATGCGAAGAAAGTATTTCTTCAGGGTTTCAAACCCCGCCTGCGAAGGGGATGCGTAAGTCCTGTTCAGTAAAAATACAGCGAGAGTAGAAAAATGAAAATAGGTATTGTAGGCAGACCGCAGGTCGGAAAAACGACAGTGTTTAACACCTTAGCGCACTCTAATGCAGAAATCGGTGGCTACACGAGTCGCGGCCAAATCAACCTCAGCACGGCTAATGTGCCAGACGACCGTCTGAAACCTTTAGCGGAAATCTCTGGTTCCGAAAAAACAACCCCTGCAACAATCGACTATGTGGATGTCGCGGGGGTGACCAAATCAGATGTGGAGCAGGCAGAATTAGATTCCGGGATGCTCGCGGAACTCCGCACTGTCGATGCCCTTGCGCATGTCGTTAGGCTGTTTGAAGACGCATCGGTACCACATGTTGATGGCAGTGTTGATGCCGAACGCGATATCGAGAGTGTCTCCCTTGAATTTACATTGGCAGATCTGCAAATCGTTGAAAATAGACTCGACCGACTCCGCAAACAGTTTCAAAACCAAAAACTGCCAGAACAACAGAACGAGATCCGGGTTTTAGAAACGTGTCAAGAGACATTAGAAAAAGGAGAGCCGCTTCGCGGACTCAATTTAGCTGCCAACGAAGAAAAGTTAATACGCGGCTACGGATTTTTGACGCAGAAACCGTTGTTGATCGTCTGTAATATCAGCGAAGCACAACTCGACGCGGCAGACGAAATTCTCGAACACTTCACTAAATACGAAGCCGAACCACGAACCGCAGTCATTGTACTCGCCGCACAATTGGAACTGGAGCTTTCCCAACTCGATGAAACGGATACAGAGATTTTTATGGCAGAAATGGGATTACAAGCGTCTGCTCTGGAACGGTTTATCCAAACTTCATATCAGTTATTGGAGCTACTCACATTCTTTACAACCGGTCCTGTGGAAACACGGGCATGGACGCTGCAGGAGGGCCAAACTGCTGTTGACGCAGCGGGACGTATCCATACAGACTTCGCGAACGCCTTCATCCGCTCAGAAACGCTGAGTTGGGATGACTTAGTCGCGTGCGGCAGTTATCCAGAAGCGAGAAGCAAGGGGTTGTTGAGAGCCGAAGGCAAAACGTATCAGGTCCAAGAAGGGGATGTCCTACTCATCTTAGCGAACCCGACTCACTAAGCGCGCCATCCCGTAAATCCGCGATCGCTTCCATTATCTGGTTGCCCATCTGCTGATACCTTTCACGTTTCGTCTCGAATTCGCCAGTGATCAGCTCAACTGGTTCACCAAAAGAGACGCTCAGTTTTGTTCGGCGCAGTCGGCTGCTGCTGCGTGGTAACATCTGTTCCGCACCGCTATGAAAGACAGGAATTGTCGGAACACCGGCTCTGTCAGCAATAAAACACGCGCCGTCGCGTGCCTTACCCAATGTACCATCAACGCTCCGGGTGCCCTCCGGGAACATAAGCACAACATTACCAGCCTTTAAAAGCCCGATCGTCTTGCGCAACGCCCCTAAGTCCGGCGCGCCCCTATTCACAGGATAGGCGTTATAAAGTGAAATGAGTTTCCCTAAACCGGGGATATCGAATGCGGTACTCCGTGCCATGAAATGAATTTCACGGTTTGCAGCGGAACCGACGATCACAGGATCAAGGAAACTGACGTGGTTTGAGACGAGCAACACGCCACCCTCTCTCGGAATGTGGCGAATCCCCTGCACCTCAAGGCGCCCCATGGTTTTACAAAAAATGTTTGTGAGTCGGTGTCCCCATCGGTAGAATGCACGGGGTGTCCAAAATCGATTGTTGGTATACCACATAACTTACTTTGAACCGCCCTCACCTTCACAGATCTGCGTTATAATAAAGTCAACCACTTCATCAATCGTTTTATCGGTCGTATCCACGATGATTGCGTCCTCAGCGGCACGCAGCGGACTGTGTGCCCGTGTTCTATCTTTCTCATCGCGGGCACTAATCTCGGCTTCAACCGCGGCTAATGTTATATCTACGTTTTGTTTCTTGAGGTCAGCGAGTCTCCGTTTCGCACGTTCTGTTACAGAGGCATCCAAATAGAATTTAAAATCGGCGTGCGGAAAAACAATAGTCGTCAAATCTCTGCCTTCAGCGATGATGCTCCCTTCGGCACCGATACGCTGTTGATGCTTGACAATCTCATGGCGAATCTCCGGTATTTTGGCAATGTCTGCGACGAGTCTGTTAACCGGTGGGGTACGGATTTCGACAGATACATCTTCGGTATTCAGCAAAATGGTCCGTCCATTATCCGCGAATTCAATGTGACACGCTTTCACCCGTTCAATCAGTTCCGGGCTCTCCACTGTAAGCCCATCCTGTATTGCCAACACAGTTACGGCTCGGTACATCGCGCCAGAATCAAGATAAAGAAGTCCGAGTTTTTCCGCTACCTGCCGCGCAACCGTGCTTTTCCCAGACCCAGCAGGTCCGTCTATCGCAATCGTCACCTGAGATCCAACCTTTTTCATGCGCCTCCTAATTTTTCTGTACGCTTTTTGACTGTAACCTGTGCTTCCAGAAGGATCCGTTCAATCTCAGCAAGGTTATCCGCCTGAAGCAAAGTCTTGAATTCCGTTAAGTTTTCAATGATATCATCAATCAAGGATACCATGACATCTCTGTTCTGTGTGAAAATACCGGTCCATAAGTCCGGCGACCCCGCTGCGATACGCGTAGAATCCCGAAACCCGGTTGCTGTAAAATTCAACGCCTTACCCTCTTCGGTTTCCACATTCGCGACGGTGTTAGTGAGGATACTTGCAACAAGATGCGGGAGGTGGCTTGCCCCACCGATAAGCAGATCATGCGTTTCAGGCGAAAGGAGATGCGGGACTGCCCCAACAAATTCCCATAAGTTTTTAATCAGTGCTAAGGCATCCGTATCGGTGTTTTCGGTCGGCGTTAGGATACAGGTCGCGTTTTCAAAAAGCGTTGCTGTCGCTGCCCCGACACCGGTTTCATGAGAACCCGCCATCGGATGCGCGCCCACAAAAGAGAGGGCATCCGCCCCCTGTTCCTGTAGCTGTGCGTCAACTGTCTTTACCAACACTGATTTCGTGCTGCCGACATCCGTTAGCACGATCCGATGATTTTGTAGGTCAACAGATTCAGCGATACGCTGTGCTAAGGTTGGAACCAACGCAACAGGCGTGCCCAACACAACCAGATCGGTGTCCTGTAGCCCCTCCGATAACTCCGTTGTTATCACATCGACAGCATCACATTCAAGAGCGTCCTCAAGTCTACCGATGTTTCGTCCTAAGCCGACGCGTTCTCCCTGAAATCCGTTCTTTTTTAGGGCAAGTCCAAGCGAACCGCCGATTAATCCGACGCCCCATATCGTAATTCGACGAAGTTGTTGTATCTGTTTCATAGCAAATCTCGGAAGCCTTCAATCCTCAAACATATCGCTGCGTTCCTCATTAACAAAAGCCCATTATATTTTACGGCATTCACCGATCTTTGTCAACGAAAAACATCCGTTGCCTGCTCCGTCACCAGATAAACCGATACATCGGTTTTTGTAGGAAAATGCCGAGCAGTCCCCAGACACTTCCGATAAAGAACTCTCCCAAAATCAATCCGAGAAAGAACGGCGCGACCCGCCGAAACGTCCGCACACCGCCGAAACGCAGAATCGCTAATTTGATAAAGTAGCTGACAAAAACTGAAAACCAAAAGAAATTCACTGCCCAAGTCCCTGAGATCGCATACCCGATCGGATATAGGGGCCACCAGAAAAATCGGAGTCGAACCAGTGTGAGGCAAAACGCAAACAGAAGCCCGAAAACCATCGCAATCAAGGACGGAATGTCTACAGGCATCGGGTTTGTGAGCCAGCTCTGTGTGCGGTTAAATACAGAGCCTGACCAAACCTCAATCGCGCCGTGTTCATAACCAATATGCAGCGCCCCCCAAAAAGCAGCGAAAGGACTTATTACCATCGCAAGCAGCATCGCGACGGCAATCCGTCTTGAAGCACTGCGCGAGCGTTCCGCCAATTTCAAACCCTCTAATTGATGCGGCATCGTATTGCCACGGTAGGCGCGATTGAAGCAAAAAACCAGCGAAAATAGTGCCAAATTCCGACCGCCGAGCCTGCGCATCCCGAACATTTTCGGAAGTAGCACATCGGGTCCCATCGAACGCAAATCGTGAATCGGTGGACCGAGTTCGGCGCGGACGCGGGTAATCACTGTCACTGTCGTCAGATGAATCGCAATGACAAGCACTGCCACCCAGAAAGACATACCGGCGACCCACCAAAAACCGATCAATAATAAAAATCCGCTGATTAATCCTAACACTGCGGTGCGATACGTCATCGGTTCGTTCAACGCCGATGCACCGCTTGCAGACCACGCTTGCTGGAAGACACGGCGCAGATGCTGTCGTGCACTCCACAACGCCATCAACAGCACACCGACACAGACCCCAAACGACTGATCGAAGATGAACGGAAACCCCGGAATCCGCTGTAAACCCGCAATGCTACCGAAGATCATCTCAAATTTCCAGAAGATGTAGAAAAACCAGAATGTGAACGACAAGTCAAGCGGAATAAAGTACGCCATCCCGACAGCGAACGGAAAAAGAACAATGGGTGTCCACCCAATCGCGTTCCACGGTTTCGTTGTAAACAGCGGATGCAAATCATAGAACTCACCGCCAAGTCCCGGTAAATTCGGGAACAGAAAATGCAACCCGTTAATCACATCTATCCCGCCCGCGAGAATCATCCCTATCCAGAGCGATTTTGCGCGGAAGAAACGTGTCGTTGTCATCTGATAGGGTAACTCAATAATCGGATAACTGAGCCGTTCGATTTCAATCCACTGCTTCCGCAGGATAACGTTAATGCAAAACGTCGTAAACAGCAGCGTAATGATAAACCCACTCCACGCCAGCACAGGTTTCCACCATAGATGAAGGTGCGGACGTAGGTAGAGGCTCGATTCACCTGTAAAGTAGACGGTTAATTGGTTTTTATCTGTCAAGGCGAGCCATTCGGGGATATAGCGATGGAAGAGCGTTGCCCATTCGTTTTCTTCTGTTGCTAACCACCCGACCGTAGCGATATTTGTGATGATGACCTCAAAGAGGTCGTGTCCACAGATAGCGGATGCGACAGATAGCATTGTGTAAAGGGTCAGTAATTCGCCTTGCGTGAATGCGGCGCGCGGTGTGAATCTGCGAAGCACCGTGTTGAGGGCTATTAGCACAACGAGTACAAAGATCGCATTGAAAAAGAGCGACATCGTCGTTGGGAACCCCTGGTCCCAACGCAGCGATGCAAAAACCCAATAATTATTGAACGGAATCAGCGCGAGTCCGAGCCAAATAACCCACCAACGGATCTTTTGGTGCGGAGAAGACGTAGGAAGGGCGGACGAGTGTTGCAGCATGGATAGCCCCAGTGAGGATACGTATTGTTTCACCTATGAATTCACAATACTATTATACCTCAGCCTTGAAACACACTCAAGAATTTTGCTTGCGAGATTAAAGCAAATCTGGTAGAATGGTAATAAAATTAAAATCATCTTAACCCTCATCTAATAGAACAAGACTTACGCATTTTTCCATGATAACGGACATCGGACGCAATGCAGGCGGGATTTCAAATCCCGCCTGCAAGGGGGGCTGCGTAAGTCCTATAGAATAAAATGGACACAATAAAAGAGGCACACTATAACCTCGGCATCGCTTATCTGGAGGCGGGGCAATATAACAGAGCCGTCCCTGAATTTGAGGCAGCCATAAAACTGGATCCAAACTTTATAAGTGCGCATTGCGCCCTCTGTCGCGCGTACCTTGAACAGAACGCGCTCGAAAGTGCGGAGTCCGCGATTACTACGGCATTGAAACTTGATGCCAGCCATCAACCTGCGTTGCTGCTCTACGGCACTATAACAGAAGCGTATCGGAACCGGGGTAAAGCCTACTTGGATGACAAAAGCTACACCGAAGCCGTCGCAGCGTTCCAGAAAGCTATAACGCTTGACGCAGCAAGCGATAACGCCGAAGCGTCTGATTCCGAGCAGACACATGTCTATGTCCATCTCGGTGCTGCTTACATTGGTCTGAAGGCATATCAGGAAGCAATTGCGGCGTTACAACACGTCATCGCACAAGATGCCGATCTCGTTGACGCACACTATAACCTCGGCTATGCTTACGTAGAACAGGGCGCGTACGATGAAGCGATCCCACATCTTGAACGCGCGATTGCCATCGCCCCTCATCTCAAGCGTGCGCACTATAATCTTGCCCGCGCCTACCGAGAATCGGGCAATTTGGAAGCAGCAACGAATGCCATCACAGAGACGTTAAGGCTCGATGCCAATTATCAACCCGCACACGAACTCGCAGACACGATCAAGCAGGCACACTACAATAGTGGTATTACGCACCTCAACAATGAACGCTATAGTGCAGCCGTGACAGCCTTCCAAAATGCCATAACCCTCGATGCAGATTTTGTGTCCTCACACTACAACTTGGGGTTGGCGTATCTCAAGCTGGAAACGTATCCGCGCGCTATATCATCGCTTGAAAAAACGATAGCCCTTGATCCAAACCATAAAGCTGCACATCACGCGCTGGCACTCGCTTATCTTGGACAGCAGGAACTCGGAAAGGCGAGAGATGCCGCAAGCGCAGCGTTGGAAATAGATGCCAACTACCAACCCGCACACTCGCTTTTGGAAGCCATTGATCCGAGTCACACGCCGCTGCCAATTCCCTCAGACTCAGAAACGCAAGACCCTACACCATCAGCACCGGAACACTCCGTAGATCCGCAACCCGATACAAAATCGAGACAGGAGATGCACCATGAACTCGGTACTGCTTATTTGGACTCGCAAATGTCCACCGAAGCGATCGCCGAATTCCAAAAGGCGATTGATATAGACCCGGGTTTTTTGCCAGCATACGTGAGTTTAGGTGCCACCTATCTTGAAATGGGGCAACTTGATGACGCAGAAAGTGCAGCGACAGCGGCATTAGAGATTGATGCCGACTCCGAATCCGCACGTCAACTTTTAGAAGACATTCAACAGGCGCGTCCTGTCCCGCCCGAACCTGAACCGACAGAGCCAACGCCTACATCTACAGACCCACCCGATACGCAGCAAGACTTAGAACGCGGACTTGTTTTTCTTAACAGTCGGCAGTACGATCAAGCCGCGGCAGCGTTCAAACGGGTCATAAAGGTGGAAGTAGACTCAGTAGAGGCACACTACGGTTTAGGGCAGGCTTATCTTGAAGTAGGAGCGTTCGACGATGCTGCGGCTGCAGCGGATACTGTGTTGAGACTCAACCCGAATCATAATCAGGCGCGTGAGCTGATCCAAGTTATAAAGTTCGCCAGAAACATAGAGAGAAATCGGAAAATTCGGAAGAAAGTTTTGTCCTATGGGGCGATCCTCGGCATCATTGTAGTAGCAGGCTTTGTCGCTATCAGATTAAACTTAATTCCGTGGTCAACTTCATCAGTGCCGCCAAATCTATCAGTAGCAGCCGCCTTAGAGGAATCTTCAGGAAACGGTTTCCTGGATGCTGGTGAAACGGGACGTATCAGATTAACTATTACTAACAGGGGCGGCACAGCGCGTAATATTCAGGTCAGGTTTGAGCCATCGTCTATAGCCGGATTGCGTTTTAAGAAACCCGCGCCGATTTCAAAACTGAGTAAGAATAACCAGGAAACGATTCGGATCTCTATAACAGCCGATAAGAACGTGAAGGGTAGGACTCAGAAACTGCAAATCCTATTGTTTGGAAAGACCGGATTGATCGGGAAGATGGAACCGATTCTGACCCAAGACTTCTCTTTTAAAATTACACCGACACTATAAAACCCAACATCGCAACAACGGCAGTGATCATGAACGTTAAAATAATGAAATTACCACATTT
Source organism: Candidatus Poribacteria bacterium (assembly GCA_022394775.1). Classification (GTDB taxonomy): domain Bacteria; phylum Poribacteria; class WGA-4E; order WGA-4E; family WGA-3G; genus WGA-3G. The sequence continues at coordinate 26,579 of JAGFCB010000165.1, forward strand.
CTCTAACCAACCCTTTATCCCGAAAAGTATTTTCAAGCAAAATTAGCGATTTTTATGGCTGCAATTTGCTTTTTCCCTGAAAATATTCCCCAATTTATAGTTAGATATAGGCTTTTTTATTTTTTGTTGAATAAAAATAAGATTTGACCTATTATAACGGAATAAGTGTGTCAATTGCCTCGCGATGCGAGGCCAATGCGAAGCGGATATCAAGCATTGGCTCCACCGGTTAACGGTTGACTGCGGTTTATTCTCAAACTCACGTTAACTAACTACATTGTGTTTACATTTCATCATCCTCACATCTACAACACTTAGTAATATTAGAGTTCGCTTTATCTATTGAGGCATTGAAAAGCAGAGTACCTAATTAATCCTAAACTTTACGATAAAAGACAATAGAGGAAGATATGAACACACGGATGATCGAGAAATATTATGCCAAACAACGAAGAAATAGGGCACTAATATTCTCGTTAGTGGCGCATGCAATCCTAATTATCGGACTCGCTGTATGGTTACTGAAACCGCTTATCGAACAGACAGAGGATAGTTTCGTCGTAGATTTTGTGCCGCCGCCCCCTCGGATACATAGGGTGAAAAAGACCATCCGAGAGGTGAAACCGAGCCAAGCCACAGCAGGCCCCTCTATTCACAGCGCAGCAGCAAAACTCCCAACGGCATCAAGGTCAGCAGTCCCACGCATTACGGATACACCCAACTTAGAGGCACCACCGCTCTCTACAATAACAGACCTCGCACCGTCACCAGAGTCTATTCTCACATCTACTGATGTTAACTCACCTACAATAGAACGGGGCAGTGGAGAAGTCGAGGGTGGAGATGCGATACTCGGTTCAGGCAAGAGCGGCGAAATTGTGGGACAGCGAGGTGGCGGTTCTGGCGAAAGTTTCGGTAACTTAACGCAATCCGGTGGCGGCGGAGAAGATGCATTCGGCGAAGGTGTCCCAGAAACACTTGGCAGCTACAAGGCTGAGATTGGTGACAAACTCGGTAGCATCATTGACGAAGAGGACGGCATCGTGCGTGGACATATCCGACTGATACGCCTACAGCACCAAATGAGCGACTGGTGGCAGGATCCAACAGCAATTCCATCCCTCATCAAATGGCTGCGTGAGCATACGCCTGCGATTACCGCTGATATGCAGTATGCGGGTGGGGCATTACCGCTAACGGATAAACGCATTATGGACGCGCCCCTCGTGATCATGACAGGGCATGACCAAACTATGTCAGGGGCCTACCAACGCCTGAAGGATCGCAACTCACAGGCTTCTGGGTTCACCGACGCAGAACGTGCCGCCCTTCGGAAATATATTCTTGATTATAACGGTATGCTGTTTTTCGACTATTGTGGAGACGGCGGTAACGAGAAATCGTTTGCGAATCTTGTAGAAACCGAGTTACGCACGGTATTCCCTGAGTATCCGATGAAAACGCTTGAAGTCCGGCATGAGGTTTTCCAATCCTATTTCCAACTGAAGAAAACGCCTGTTGGTGGCTCAACGTTCTGGGGGACGGGTTACAAGGGCGGAAACGCAAAATGGCGGTATATTAAAGGGATGTTAGTGCCGGGAAGGTTAGGTAAACCGCGTTTGGCAGTCGTGTTTTGTCCGCTGGATTATCTGTGCAGTATGGAGACCGCCGAAGTCGATAGCCGCGCACCCCTCGCGTCAAGACGTTCTTCGGATGTCTATAGGTTCATGACAAACATGTTTATTTATCAGATGCGACAGCGAGCAGAAAACGAATAGGGCGCGCTACGTAAACGCGCCCAGATCAGCATTACATCAATGTACTATTGCTGTTTAGCTAAAGCCCTTCCGTAAGCGTGGATGATCACACCTATCCACATTACTCTTCTTTAATCACAAAGAATTTTTCCTCTTTAATCCGTTCTTCAGGGAAACGTGCGCGCGCCCAGATCGCTTTTGAATTTTCAATCATCTGCGGATGTCCACAGGCATAAACGACGGCGTTTGTGTGGTCAAAACCGAGTTGATCGCCGTATTTCCGGATCACATCTTCGGCACGTCCGCTTTCGCCTTGCCAGTCAGGATCCTCCCACGGACGGCTCACCGTTGGCACAAATGTGAACCATTCTTCCTGCGCCGCGAGTTCATTGAGTTCATCCATGTAATACCCAAGTTCCCAGGAACGGCTTGCCCCGACAATCGCTATGATCTGATGTGGACTTGTTTTGCCCTGTTCCTGCTCAATTTTTTGCGTCCGTGCGATGCTAATATAAGGAGCAGCTCCGGTCACAGTTCCCGCCATGACGTGGCGTGTCATTCCGCTCTCTGTGTCCAATACAAACTTACCGACGAGACGCTCTCGGATAAACACGGTATCGCCCAACTCTAATGCCCAAAATAGAGGCGTGGTTGCCCCTTCTGGCACTAATTCCACGAAAACCTCCATGAAAGGTTCATGTGGCGAGGAGACGATCGAATACGGACGTTGGACGATCTTTCCGTCAACCTCAAAACCGATAGTGGCGTATTGTCCGGGTATAAATGGTAACTGTTTATCAACACGGAATTTGAACGCTGCTAAATCTTCTGAAAAGTCTTCACGTTCAATCAGTTCACCTTTACAATATTGCGTTCTGGCGCGTTTTCTTTGCATAATTGTTTCCTTTAAAAAATAGAAAATAGTAGGATTTTCGATTGCCTGTCCATTTATATATTATATGCAAAATAAAAACTGATATCAAGTTTTTTAAATTTGATGCGCTCCAAAGTTATTGCACCTTTTCTATTGGGAAATTGCGTCATTAATATTCAGATAGATCCGATACAGCGTCTGGGAAACACCATCAGCAAGCGGATAAAAGGAAAAAAGAAAGACGGATCAATGCTAACTATACATGTCTACATTTGAATTCGGACGTATTTTGTGATAAACTTGAGAGCAGTAGTGGATCTATACCTGCCCTATTTTGTGCAGTTTTGCGGGTATCTCGCTAAAAATCCGTTGTGCGGTATTGTTCAGATAGGCACGGAAATTGCTAAAAATATGATATAGATACAGGACTTACGCAGTTTTCCATGATAACGGACATCCGATGCACTGCAGGGTTTTTGCAAACGCTAAAATCCAATGCGAAGAAAATATTTCTTCAGGGTTTAAAACCCCGCCTGCAAACAGGGCTGCGTAAGTCCTAATAGATATTCCAGAGATCGAATCTCTTCCTCAAAAGGAACCTCAATTCATGAAAAAGACAAAACTTTTCTATATCGTGTGTCTCTTAATTCCGTGTCTACTACTATCAAACGGTTTCGCGCAAAAATACGCGGCGCGATGGAATTTACCTGAAGGTGCCAAAGCACGTCTCGGAAAAGGCAGATTAAAAAACATCATACTTTCACCAGACGGCAGCCGAGTCGCTATATCAACTCCTATTGGCATCTGGGTCTACGATGCGAACACCGGGGAAGCCGTCTCGCTATTTAGTGGGATACAGACTGGCGAAGTGGAAAAGTTTCTGCCCATGAGTCTCCCGGAAGCACTGACATTCTCCGCGGATGCCTTAATCATCGCCAGTGCCCACGGCAACAGGATTTACGTCTGGGATACCGCAACGGGTACAGCGTTCGCGATGCTCGACAAACACCCGGACGTAATTAAAGCAATCGCGCTTTCACCTGACAACACCAAACTCGCCACCGCAGGCGGAGACTGGATTGTCCGGTTGTGGGAAGTTCGCACGGGAAAGTACCTCTACAGTCTGATAGGGCATCCGAGCGCGGTCAACGCAGTCGCATTTTCGCCAGATGGCAAAATCCTGGCAAGTGCAGGGAGCAGCCTGCGGCTCTGGGATGCCGACACCGGGGAATTACTACACGTCGATCACAACGACCTGGGCTCTATCAGCGAGATTGTTTTCGCTCCCGATGGCAACACGCTTGCCACCGGCGGTGGATGGTACCGCACCGCACAGTTGTGGGATGTTAAGACCGGTGCCCTTCAGAAAAGTCTCAAAGGCCACACCGGCAAAATCCGCGATATAGCGTTTTCACCAGATAGTCGTACACTCGTCACCGCCAGCAGCGACAAAACAATGCGATTATGGGATGTCAACACTGGCATTGAACAGCAGGAGCTCCCTACCGCTGAGGATAAATTCAACCCGCTTATAGAAGCAGATCGAAGGCACCAGCTGCTTGAGCGTGATGATGTTCATACCCTGAAATTCTCTAAGGACGGCACCCGACTTGTCAGTGGGAGTGGGGATGGTAGCCTCCACCTGTGGGACGTTGCGACTGGCCGTTACGAGTTATCCATTTCCCTCGGAGAGCATACCACCAGTTGGGGTGGTGTCCTCGCATTTTCTGAAGACGGTAAATACCTTGCGAGTAATGATGGGTTGGCAGGCAGAATACGCGTCTGGAATGTAGCAAACGCTACACAACACGCCATCCTTACACCGGGGGAACCCAATTTTTCTATTTTTACGCGTTTCCTCACTGTCTCTCCCGGCATCAAAAAATTTGCCGGACATAGCCTTCACGGGGAAATTGGAATCTGGGATGCTACGACTTTAGAAAGATTATCTACTGTGCCAACCGAGCGGGGGCTGCTATATTGGCCCTTGGTGTTTTCACCAGACGGGAAACTTCTCGTTAGCAGCGGGGGTGAAAGTCGCAGCAACAAGGTCAAGTTTTGGCAGACGGATCCGGGCGTACATCTGTTTACACTTGAAGACCACACAAGCCCTGTGACTAAATACGTATTCTCTGCAGACAGCAAAATCTTCGCCAGCGGCAGCGAAGACGCAACCGTCATCTTATGGGATGTCAAGACTGGCAACCAACTCGCTACTCTCACAGGTCATACAAAGCATATCAGTGCGTTAGCCTTCTCGACAGACAGCAAAACACTTGCAAGTGGTAGCGGAAATGAGATTCGCCTCTGGAATGTCCATACTGCTGCGCTGATTGCTCGGCTTGATGCTACGGAGAACGTTGATGCGTTAGCCTTCACCCCGGATGACAAAACCTTCACGAGCGGTGTCAGGAAAGGGATAATTCAGATATGGAAGTTAGGTGAAATGCCCCAGATAGTGTCTACCTTCAGGAGTCATCATGGTTCGATTTCTATGCTGATGTTTTCGCCGGATGGTAAAACGCTTGCAAGCGGAGGTGCGGACGGCACAATTCTCCTCTGGGATATGGAACAGTAGACAAACATGTAATTCGGTTAAAAAAGAAAAAAGGAGCGGCAGTTAATGAAAAAGACAGGACTTTTCTCCATAGTTTTCTTGTTGATGGTTGGACTTTTTTCAAACGACAGCCTCGCCCAAGACTACACACAATGGCATCTACCTGAAGGCGCGACAGTACGTCTTGGGAAAGGATCAATCAATGATATAGAGTTCTCACCGGATGACAGTCGATTAGCCATCGCAACTGACATCGGGGTTTGGATTTATGATGCACACACCGGTGCCGAGATGTTATTCATTAAGGTGCCCCCACGCGGGATCAGGACTGCGAGCACTGTAGCCTTCGCTCCAGACAGTAAAACCCTTGCCGTTGGAAATTGGGTCTTGGGCGGTGCTGTTGAGTTGTGGGATAGCACGACTGGCGAACGTTTGACTATTTTGAAAGAAGGTATCGGTCGCGTAAGAGAATTAGAATTCTCAAGCGATGGCACACTGCTCGCTTGCGCAAGTTGGCACCGCAACGTTGAATATCATCTATGGGAAGTTGCCACGCGGCGAGAAGTCATAAGCTTCATAGGGGAGCAAGACGAATTCTATCGTAGATTGGCACTTTCACCAGATACACATTCTGTTGCCAGTGCAGCAGGCAGAGAGACAATATTTTTATGGGATGTACCGACGGAAGGACTTCGGCATATCATAGAAGGTGATGAGAAAATTGCATGGACTTTAGCGTTCTCACCTGATAGCAAAACACTCGTTGGCGGCCAAACGACAATACGGTTGTGGGATACCGAAACCGGCGACGAACTCTCAAAACTTGAAGGACACACTCTATTAGTGAACGCGCTCGCCTTCTCGCCAGATGGAGAAATTCTCGCAAGCGGCGATAATGGCGGGAAAATCATGTTATCGTATTTTGACCCTCGTAGCCAGAAACCCAACATCCAAAAACCTACAAAACCTACACTGCCACGTCTACTGCGTTCTTTTACAGACGACAAACCACCCAAACACGAGAATCGCATACTGATGGGGCACACGCTACCTGTTACGGCGTTAGACTTCACCGCTGACAGCACAAAACTTGTCAGTGGAAGTGATGATGGGACAGTAAAGGTGTGGGATGTTACAACCGGACATTCAACCCTAACGCTACATGGACATACTGGTTGGGTCAAAGGATTACAGTTTCTTGAAAAAGGAAAAGTACTCTATAGCGGTTCCGGTGATGGAGTTGTCCGAATATGGGATATGGAAGCGAGAACTGAGCAGCTAATCCATACAAGACCGCCGTGGTTTACCTTTGAAACCATATTTTCCAACAACGGAGAGACGATCGCTTCCACGTGTTGGAATCAAGTCCGGTTATGGGATGCAAATACACAAAGTTTTCTTACCCCGTTGACCGGACACGAACGTTTTGTGCTGACAGTGGCATTTTCGCCGGATGATAAACTGCTCGTGAGTGGAAGTCAGGAAGGTAGAGTTATATTGTGGGATGTACCGAACCATAAACGCCTTTCTACTTATGATGTCCACACAGATGTCGTTCATGCAGTGGTATTCTCACCTGATGGTAAAAAGTTTGCCAGTGCAAGCGACGATGGAACAGTTCAATTATGGGACCTTCACACTCAGAAAAGAACAACGTTTTTCACAGAACCTAATGATGGTGTTGGAACAGTGGCATTCTCACCGGACAGCAGTACACTTCTGAGTGGACGTTGGGATGGTAAAATGCAGCTGTGGGATGCAGAAACCCATCAGCATATCGCTCACTTCATAGATGCGAGAGGGACTATTGAGGGATTGGCATTCTCACCAGATGGAGAAACAGTTGCGACCGGACTACGTGGCGGTTTAATTCGATTGTGGGATATGGATACAAGGACCCTGCGTCAAGAAATCCGGACAGGATATGCCGCACCACCGTCGAAGCTCGCATTTACGCCGGATGGTAAAACCCTCGCCAGTGGCAGTCGGGACGGCACAATCCTCATCTGGGACCTGGATCGAAATGAATGAACAGGAGATGCGACCGATGAAAAAATTGATGCTTTTTTGCTTTGTCCTTTCGTTTATCATAGGACTGCTGTCAAACGGAAGCCATGCCCAAGACTATACACAATGGCAGTTGCCTGAAAACGCGAAAATGCGGCTCGGAAAAGGAAAAGTAAACGATGTGAAGTTTTCACGCGATGGCGACCTGTTAGCAGTCGGAACACACATCGGTGTTTGGCTGTACGACGCACATACCGGTGCGGAGATGGCACTGCTCAACGATAAACCCAAAAACGTCAGAACAATCGCTTTCTCACCGGATGGCAAAACACTCGCAACCGGTGGTCGGTCACAGGAAGGTGCGATTCAATTATGGGACATTGATACCGCTACACAGGTATCTACCTTGGGTAAAGATATAGGTTCCGTTGGCGTGTTAGCCTTTTCGGAAGATGGCAAAACACTCGCAAGCGTGGGTTCGAGCCAAGGACTCCGGTTCTACGTCTGGGATGTAGACACAGGTCTTGAGGTCTCATACTTTAAAGGGCAGCAAAACAACTTCAATTTCGGTGTATTAGCGATAGCACCCAATCACCGCTTTTTTGCGAGTGCTGGTGGAAACAGAGTGTTTTTATGGGATACGGAGACCCAAACCCTGAAGCATACCATCAAAGGAGATAATGATCCTATTGAGGCTTTAGCCTTTTCACCCGATAGCAAAACACTTGTCGGTGGATCCACAACGATCCGATTTTGGGACGTAGAAACAGGCAAACAAATGTCCAGACTCGATGGACACACCCGTAAAGTTAATAGCCTCACTTTCGCATCAGATGGCAAGACTTTAGCCAGTGGTGATGCCAATGGCGATATACGGTTGTGGAACATCGGTGCCGGGGGCGACCAACTCACCTTACCACGGCTACTCGGGGGCATTACAGGTAAAGGTAAACCACCAACTGACAGCCCCGTTCTTACCGAACACAAACGCTCCATTGAAGCCTTAGCTTTCAATGCTGACGGAACAAATCTGGTCAGTGCGAGTCGCGATACCACAATCCGGCTCTGGGATGTTGACACTCGAACCCCGAACTTAATGATAGAAGGACACACGGAAGCAATCAAAGCACTCGGTTTCCTCAAAGACGGTAAGACGCTTGCGAGTGGTAGTTCTGACTGCACGCTACGATTATGGAACCCTGAGACACAAGAGTCACAACTGATCCCAATCAAACACCGGTGGACTGCTTTAGGCTTTGCGTTCTCTCAGGACAGCGAGACACTCACACTTGGAAGTCCCGGTAGCAACCTGAAATTGTGGCATACGGAGACAGGAGACGTTACCGCGACTTTCAAAACAGCACATAAAGGCTATATCAATGCGGTTACATTCTCGCCAGACGACCAAATTCTTGCCAGCGGGAGTCGCGGCGGTACAGTTGAATTGTGGAATGTGTTGAACCATCAGCGCATCACTACACTTAGAGGACACACCGATGAGATTCGGGTGTTGGCGTTCTCACCGGATAGTAAAACGCTCGCAACCGCAGCGAAAGGTGAAACACTTATGGTGTTATGGGATGTTATCGACATCGGACGCAAAACGGGGCTATTGGCAGCACAGATGACAGAAACTGGGGCAGTGGCTTTTTCACCGGATGGTAAAACACTTGTCAGTGGACATAAAGATGGGGCTATCTATTCGTGGGATGCCACAACAGGTGTGCAGCTTTCAACTTTCACAGGAAATGCTGATAGCGTCACTGCATTGGCGTTCTCCGCCGATGGAAGAATCATCGCAAGCGGCAGTATTGATGGTTTTATACAGTTATGGGATCCAAGCACGTATACCCCGATAGGAGGCGCGTGCATAGGACACGCCAGTCGTATCAATGCCCTCACATTTTCGCCTGATAGTGGCACGCTTTTTAGCGGCAGTTTCGACGGCACAATTCTCGTATGGGAAACACTTAAGAAAACTAATAATAGGTGATGACCGTATAACTATAACCTGTCACCAATATTGTAAAAAGGAATGTGAAATGAAAAAAGCAATACCTCTCTACGCCATTTTACTGTCAATTGCGAGCCTATTCCTGTCAAATGGATTCGCCGAAGACCATATACAGCAACACTTCCCTGAAGGCGCGAAAATGCGCATTGGCAAAGGTGCGGCAAGCGACATCACCTTTACCCCAGATGGCACGCAATTTGCCGTCACTACCAGTATCGGCATCTGGATATATGATGCGAAAACGGGTGCAGAAATCACCGTGCTTAAGCAATCTGGCCGCGGTTACGGGAAAATAGCATTCTCACCAGATGGGCACACCCTCGCCTGTGCAACCCGTAACTCCGAACGTGGAGAGGTACAGTTGTGGGACACAGCTGCTGGCAAACTTGTCACAACGCTACCGGCACCTACGGGCATCTCTTCTCTATTTTTTTCTGAGGATGGTACGAAACTCGCCTGTGCCGGAACTTTTGGGCGTATCCATGTATGGGAGATGAGCTCCGAAACACCGCCTGTGCTTGTTACAGACATAAGATTATATTTTGACAGTTGGAGTGATGCTTGGCTAACTGTACTCTCACCGGATGAGCGTTTTCTTGCTATCACAATACCCGATTGGGAAGATAAAGACTTCTCAATCCAATTGTGGGATGGTAAGACAGGAGAACGCTTGCATACTTTGAAGGGTCATACACGATCAGTTACTGCACTAACATTTTCACCCGACAGCAAGACATTAGTTAGCAGTGACGAGTATGAAACAATGCGTGTGTGGGATACCGAATCCGGCAACCTACAATCAAAAATGAAGTGGCAGGATCGCACCGCAACCCATGCGTTAGCCTTTTCACCGAAGGGTAGATTCCTTAGCAGTGGGCATGATGATCGGGTTCGCTTGTGGCATTATATGCTTGGCGAGATGCAACAGTGGGATTATGCAATCGGTGAATATCAAAACATCATGGCGTTAAAAGGACATAAAGACGCTGTTTACAGATTTGCATTTTCGCCTGACGAATTGACGCTACTCACTGTTAGTAAAGATGGCACCATTATCGCATGGGATACGACTACCGGTACCCAACGTTTTACGTGCGAAGGTCACCAGCAACGGATCCAGATTTTAGTAAGTTACCAAAAGTTCCACGTCATCACCCACAATCTGGATGAGACTGGGGACCTTAAGGCTGAATGTAAAGCGCACTTCGGTGAAGGGCTACGACTCGCCGACTGGAACGACATTCTCGCCTACCATCAGGCAGGCGGTTCAATAGAGGATTTCATCACCGAACTCAAAATACCGCTCGAATATGGCAACCCCGACGATATGGAAGCCATACCGAACACCTCCTATCGTATTTCAGTGAACGGCGCGCTGCGATGGCAAGGAAATCGCCACTACTTCTTCGCGCGGCATGATCACGTCAAGCGAGCCGATTTTTTAGCACACGACAACATCGATAATTACTTATTATCACTGGGTTCATGGTTCGGCAAGGGCGGCTTCGCACTCTGCTATGGAGACCTCAATAGCACAGCACCACCCCCAGAACTACCAGCTGAACCTCAACTGATCGATTGATGAGACTCATGCGGAAACCCTCAATAAAGGCTTACGTTTACATTTCTGCTAACTTTTTCTGAAGCCACCGCGTCATGGGTGCCTGCTCCGGATCGCAGACCTCGATGAAATGCCCCGGCAAGGGTTGACCAATGAGTGCCTCAACGTCCCGTCTTCGCTCCGAGACAATCGTCGGATGGTCGCTCGCGACATTCACCGTCTCCTCTGGATCGTTACGAACATCAAAGAGTTCATCGCCTTTTTCATCGTTATAACCTACCGAAGTGCAGAAGTTCCAGTGGTCATCGCGCACACTGACGCGTCCGCGTGCATTCCCCGTAGCAAAGCCAGCCCAACCCGTTATAATCCGTTCTCGCAGCCTTGCCTTCTCCTGCGTGACAAGTTGCCACATATCCTCACCATCTGTCCAACCGCAAGGAATGCCAAGTTGATTCAGTAACGTCGGCATCAGATCGTGATTCTGCACAAACGCGAAAATCTCCTTGTCGTTCGGTCCTTCAGGATGTCGGATCATCAAGTTGAGTTGCGTATTGAAGGGGTGCAGCTTGTTCGCGCCTTTCCCGAAACTCCCGTGGTCGCGGAGTTGTGTGCCGTGGTCAGACATCAGCACAACCAATGTATCGTCCTTGATGTTCAGCCGCTCGATCTTATCAAGTAGCACGCCGACCCATTTATCGACAAACGTTACTTCGCCGAGGTAAAGCGCCTCAATTCGGCGCAGCTCATCTTCTGTAGGACCGTCGCCTTCGTTCGCGTTCCCCGGTGTGATGAAATCCTTGCCCGAATAGTCAGGAAAATAGAGGTCTGCGTAGGATTTCGGTGGATCCCAGGGTTCATGCGGATCAAAACTATCGACCCATAAGAAGAAGGGACCGACGGTGTGATTATCCTCAAGCCAATCCGAGGCGGCGCGGAAGACGCGTGCGCAACTATAGTCATCTTCCGATTGACGATGCCGCTGCGATAGTAGATAGTTAACAAGCCCGGCGTGCCGTCGCCAGTTGATCGGTTCACGGACATGTTTTCGGAGTTGATCTTCAATCAACTTCGGATCCCCACTGTGCCAGTTATCCGACTCCTGCCCGCGGATGAAATCGAAGTGTGCGAACCCGCGCGAGAAATTCATTGTCGGCTTGAACATGTGGTAGGTATCAGCGATGAGTGCTGTCAGGTACCCGCGTTCCAATAGCACCTCGGCAATCGTGTCCTGTTCGGGTGGAATCTTGTGCCAACCGGGTGCGTGGTGCCAATGCCCACGCCGATCGAAATTGTATCGCCACGGGAAACTCCGCATCCCAGTAAAGTTACCACGACGTATCTGAAGTGTCGGTTGCCCTTCCCCAAATGCGCGTGTGAAACGGACGCTCTCTGAGGCAAATGCATCGAGGTTCGGTGTCTGAACGTGGCTATACTTCTTACCTTCACCGATGATGTCTGCGCGAAATGTGTCTAAACAGATACAGACGATGTTCATATTTTTTAAGCCCCTCCCATTTCATCAAGGATCATTTCGGCGGCTTCCAACGGATCTTCCGCCTCAATAATAGGTCTGCCAACAACGATGTAATCCGCGCCTCGATTCATCGCCTCCGCGGGTGTGGTAATCCGACGCTGGTCGCCGGTCTCTGCCCATTTCGGACGAATACCCGGCGTAACGATTAAAAAGTTATCGCCGCAGGCTTCCCGAATCGCTTCAATTTCTAACGGCGATGCGACGACACCGTCCAACCCGGCTTTCTTTGCCTGTTGCGCGAGATACGTTACTTGCTCAGGGAGTAGCCGTGCGGATCCAAAAGTTTCCTGAAATCCGATCTCATCCATGCTTGTCAGAACGGTCACGCCGAGCAGAATCGGTTTCGGAATATTTGCTTTGTAGGCAGCATCATCCGCGCCATGCCTCGCCGCTTGCATCATCTCAAAACCGCCGGAGGCGTGCAGGGTAATCATATTTGCGCCGTGCTTTGTCATCGTGCCGACATCGCGTGCCACTCTATTAGGAATGTCGTGGATTTTCAGGTCAACAAAGATTTTATATCCGTTCTGCTCGAACAATGGAAAAGCCTCCATCCCAAGCACACTGAACGCCTGAAAGCCGATCTTAAACCAGCTGACGCTATCCATAAGCGTTCCAGATAGCCGATCAATCTCTTCACCATCATCCCTATCCAATGCAACGATCAATCTATCTCTCAATTTTCTCTCCTTTTGTAGTTTTCAATGAATGTCATTAGTTCTGGAATGTATTAATGTCTGTATTTCCCAGTAATTGTCTATTCTTGACCTTAATCCGAAATAGAACACCTCACTCAATTCTCAATCAAATGGATATTTTTCTATTTACTGCTGTTGTTGCAAACGGTCAGATGCCTTTTTCTCCATCTGGGAAAGTTCATCCTTATACTGCACTTTCGCCTTGTTAAATTTTTGGTGCATTTGAGTCCTGCACTCTTCACAATCGGGATAGTCATACACTTCGGACACGAGATTAGCATTTGCAGCCCAACGAGAGTATGTTTTTCTGAAACGCTCAAGGTGCCGTAGCATATCTTCGGTTTTCTTGTGAGTGTTTTTGGATGTTGTCATTTTTACTTTTACCATCTGTACTTCATTGTACGCGAATGCTTTATCACAGGATAAATAACCCCAATCGTTGGCTCCGCGCCTAGCATCTAACCATACTGGCTCATACCATTCTGATGATAATCGTATTGTGTATGTATCCCATTCAACAGTAAACCAATTCATTGACAGACGTTTACTATGTTCCTCGATCTTACCCAAAATATTCCTGACATGACGGAAGTGATGGTCGGTTCCAAACAGATACATTTGCGACTTTGAAAATTGTTCAGACTGTCCTGTACAACTGGGTTTGTACCAAACATCTTTTTGAATATGAAGAGGATATGATTCAGTATCCGATTTATCACTCTGGCATTTATATCGAATATCTTTATCGGTGTCAGGTGGATCTATTGTATAAAAGACCTTTCTGTGAAGGATCCCATGTTGTGGACAGCGATATATTGCTTTGGCAGTTGTTACCCATTCCGTATTTCGGATTAGTTGTTCTTCTATATCGCCCAGAGTATAATATCGGTTATCCGAAGTTCGGAAGCGTGTTTTGACGGAGTGAGGCAAAAAATCCTTAATAGGGCGCGTGATTCTCTCAATTAATACGTCTCCCGTGTCAATTTGAATTTTTTGACCTACTTGAAATTCTGGACGATTTGATTTTTGAAAGTAAAAGAAGCGATCACCCCAATGTGAAGAAGGATTCCAATATTGTTTGCTTTCTTTATAGTCAAAGTATCTTCCCCAACCTATGGCAAGTTCAAAGTGATTGTCCCAACATTTAGCATGTTTCTCTTCGGCCCTTTCCTCTGTTTCGGGTGCTGACTGTTCCTGTCCAGATACATTTTGCACAAACTGCCATGCATCTCGAATCATCCGAAATATTACTGAGGCATTGGAAGCGTGGTTTTTATCTGGATGATAAATTTTTACCAAAGTAAGGTACGCTTTCCTAGCATCATCCAACGACGCATCCGAGTCTAATCCTAATATTTCAAGTGCCTCTCCGCGGGTCATTTTGAAATCCTTTACTATTTACTGAAGTTTGGACAATTTTCAGACATAGCACTCCGCTGGAGTGCGAGAATATCTACAACCTGTTTCTATAGACATATCACGCCTCTGGCGTGAGGAACCGAAACCTCTAAACTGACGACGAACCTACAGAAGCAAAGTGTTTGAAGGAGGTGTCGGAAAGATCAGTCTCTTTCGCCACCTCCTGGAGGGGTCTGCCTTTAACTTCACCAGATTCATGATCTGTGATGCTTTGTTCCAACTCTTCCGCAACCTTTGGGCGTATTTCTAATCCTTCGTCCGGATCGTACGCATAATCTTCAAGAAACTGTTCCAATTCCAAGTGACACACGAAAAATTCGTAAACCGCTTCACGTAAGGGCATATCCTCAGCATCCGTCCAGCCTACGCTCAGCAACTTAACGACTTGATTATATGCCGCAAAAAATGGGAACGCAGCGCTATCGCTTTCGGAACTCACCAATGTATGCAGAAATTCGCGGAAATCATCATTCGACAATGCAGATATTTTTATCCGTGGCACAGGATCGTCAGGAAGGTATGAACCCATCCGCCGCACTTCGCGTCCTATAGGTGATGCCTTTCGTCTACTTTCAACAGTAACGACACGGTGTTTCAAAGAGACATAAGTATCACAGGAATCCAAAACCGAAAGCAGGTTCTTTTCATGACGATCCAACTCAAACGCTACATCATAGTAGTAAGCTTCAAAAAATTCGCGGAAGGCTTCTGTTAGTGTATCCCTATCGGCATCTATTGTAAGTAATTCAAGGATCTTCTCACGGTCTAAAAACAGGGTATGTTCCACAATCGGAAGTAGCCATTCACGCAATTGCTTATGTGTCATATCTTGGAGAGGCAATTTTCCCTTATGTAGTTTCACAAGAATCTCCTTTCTCCTTATAAGTCCTAGCTTTTTTTACCCTAATACTTTGTCAACAACCCGTAGCGTTTCCTGGTGTGCATCCTCAATTTGCGACTGGCAATTATAAATACTCAGTGCAACCGCATTAAGTCGCTCTTCAAAATTATCTATCATCCGATGAACTTCCGCCGGGGATGTGCCACCGAGGCTCTGGTTATTCTGAATCGCTAACTCTGCATCCAAAATCTGTTTCAGCTGCGCAACCGGTATGTCAATCTCTTTCTGTTTCAAGAGTTCTTGCGTCAACTCCCAATCGGCGAATGTTTTTTCGTGCGCTACCAACTCAGCAACAAGCCATCCCACAATCTCGTGGCACTCCCGAAAACTGATCTGATGTTCTTTAACGAGATAATTCGCCAACTCGGTCGCCGTCGCGAAGTTCGCATTCGCTAATTCAGCCATCCGTTCCGTCTTGAAATCCGTCGTCTTAAGGAGTTCCGGTAACAGACCGAGGCACGCTTTCACAACATCAAACGCCTCCCACAACGGCGGTTTATCCTCTTGGAAATCGCGGTTGTACCCCATCGGCAAACCCTTAAGATTCGTCAACAGGTCGAATAAAGCCCCGTAGACGCGTCCGGTGCGTCCCCGTGTGAGTTCGGCGATGTCTGGGTTCTTCTTCTGCGGCATGATGGAGCTCCCGAAACTGTAGGCGTCATCAAGCACCGCCATCCCGAATTCATAGGTCGTCCAGTAGACGATTTCCTCGCTAATCCGGGAGAGGTTCGCCATCACGAGCGATAATGCGAAAAGTGTTTCTGCGATAAAATCTCGGCTGCTGATAACATCAAGTGCGTGTTCGTGTGGTGCGTCGAAACCGAGAAGTTTTGTTGTCAGTTCTCGGTCGATCGGGAAGGTCGTGCCAGCCAAGGCGCACGCACCGAGCGGATTCATATTGGCGAGTGCATAAGCAGACTGCAAGCGGGTCTGATCCCGTAGAAACATACTTACATAGGCAGTTGCCCAGAAACCGAGACTGATCGGTTGTGCGTGCTGTGTATGCGTATAACCCGGCATCACCGTATCGGCGTGTGCTTTCGCAACTTGTAGGAAGGCTTCACAGAGTGCTGAGAGCCCCCGTTGGACATTGAGAATTTCATCTCGGATGTAGAGGTGTGCGTCCACAAGCACCTGATCGTTACGGGAACGCGCAGTATGGAGTTTACCGCCGAACTCGCGCCCAGCGTTTTCAATCAGGTAGGATTCGACGTTCATGTGAACGTCTTCTTTATTCGGATCAAGCACAAAATCGCCGTTCTGAAAATCCTCCTCCGCTTTTCGGAGCCACCGCAAAATTTCGCGTAGATCGGCATCGGAGATAATCTCTTGCCGGGCAAGCATAATCGCGTGCGCTTGGCTGCCCCAGATATCGTATCCGATAAGACGTGTATCGGCTTCAATGGAGTGCGTGAAGGCTACTGTCTCTGTGGTGAGGCTTGTGCTAAAACGTCCACCCCAGAGTATTTTTTCTGGTTTTCCCATATTCTGTTAGCTTTCCGCTTTATCAAGCAACTCAAAGACCTCCACTGCTACTGAATTCTGATCCTGTTCTGTCCAGATGCCGTAGTTATCATCATAGATGATACGTTCACGACGAACTCGATACAAATCGTGAATAGCCTGCTCAATGTCCTGCAACTCATCAGTACTTAGGTTCGGCAATGATGCCATTATTTTTTCAACTGTACGCATTATGAATCTCTTTAAATTTTCGTTGTATTGACATCGGTCAGATAATCTTGTACTAATCGGTGACAACATACTAACAAATGTTGCAAGAATAGGTTATTGATTTGACCACGGATTGATAAGTTCAACGCCGACTCTTTCAAAATCTGTAACGTTTCGGGTAGCAACAGCAGCTCCATGAGACCGGGCGATTGCAGCAATTTGACAATCGGTTTGGCTTATTGGTTTACCGGCTGCGTGTCGTTGGGCAAAAATTTCGGCGTAAATGTTCGCTGCATCACTATCAAAAACAAGGATGCGTCCAGCGAACAACGTAGCAAACACGTGGGCAGCAGCCTCCGAGAGTCCGCGCCGTCGTCTTCCATAAGGCAAGAGTGCTATACCAGTCAAGATTTCAGCTTCGGTGACAGTTGTCACGAACAAGCTGCTGGCAGACTGGGCACGAAACCAAGCCCGAACTGTCTGTTGTGGACTGTCCCGCATGAGCTCCGAGACGACATTAGTGTCAAGAACAATCATGGTTGGTATTTAGTCAAAGCGAGGCGGTTCTCGCATGGGTTCCCGCGGGGGTATCTCAAGTTCCACCCCGCCGAACTTTTTGAAAAGCTCGTGAATTGCTGTTCCAAGATCTTGTGATGGAACTTCGTGATCAGGAGAGACGTTTCGCGCCTCTGCGTCCTGAAGATAAACGAGATAATCAACGGCAGATTTGAGTTTTTCGGTAGAGAGCTGCCGGATTAACGTAACTGCCTGCTGTTGCAAATCAACTTTTCGCATCATGAACCTCCTTTAATTTTAGGATCGCGAGCACAACTCGCTCCTACAAGAAAAGATGGACGGAATCTCCTTTAATTTTAGGATCGCGAGCACAGCTCGCTCCTACAAGAAAACGTGGACTGAAAACTTACGCTATCTGTGGTGGACGGCGTACTGACATCGGCTGGATAATCTTGCGTTGGTCTGGAGTCAAACGCGCCAACAACTCTTCTGAATGCGGGTAATCAAAACGCTCACGGACATATCTCGGTGAATACCGATAGACGATGGATCTGCGATACCCGTCATTCGTCCGTTCCGCTGAGCCGTGTGTAATCGCATCTGTGAACATCACGACATCTCCAGCTTTCAGATAGATCTCTTGTGTGCCAAAGGCTGTCCCTGCAGGTTTCCCGCTCACGCCGTCGTAGACCAAGCCTTTTCCATCCTGCTTCAAACGTGGATGAATCTCTGTGCATTTATGGCTCCCCGGCACGAGGACAGGCGCGCCATCACCCGGTCCAATATCGTTGAGTGCCATGAGGACGTTAATCTGTCCTACCATCCATTCGCCTGTGTTCTCTTGCCGGAACGTCAGATAACTTAAAGGGACGTGTCCACCGCAGTGGATATGAATGAACCCACCGGGACCGCGGACGTTAAGAAAGTTTTCGTGAATCGAAAGCCCATTGACTTCGTGGACGTATTTCCGAACCAATCCGACCCATGCGGGATGGTCGATTAGCTTCTCGAAAACAGCACCGCCCTCAATGATATTCTGGAAATTTACACCGTTCTCAATGTTGTAGGTATGCGTCTCGATGTTCCCGATCCAGCGTGGAATCCGTTTATCCGCTGTATTTTCTTCCCATGGTTCCTCGACGTACTCCCAATGTGCATCAACCCACGCGTTCATCTCATCCAGATCGGGTTTCGAGATTGCATTCTCCAAAACCAGATAGCCTTGTAGGTCGAAGAGATAATCTTGTATGTCTTGGTCCATGTTCCATCTCCTTAGCCTGTGCTCATCGTTTTTATGATAGATTTTAGAATTACTTAGATCTTCTCGATACTCGGTATCCAACCCCTAAGTCCTCCTTATCAAGGGACTTACCAGACATTGTAAGACTCCAGATATGACTCCAATTCCAATTCAGTCGGGGTCGGTGTGGAGATACCTCCGTCAGGGACTTCCATCTTTGCTGTCCAGAGAATCCCGTTGAGAATTAACTTACGGAATTGATCATTCCCCCAATTCTGATGATAATGCCCACCGGTGCATCCGAACCCGCGTCCGCCATCTGGGCGTTCGATGCACCATCCCAAGTGCTGCGGTTCACCCTTCGCAACCGAGGCACGGACCTGAGGATTGCCGCTGTAGGGTCCATCGGGTCTTTTGAGTGTTGAAGCAGGCGCGATCGCACTCAACACGGGTGTCACGTCCTGCATATTTTCACGAAACCGCATATGGTAATACCACTCGTCTTTCAATGAAAATGGCTCCATCCCACGTGCTATCGGGTGTTCAGAAAATTCAGTAAAGGAGGCTGTCCAATAAGGATTCACGGAAAGGCCAGCTTCAGAGTAGCCACCGATCCAGTCTAAGAAACAATCTCCCAGCTTACCCTTCGGCACCTCGACTGCGAAGTGCAACATTGCGAGTCCTATGCCTTGTGCCATCAATTCACCGATCTGGTCAAGATGCGGGCTGCTAAGATGATTTTCACCACCCCCCGCATAAACAATAATTGCATCTGTATCGGTGAAAATCGCTGGATCTTCGGGCCACCCCTGAGAGACCACTGCGGCTACGCCATCCACATTATTGTTTAACTGATCGGCGAGAAAGGCACATCCAGCCGGATGCTCATGTGCCCCACTGCCACGACTTCCACTTCCTGCCACCAAAACAATTCGAGATTTCTTTGGCATATTTTTTGGATCCTCCGTTGGGAATATCTATGCAGAATTGCCTCAATCCTTAGGCACCTACAGATACGCATCCAATTCCGCTTCGGTTGGTGTCGGTGTCGAGATGCCGTCTTCCGGGATATCCAATTTGGCTGTCCACGCGATTGCGTTGAGAATGAACTTACGGAGCCTATCATCGCCCCAGTTTCGATGGTAATGCCCACCGGTAAATCCAAATCCGCGTCCGCCATCCGGACGTTCTACACACCACCCCAAATGTTGCGGTTCACCATTCGCAACCGATGCGCGCACGTGCGGATTACCGCTATGCGGTCCATCCGGTCTTGTAAGGGTTGATTCAGGGGCAATTGCGCTTAACACGGGTGTCACGCCGTCCATATTCTCACGAAACCGCATGTGATAATACCATTCATCTTCCAACGAGAACGGTTCCAATCCGCGAGTTACCGGGTGTTCAGGAAATCCAGTGAATGTTGCCGTCCAATGCGGATTGACGGAAAGATGCGTTTCAAAATAGCCGCCGATCCAATCCAAGAAGCGATCTCCGGGTTCACCTTTCGGGACTTCGACTGCATAATGCAACATCGCGATGCCCATGCCTTGATTCGCCAGTTCAGAGATCTGTTCGAGGTGTGGGATGCTGAGGTGTCCTGCCCCGCCATCTGAATAAACAATAATTGCATCTGTATCGTTGAAAGTTGTGGGGTCTTCGGGCCACCCTTGAGAGACGACGGCTTCCACACCGTCAACATTTTTATTTAATAAATCCGCGAAGAGGGTGCACCCAGCGGGATGCTCATGCGAACCACTCCCATGACTAGCACTTCCTGCGACCATAACAATTCGAGATTTTTCTGACATATTTTAACGCCTCCGTTTAGAATATCTATCAGTTTACCACACCGCGTGCCTTCTTAGCAAAACTCTTGTTTTCACCCTTCTCTTTTCACATCATAGAGATCAAAAGCCTCGTCTTTGCCAATTATTGGAATGCCTTCAACAATTGCTTGGGCGATTATCAAACGGTCAAACGGATCAATGCTGCAAATTCAAATGTGAAAAACATCTTCATCGCGATGCTAACATTATACATGTTCTCGCTGTAGATGTCAATTTTTTAATACTTGACAATTAGAAAAGAAAGCACTAAAATAAAGGTGGATTGAATAAAAACAGGAGGACACCCATGGAGAAATTCCCGATCGTTGATACACATGTCCATTTATGGCATCCAGAACAGTTGAGATACCCGTGGCTTGCGGAAGTCCCTTCACTCAACAGGCCTTATCTCCTAAAAGATTACGTCGAAGCGTACGGTGAATTAGAAATCGAATCCATCGTTTTTGTCCAGTGCGATACACACCCCGATGATGGTTTGAAAGAGACGGCATGGGTTACGAACCTCGCAACAAGTGTGGATCCCCGGATTCAAGGGATTGTGGCGTGGGCACCGCTTGAGGAAGGCACGCAGGTAGCACCTTTCGTCGAGAAATTGGCAGAGAATCGGCTTGTCAAAGGGATCCGCCGACTCATCCAATCCGAAAGCGTAGACTTCTGTATCCAACCCGACTTCGTGAACGGGGTCAAAACGCTTTCTCGCTACGGGTTAAGTTTCGATCTCTGTATCTTCCATCCACAACTCGCCAATACAATCCGGCTTGTGGAACAGTGCCCACACGTCCAATTCATCTTGGACCATATCGGCAAACCTGATATCAAGAACCAACTTTTTGACCCATGGAAACAGGAAATCCAGACCCTTGCGTCGTTCCCAAACGTCCACTGTAAAATATCAGGGTTGGTAACGGAGGCTGATCTTGAGGCGTGGACCCCTGCCGAGTTACACCCCTACATTGAACACATCATCACCTGCTTCGGCTTTGAGCGTGTTATATACGGCAGCGATTGGCCTGTCTCCACACAAGCCAGCGATTATCCACGGTGGGTGCAAACATTAAAGGATGCAGTATCCGGCTGCTCATCTGAAGAACTACGGAACCTCTTTCGCGACAACGCCATCAAATTTTATAGATTAGATTCATAGAGCGAGGTTAGAAACCCCACCAGCGAACGCCGATAGATTGGATTCATAGGGCGGGGTTAGAACCCCACCAGCGAACGCGGACGGTTTCGTGTTTTCTAAAGGGTTCACCTATTTTCGGACTTTACTATAAATTTTTAGTCTTCATCAAACCGTATCTACTCAACTTCAAAGAAAAAAGGGGAAGATGGTGTTTTCCATCCTTCCCCTTTTCATTTTTTCGCGATTCCGTCGTTCCATTAACCGCCAGCCTTAACTTCCCGTCGGCGTGGATGTAAGACAAACTCCGTATACCCATTCGGCAGTTCACACCCTTTAAAGACCAAATCTAACGCCGCCTGAAACGCGACGCTCTGGTCATAATCTGGCGACATATCCCGATAGTTCGGATCACCGGCATTCTGTTCGTCAACGATCTTCGCCATCCGCTGGAACGTCTCCGTCACCTGTTCCTTGGTAACGATCCCGTGGTGTAGCCAATTAGCGATATGCTGACTCGAAATCCGTAACGTCGCCCGGTCTTCCATCAGACCGACGTTGTTAATATCCGGTATCTTTGAGCAGCCGATCCCCTGGTCCACCCATCGCACGACGTAGCCCAAAATCCCCTGCGCGTTGTTATCCAATTCGCGTTGAATTTCATCGGGCTGTAACTCGCGCGCTTTCAACAGCGGCGGTGTCAACAGGTCCGCCATGCTGGCGCGTTGCCTCGCCGCCAACTCTTTTATCCAGTTCCCGACATCAACCCGATGGTAGTGCATCGCATGGAGCGTCGCGGCTGTCGGCGATGGCACCCATGCCGTTGTCGCCCCAGCTAACGGATGATTCATCTTCGTCTCGACCATCTCCGCCATCTGGTCAGGTTTCGTCCACATCCCCTTCCCAATCTGTGCCGTGCCGAGCAAGGCGGTCTCGATGCCGATATCGACGTTCCAATCCTCATAAGCGAGCATCCACGGCTCATTACGGATGTCCATCTTCGGGATCATAGGTCCCGCTTCCATGCTTGTATGGATCTCATCACCGGTTCTATCTAAAAATCCGGTGTTAATAAAAACGAGTCGTTCTTGTGCCACCCGAATCGCCTCTTTGAGGTTGACAGTCGTCCGCCGTTCCTCATCCATAATCCCGATCTTAATAGTATTCGTCGGGAGTCCAAGCGCGGACTCTATCCACTCAAACAAGCGAATCGTCATATCCACCTCTTCGGGTCCGTGGAACTTCGGTTTGACGATGTAGATGCTTCCTGTTTTACTATTGGTGAGCGGACCATCGCTCTGTAGATCATGTATCGCAGCGAAACTCGTTATCATAGCGTCAAGGATGCCCTCAGGGATTTCCTCATCCGCTGCTGTCGTGACAGCATCTGTGTACATATGGAGACCAACATTCCGAATCAGGAGAAGACTCCTGCCGGGCAATGTCAGGGTACTTCCATCGGGCGCGGTGAACGTCTTATCGGGTGCGAGGCGACGGGTCAGCATTTCGCCATTTTTCTCAAACGTTGTCTCCAGCGTGCCCTTCATAATCCCGTTCCAGTTCCTATAGACGCGTACCTTATCCTCCGCATCCACTGCAGCAACGGAATCCTCGCAATCCTGAATCGTTGTAATCGCGGATTCAAGGATAACATCGGTTACACCAGCAGGGTGCGCTTTTCCGACGGGGTGTTCACGGTCTATCTGGATCACAACGTGCAACCCGTGGTTGCGAAGCAAAATAGCACTGAGTTCACTGGTGTCTTGTGTAAAGCCTACAAATTTGCTTGGATCCGCTAAGCCGACTTCACTGCCATCACTGAGTGTTACGCGTAATTGTTGCTCGCCATGAACGACTTCCAGCGAAAATTGCGTAACGTCCGCATAACCGCCAGATTCAAGTGCTACCATTTCATCTAAAAACTGTTCTGTGTACGCGATGACTTTCGCACCTCGAACAGGGTTATAAGTCGCACTTCGCGTAGCCCCGTCCGATTCATCAATCACGTCGGTGCCGTAGAGTGCATCGTAGAGACTTCCCCAACGGGCGTTCGCAGCGTTGAGGGCATAGCGGGCGTTATCGGTCGGCACAACCAATTGCGGACCTGCGATGAGTGAAATCTCTATGTCAACATCCTCGGTAATCACAGTAAAATCTCGTCCTTCAGGGAGCAGGTAGCCTATGTCCGTAAGAAATGCCTTATACGCCTCACCATCGAGCGGTTCACCTTTCCGTGCCAGATGCCATGCGTCGATCTGTTGCTGAAGCGTATCCCGTTTCGCCAAAAGCGTCTTGTTTTCTGGTGCAAACGCATCGACAATATCGCCAAAGGCTTTCCAGAAGGCATCCCCTTCTATTCCCGTGCCGGGCGCAATTTCATCTCTTACGAGTGCGTACAAATCTCCATCTATTTTGAGATTACCGATTTCAATCCGGTTTCCCATACTTTCTTCTCCATTCCGAGGTGCTATAGGACAACTTACCCACAGAAATACCCCAGCAAAAACCCTGCGAGGGGGCTGTGTAAGTCCTGTCCATTCCGAGGTGCTATAGGGTGTTGTTGCTCGTAGGTGTCTCACACTGCAAAGGAGATATTTTGTTAACCGATGCACCGTTGCATCGTTGACAAACTTCGCCTTAATTCTGAAGTTATCATAGCAATAGATTCGTAGTTTGTCAATTATTTTTTATTTTTGCCACCAGCCATCAGCCATCAGTTGAATGGCTCTGGAGAACTACCATAAAATCTTGTCAATATTCGCTACAATTGATATAATAAACACAGCCCCTACTTGAAAACTACCTGAAAGGCAAAAAAAATATGAAAATCGGAATTATTGGTTGTGGCACGATCAGCAGTGCCTATTTTGAAGGTGCACGGAGAACCGACATCTTGGAGATTAAAGCCTGTGCGGATCTCCGCATAGAAGCGGCACAGGCACAAGCCAAAAAGTACAACGCCCACGCATGCACCGTTGATGAACTGCTCGCGGACGATGAGATTGAACTCGTCGTGAACCTCACCATCCCGCGCGCGCACGTCGAAGTCGGTTTGCAAGTCTTAGAAGCCGGTAAACACGTCTACAGCGAAAAACCGCTCGGCGTAGACACCGAAAGCGGAAAACAACTTATCGACACCGCAGGAGAAAAAGGGCTCCGCGTCGGATCCGCACCGGATACCTTCTTCGGTGCAGGCATCCAGACCTCGCGGCAAGCCCTGGACGCAGGAAAAATCGGTAGACCGATCGCTGGCACGGCGTTTATGTGCGGACACGGACACGAAAGTTGGCATCCAAATCCAGCCTTTTATTACGACATCGGCGGTGGACCGATGTTAGACATGGGACCTTACTACGTGACCGCGCTCGTCAATATCCTCGGTCCCGTCAAGCGCGTCGCAGCGATTACCGCAAAAACGTTTGAAGAACGCATCGCAACGAGTCAAGCCGCGCGCGGTTTGAAGATACCCGTCAAAACCACAACCCATCTCGCTGGCACAATCGAGTTCCAAAACGGCGCAATCATCACAATGATTATGAGTTTCGACATGTGGCGGCACCGGCTTCCATGCATCGAAATCTATGGGGAGACCGGTTCAATGAAAGTCCCTGATCCAAACGGATTTGGCGGTCCTGTCCCCGTCTGCCCAGCAGGTGGCGATTGGGAAGATGAAGAAATTGTTTTCCCCAACAACGCTCGGATGATCGGGGTCATTGATATGGTATCTGCAATCCAATCCGGACGGATGCATCGTGCGAATGGTGCATTGGCGTACCACGTGCTTGAGGTGATGTGCGCCTTCGACAAATCCTCGGAAATCGGTGAACACGTCGTCATCGAAAGCACAACAGAGCGTCCCGCGCCACTCCCCGTCGGTTTGGACGAATGGGAGATAGATTAGATTTTTAGTTGTCAGTTTTCAGTACGATTTTTCTGCGAAAAATCTTTCAGTTATCAGTTAAGAGGTGTTCTGGTTAAGCAACCTCCCCTTAGATGATAACTGCGTACGATTCCACTCACAACAAATCCGTCTAAAAGGTAAAGTAAAAATATGAAAATTGGAATTATTGGCTGTGGAACCATCAGCAGCGCCTATTTTGAAGGTGCGCGAAAAACCGATGTCTTAGAAATCAAAGCCTGTACCGATCTCCGAATAGAAGCCGCTCAGGCACAAGCCGAGAAATACAACTGTGAGGCATGTACGATAGAGCAATTACTCGCGGACGATGAGATCGAACTCGTCGTGAACCTCACGATTCCGAGAGCACATGTGGATGTCGGTCTCCAAGTCTTGGAAGCCGGCAAACACGTCTATAGCGAAAAACCGCTCGGTGTGGACACTGAAAGCGGGAAACATCTGATTGAAACCGCTGCTGAAAAAGGGCTCCGGGTGGGGTGTGCACCGGACACGTTTCTCGGTGCTGGCATCCAGACCTCGCGACAAGCTTTGGATTCGGGTAAGATTGGCAGACCGATCGCTGGCACGGCGTTTATGTGCGGACACGGTCCCGAAGGTTGGCACCCCAACCCTGCCTTCTTTTACGACATCGGCGGTGGACCGATGCTGGATATGGGACCTTACTACGTGACCGCGCTTGTGAATATCCTCGGTCCTGTTAAGCGTGTCGCAGCGATTACGACCAAGGGATTCGCGGAACGCATCGCAACGAGCGAAGCGTTAAACGGCTTACGCATCCCTGTCGGAATCACGACCCATCTTACCGGAACACTTGAATTTCAGAACGGTGCCATTATCACGATGATTATGAGTTTCGATATGTGGCGGCACAGTCTCCCTTGCATCGAAATCTATGGGGAGACCGGTTCAATGCAGGTACCGGATCCGAACGGATTTGGCGGTCCCGTGGCTGTCTGTCCAGCAGGCGGTGATTGGGAAGAACAGGAACTCGCTTTCCCGAACAATGCGCGGATGATTGGTGCGATTGACATGGCATCGGCAATCCGTTCAGGACGGACACACCGCGCGAATGGTGCGTTGGCGTATCATGTGCTTGAGGTAATGTGCGCCTTCGATAAATCTTCCGAATCGGGTGAACACGTTATCATCGAAAGCACAACGGAACGTCCGGATCCCGTACCTATCGGTTTAAACGAGTGGGAAATAGACTGAACTTTACGTGGAAAAAGCTGCCATGTCTCTCCGCTGGTGAGGTGTTTATAGTTCGGTGCTTTGTCAGTTAACGCCAGTACTTTATTGTTGTAAAACTTAACGTTAAACCCGGAAATTATTATGGAAATGAAAATTTTTGTTTTCTCGCTGTTTGCAATTTTCGTTACCACTTTTTCGTTCCTCAGTTGTGAACGAACAGCAGATATGATGACGCTCACTGTTAAAGATACTATGAATTCCATGCAACCAAGTGTAGTTTCGATAACGCACTATCGTAAGCGGGAACGTCCTGACTACAGCAAAACCACGACGACGATAGGCGCGGGATACCCCGTCTATACAGTCGTGACATTCTCCGATAATGTCCCACTTGTCGTTGCAGATGATGAATCTGCCCGTCCGGACATTCGAGCCATAATTAACGGTAACGAAACACAGTTTCACATTGTCCCTTATGGATCATCAGGCGAAAACTTTTGGACTGGTGATGCGAAACCGATTGATGGGACTCGTGTCTTTCTCTGTAAATATATATTACCGTCAGACAGTATCGGCACCTTTTCTGTCGTGACAGCAGCAGACATGATAGAACCACCACTTCCGCTTAAAATAATCGGGGCAACAACGGACGACCCAGATACCCGTTGGCAACTACGCGCTATATCCGGATTTCAAAGCGCACTTTCCAGGTTTTCAGAACCGTGTGAAAAAGATGTTGGAAAAAGCCTTGCCCAGTTGGTTGAAGAAGAATTTGAGATTGCGTACAATGCTGATATTGGAAATCACCTTTATCAGATCATAAGAGAGGAGAAAAATCTCCAATCCAAAAATTTCCTACCCGACGCAAATGAAATTGACTTTGAATTCACATCAACAGCATACTTAAGACTTCGCCTTGAGTTTCCTGAGAAAAACTCAGAAGAGATATTTGAACTGTTTCGTGAAATCGTCCGAAACACGGATCTACATGCTCTTATCTATCATCGAGACGCGGTGGCCTATGGGGCTCCACCTCTGCCGAAGCTGCCTTTTACGCCCCCAGAAAAGGCATTAGAAACAGGCGAACCAGAAAATCTACTTGCCGAAAGGGTCACACAAGTATTTAGAAGGTTTTCAAGCCCCTGTGATGAAGATATCGGAAAAGACCTTTATCAGTTGATTGAAGAAGAATTTGAGATTAAGTACGATCCGGATATTCAGAACTATCTTTATCAGATTATAAGGGAAGAGAAGAACATCCAACCCGAAGACGAAGAATGGAAAACAGTAACCAACCCTGTAGGGAGGGTAATTAGCATCAAAAGGGCAGTAATTAACTTGAAAAGGACATTGACAGAATACTTAAAACTTCGTCTTGGGTTTCCTGACGAAAGCTTAGAAGAGATATTTGAACTGTTTCATGAAGCCGTCCGAAACACGGACACAAATGTCTTCATCTATTACGAGGAGAATTTTGGCGATGAGCCTCCGAACTAAGCAATGATACTTTCAAAAACTCACGGATTTAAAGCTAGTAGGACCTTGAATTCACAATCCTGAGAATCTCTCTATGATCCTACAAATTAATCGTAATATATGTTTCCACCTGGAACAGAATCGCCACTGTGCCCCAGAAGGTTGTCACGACGAACTCGCCCAACACGAGACCGAGAAAGAACGGGGCAGCCTTCCGAAAACTACCGATCCCACCATGTCTTGTGATAATCCACTTCAGCAGGAAACTCACAAGAATGGAGAACCAGAAGAAATTCATTGTGAAGGGGCTGGTGACGGCATAGCCTGCCGAATGGAAGGGTAGCCACATCCACCGCCCGCGTAGAAAAGCCAAGAGAAGTGCGACAACCGTCCTGACAGTGATTGCGCCCAGGACAGTGAAATCAGCAGCAGCAGCCCGATACAAACCGCTTTCAAACTGAGAGGGGAGAGCTGATGTTTCACGCGGAATGGTTGTCAGTTATCAGTTTTCAGTTTTTAAGTATAGGACTTACGCAAAAAGCAGTAATTTCAGTATTTCTTCAGGGTTTGAAACCGTGCAGAAATACTTTCTTCGCATTGGATTTTAGCGTTTGCAAAAACCCTGCAAAGGGGCTGCGTAAGCCCTAATTAATAATGCAACGCTCAACGCCCGAATGCATTACTGCTTTTCAGATACCGATAGAGGTCGCTATCTGTTGTCAATATAAGCTTCGTGCTCTCACCGGTCGTCTTTCGATACGTCTCTAAGGTTTGAATAAAAGCGAAGAATTCCGGGTCTTGACCGTGCGCTTCGGCATAAATCTGGATGGCTTGTGCATCCGCATCGCCTTTAATCTGCTCTGCTTCTTTATACGCTTCAGACTGAATCCGCTCCAATTCTTTCTGTTTCTGTCCCTTGATATCGGCGGCTTCACCTTCACCTTCAGACTTGTACTTTTCGGAGATCCGTTGACGCTCCGAAATCATTTGGTCAAAGACTTTCTTGCGAACCTCGTCTACATAGTTAATGCGTTTTATCTGAACATCGACGAGTTCAACGCCGTATTGCGGAACAGTCTCCTGTACTTTCTCAAGGATCATGCGCGTAATCCGTTCCCTGCCGATCTGAATCTCTTCTAACGGTTCACCGGTTTGTCCCTCTTCTCCTTCAAGGACTTCCATATCGAGGCTTAAGACGCGATTTGAATCTCGCACGACTTCAATCAAGAGTTGCGCCGTCACCAAATCCCGCGCTGCGGAGTCGATGATGTCATCCAACCGGGACTGTGCGAATTGTTCCGTGCCGAGTGCCTGATAAAATTTGAGGGCATCTTTAATACGCCACCGCGCTGTGGTATCGAGCCAGATGAACCGCTTGTCCTTTGTTGGAATCTGGTTCGGCGACCCGTCCCATTCAAGTACACGTTTCTCAAAGCGGTGTACCTGCTGAATAAAAGGGGTCTTTAGTTTTAATCCGGCGGTAACAACGGGTTCCCCGACAGGACGACCGAATTCGGTAATGACCACCTGCTCACCTTCATAGACAACATAGAACATCCCTGCAGCGACTGGAAGTGCTAAAATTACAACAATAATCACGGGTATAAGTATCTTTTTCGATCTCATATTTTTAACTTTCCTTGCGGTTCGGTTAGGCGGAATTTAAAAATAACGTGCTTCTTCGTATATCCGCTCTCCATTACATTACGAGCTACCGGTTTCAATGCCCTCGTAAAAGGAAACTTTCCTGAGACGAACATATCTTCACCGCCTTCTAATTTTCGCCTTACGGTTTTTATTCATTGAGTTGCAGCAGTGGGATCGGTGCGTTGGCTTTACCGTCAATGACATAAATCTCCTTGACCTGTGGTAAAACTTCGCGCATCGCTTCGAGATAGAGACGGCGGCGGGTAACCTCTTTCGCTTTTTGATACTCTGAACGAATCGCTTTGAACCGATCCGCATCGCCTTGCGCCTCGTTAACCCGTTTCAGGGCATAGCCTTGTGCCTCGGAAATCTGTTGCGCTGCCAACCCTTTTGATTTCGGGACAGATTGGTTGTAATCGCGCCAGGCTTCGTTGATTAGACGCTCCTTCTCCTGCTTCGCCTCGTTAACGGCATTAAAGGCAGCCTTCACGGTTTCAGGTGGATTGACATCTTGCAAAGTCACTGATGCCACATCTAAACCCGTCTGATACAGATCGAGTAGTTGCTGTAGGTGTTCTTCAACTTCTGCGGCGATCTCGATACGACCGACAGTTAACACTTCCGTCACAGTCCGGTCCCCAACGACTCGGCTCATCACGGATTCCGAAAGATCTCGCAAAGCGCGTTGCGGGTTCCGGACAAAAAACAGGAAATTCTTCGGATCTTTGATTTTATACTGAACCACCCATTCCACATCGGCGATACTCAAGTCGCCTGTCAACAGCAGCGATTCCTCTGAGAAATCGCGGGTGTCATACTGGGTGCGTACGCCTGCTCTCAGCGTCCGAAAACCGAATTCCTCTTTGAAGACTTTTCGGACAGGAACGTTAATGGCTCGCTCGATGCCGAGCGGTAATTTGAAATGGAGTCCGGGTTCTGCTTGTCGGACAGACTTCCCGAACATCAGGACAACAGCGATTTCGTCTGCATCAACGGTATAAAAACTCGTCGCTAACCCCGCGAGGATTATAATGCCGAGTATCGCAAACAAAACGCGCTTCGGCGTGATCAGTTGCCCGTAAGGTTGCCGCGTAATCAATTCTTGGAGGTCTTGCATAAGAATGCTCCTCTTTCGTCAAATATACTAATGACCCAATCATAACGCCTTTAGCAAAAACAGTCAAGCAGAAAGGGTTGTCAGTACGATTTTCTGCGAAAAATCTTTCAGTTGTCAGTTGCCAGTAAGAGGACTCTTGTAACTGATAACTGAAAGGCGTACTCGCCGTACTGATAACTATTCCCTCTGATAATTGACAACTAATCCCTCTGAATCAGGATTTGCGGGGTTACAGATGCGTTTTTAAGACCATCGCGTTTCACAGTTTTCATAGCAAAGTTGTGAATTCAACATATTTCTCGAAAGGCTATAAACCCTTACCACGATTGGGTTTTAGGCGCTTTTCATTAAAGTTGCTATGAAGGCTGCTATGAAATTTGCTATGAAAATTTCGCGAATCAAGGAGCATCGTTTCATGTTGGATTGTCCTGATCGGTATCTGTAGGTACGCTTTCAATTTGGTCTGTAATTGCCTTGGGATCAGATGGCTTCAAAGCAAGCGTTAGCCGCTCAAGCACCTCAAGCAGCGGCTCAGTGTCGCTGCCGAGTGCGAATTGCTCGGGCGTATCCAGTGCGAGTGTTAGCCGTTCTAAGACGGCGACGAGTTGTGTCCGCGAGTCGTTAGGAGGGGCTTGCTGTTCAACTGCAGACAACTTCTGTAGTGCCTCCACCGTTTTAATGAGTGAATCTGTCAACGCCTGAACATCTTTCACATCATGGTTCTTTTCATATAACAATTCGTTAATATGATCTGCATGTTTGGCTAACAGTGCGCTCTGTTCCATTGGCGATGTGAGTGGAGCATCCCGTATATCCTGTTTATGCTGTTCCCGCGCCTCGCGCCAGAGTGCGCCGTATTTCTTTTCCGGCCAGCGTGCAGTGCCCGGTTTCAGATATGCCAACCGCGTAACTAATGCTCTCTGGAGCGTGCTTGTCCCCATGACATCAGGCTGTGCCAATCGACTGAGGGGCTTGTCTTCCTGCACCAACGTCCAAACTGCTTCGGCAGTGGGAAGCCCTCGTGCATGGCAATGGACGATAAACTCTCGGTGTGCGTCTGAGATAAAATGTGAGATCCATCCCGTTAATTCCTCAGAGATGGTTTCTCTGATTGTTCCTAACATGTGGAGTCGTTTGTATTGTCTGAAATTCGCGCGCGCCTCCTCATGTAATTCTTCAATTGCATACTGTTGGAGCCGTTCAATCACTGCTTCGAGAAGTTCATCACCGGTCAAGGTATTGAACAGGTCTTTCAAATCTGAACGGACTGTAAGTGTATTCTCGGGCAAATACTCTGCAAGCGGCGATGTTTCGCGTGGCGTGTTGGCGTTTTCTATAGTCATTTTTTATCCTCCGTTATTCGGGAAAGCGTAATACTTGAATAATATAAGCAAATTCAAAAAAGTATAATTATATTAAGTATATACTAAAAAGCGATTGAATGCAAATATTTCCCCACTTTCTTTCGCGCATTTTATACAAATGTTGTTTGATGGAAGGGAGAAGATTGGAAAATTG
Source organism: Candidatus Poribacteria bacterium (assembly GCA_022394775.1). Taxonomy (GTDB): domain Bacteria; phylum Poribacteria; class WGA-4E; order WGA-4E; family WGA-3G; genus WGA-3G. The sequence goes on from JAGFCB010000165.1 coordinate 59,169, forward strand.
GTTGTTTTATATCGGGAGGGATGGTTTGTAGTTCCCAGTTTGAGAGTTGAGAAATTGTGAAGTGCCTAAAGTTAGGTTTCAATCTCGTAATCAAGATACTTTTGATTTCAAGGTTATCACCGAAGTGGAAACGGACACGGAAAGCCTTGTTTCAATCTCGTAATCGAGGTTCTTTTGATTTCAAGGTTCGCGACGTTGAGGTTCGGCATCTTGTTTCTGCTGGTTTCAATCTCGTAATCGAGGTTCTTTTGATTTCAAGGACGAATTAGCAGTAGCAGACATCAACGAAGTCTTGGTTTCAATCTCGTAATCGAGGTTCTTTTGATTTCAAGTAACCGTCGGTAACATCGTAATAAATGCTGATATTATCTTGTTTCAATCTCGTAATCGAGGTTCTTTTGATTTCAAGAGAGAGTTAGGCAACGAAGTTTTACATCGCTTTCAAGTTTCAATCTCGTAATCGAGGTTCTTTTGATTTCAAGTTCAGTAAGCGTTTGGTAAAATAGGCGTGATATTTCAGCGGGTTTCAATCTCGTAATCGAGGTTCTTTTGATTTCAAGAGACAGCGGCACAGCAGATGACACCGAACGCGATTGCGAGTTTCAATCTCGTAATCGAGGTTCTTTTGATTTCAAGGAAAGCGGAGTCGTCACCGATGCGTGCCACAAGGTATCGTTTCAATCTCGTAATCGAGGTTCTTTTGATTTCAAGTAAGACGCTAACGATTGAAGTCCCAACGACGAACAACGTTTCAATCTCGTAATCGAGGTTCTTTTGATTTCAAGACAAGGACTACTCTTTGATAATTACAACGCACTTGACAGTTTCAATCTCGTAATCGAGGTTCTTTTGATTTCAAGTCATACCGCCACGATACGCACGCATGAACCCCGTCATGTTTCAATCTCGTAATCGAGGTTCTTTTGATTTCAAGTTGATAAAACAATCTGTACCGAAAGTCAACGGGTATCAGGTTTCAATCTCGTAATCGAGGTTCTTTTGATTTCAAGGGAACGTGTTTTCTATCGAGGTGCAAGCATCTGACGACTTGTTTCAATCTCGTAATCGAGGTTCTTTTGATTTCAAGTCCGCATGTCACGAGCGAATATCTCACCGCCTTCCGTCGTTTCAATCTCGTAATCGAGGTTCTTTTGATTTCAAGTGCACGCGTAGTCCCCTCCACCGATGTCTCTAATTGTATTAGTTTCAATCTCGTAATCGAGGTTCTTTTGATTTCAAGGGTCTCGATGGATCGCAGTGCTGTGATGTTGTCGGAGTTTCAATCTCGTAATCGAGGTTCTTTTGATTTCAAGAAGGCGAGGAGAAAATCGGGAACACAATCCGTCTTTCTCGTTTCAATCTCGTAATCGAGGTTCTTTTGATT
>JAGFCB010000030.1 GCA_022394775.1 Candidatus Poribacteria bacterium
TCACCGACGACAGCAATACCGGCGTTGTTGAACAGAACATTTGGATTGCCAAGTTCAGATGTGACCTGATTGACGGCACTTTCAATCTGCGCAGCGTCGGTTATATCGCACTCACAGAAAAGTGCAGTTCCACCGGAGTTCTGAATGTGTTGTGCGATTTGTTCGCCACGCTCAGCATTGAGGTCCCAGATGGCGACAGCTGCACCTTCACCTGCGAAAAGTTCTGCACTTTTCGCACCAATGCCTCGTGCTGCACCCGTGATAACTGCGATCTTATCTTTGAGTCGGTTTGCCATGCGTTTGCCTTTAGAGTCCGTGCAGGAGCGATACCCAGCGATCCCATGCGGCTTTGGTGGCGGCTTTCTGTGCGTCATTTGCGTCTTCTGCCATGCCGCGTCTCAGGAAAGCGTGCCCGACCCCTTTGTAGATAACGGGTTCGTAGGTAACGTTTGCGGCATCGGCTGCGGCTTTCGTGGTATCGATTGTGGCATTGATACGGTTGTCGCTTTCACCGTAAAAGCCGTATATCGGTGCCGATATCTTGGGGACATCCTCTGCGGGGACAGCACGACCGTAGAATACGAAACCCGCGGCGATTGTATCGGAATGAGCAGCGTAACTAAACGTTTGTCCACCGCCCCAGCAAAATCCTGAAACGCCTACTTTTTCGTTGGTTGAGGGTAGCTCTCGGACGTATTTCTGGATAGCATCTAAATCTGATGCAACTTGTGCAGCAGGGAGTTCTCGGATCGCGCGCCGAACATCGTCACCGGAACCGAAGCTCTCTGTGCCACCGCCATCGGGTCCCATACCAGAAAGCAGGTCTGGGCAAATAGCGACGAATCCTTCAGCGGCAAGTCTGTCCGCCACAAGCCGGATCCAATCAGTCAGTCCAAAAATTTCGTGGATAACGATGATAGATGTTGCGGGTTCTTTCACCTCTGGATAAACAACAAATGCATTAACAACACGCTTGTCAGCGGTTGTGACTTTCACCCATTCGCCATGGCGAGGGGATTTCTCGAGTTCAGTCTTTGCGTCGTCAGCACTTACATTGATTGCGAACAATGTACCGGCAACAATGATACCTAACATAATAGCATGATATATCTGCATACCTTCTCCTTACTTCTTTTTTGTTTTTTGTATAATAGATTCGACGACCTTCTGCACTTCGGTGGTAGGTATTGCACCAACCAGCGAGAATCGAATTTTCGCACCCGACCATCTGAAGGCATCTGTTGGTCCAAACTGATGTTTATGTACAGTTGTGCCGCCAATTTCGATTTGAGTTCCTTGGCGTTCCCTATCGTCCTGACGCGATGGTCTGTCCATTTCTTCAAACAGCGTGAAATTCACCAATCCATCTGTATATTCAAGAAAGATTAAGTCATTGTTCCGCCTTTTTATCGTGCGAATATCCTGCAATTTGAACCCCGGTGGTAGGTATCCAGGTTGGATGAGTTTATTTTTTAGTATTTTCTTGGCTTCGGCAAGCGGAATTGAGCGACTGCGCCGCTGTTGGGGTTTGAGTTCATCTCGAAAGGCGTTCCATTTGTTGTTGACGGTCTGAGGCTCAAAACTAATTTGGGTATAGACGAACATCTCTCGTAGAACGCCTTCAGCGTCGAGGTCTTCCACTCGCAAAATCACTCCGTTTTCGCGAGCAAAGAATATATGTTTTGTAGGTCTACCGTCGAACTTAGGGCTAATGATTAAAATATCGGTTTCGTGATCTGCAATTTTCTCCTCCGAAGGACATAGTTCAAGATCATAGTTTTGTGCGATCAGTTTAATCTCTTTTTGCGAAAATAGGCTGCGAATCTGTCGCCAATTCTCGCGTTCACGATCCCGCCTGCGATTGTCCCTGTTACTCTCGTCCCGATTTCTCCGCCTGTTATCTCTCTGATTTTCGTCTCGGGTTTGTTGCCCACCGAGTGCTTTACGTTCACCGATGACAGAAACGACTTTTCGATACGCGGCATCCTCGGGTTTGTGAATAACGTATTCCTCAAAGGTCCGTACGCCTCTTGACGTACTGGATGTTCTTAGACGAATTCCGACGTAACCGACTTTACGTTCGGCTTCTATAATGCGTTTAAGCGTACCGATGTCGGCAAAAAGTGTGGAGGGTCCGCACAGCAAAAGTGCTAAAACCGTAACCCTGATGAGATTATATTTGGGTCGCCCGTGTTTATGAAGCATAAGATAGGTGTGTAGTCGCATGGATTCACCTGTCAGTTTACTGCTGGAAGATTCAATTCCCTATATCTTCAAAATAGAGGTCAAGAACCGTTTCAGCATCGCCAGTGGTTTCTGTAGATGAGGGTTCCCCTGTTGATGTTGTACGGATCGGTCTACCGACGTTTGACTTTAATGGATTGTCTACTTGTTCAGCATGCAGTTCAAAGTAGAAATCGATTGGCTCTTCATATTGGGCACTATTGGGATAAAAGTAGAGTGCCCCTAAAATCAGTGCGAATGTCAAGACTCCTGTCGCGCCTGCTGTAACGGGTCGGAAAAACCAGCGTCCGAGATCGGGTAACCATCGCCCAATATCCGGTAACCATTTGGTGGGCGTGGATTCCGTTGCATCCGTTGTTTGTTGGTGTATTTTTGTCATCACTGCATCATGAATAGACGATGGTGCGGGATGTTCGAGCATTTTGATCCGCTCACGATTTTCGCGGAATGCAGACAGCACATTGGCACATTCGTTGCAAGCGTGAAGGTGCGTATCAATTCGCTCACGTATAGCCGGAGCTAATTCGTCATCTAAATAGGCTGACAAGTCATTCTGAAACTGCGTGTGTATTTCTGCCATCACTGTCTCTTTAAGTGTTGATGGGACCGGATGTGCGAAGTCAGCCACTATTTGACGGTTCTTCTGGAATGCCGATAGCATTTCGGAACACTCATTGCAGGCGTGGAGGTGTGCTTCAATCCGCAGGTGCTCAGCAGGGGCTAATTCGTTGTCTAAGTAGGCTGATAATTCGTCCTGAAATCGGGCGTGTATTTTTGCCATCACTGTCTCTTTAAACGTCGTCGGCACGGGTTGTGCAATGTTTACGACCCTTTGGCGGTTCTCTTGGAACGCCGACAGCATTTCGGAACACTCATTGCAAGAACGAAGATGTGCTTCAACCTGATTGCGCACAGCCGGAGCTAATTCGTTATCTAAATAGGCTGATAATTCGTCTTGGATTTGTCGATGGTTCATATTTTCAATCGAGGAGAGTGGTAATAGATATTTACCATTCAACTCGCTCCAGTTCTTTTTTTAACGCTTTTCGGGCTTCGTGTAACCTGGACTTGACGCGTCCGAGCGTGCATCCGAGGATTTCTGCTATTTCTTCATAAGCCATATCCCGTAATTCCCTCAACACCAGAATCTCTCTATGGCTGGGCTTAAGTTTTGCGAGGGCGGCATGAACGATTTCTTTTTCTTCTGTACGCAATGCTTCTTGTTCAGGCGTTTCTGTGTCCAAAGGCACCCACGGTTGTGAATCATCGATCTCTGTCGGATCAGTCTTTCGACGTTGGTACTGATCGATGTGGTTCAGACATTTATTTTTCACGATGCGATAGAGCCATGTAGAGAATCGGGAGCGGAATTGGAATTTGCCGATGTTTTCCCATGCAGAGAGGAAAGCATCTTGTGCTACATCTTGCGCGTCTTGGTGATGACCGAGTATACCGTAAGCGATATTGTAGACCCAATGTTGGTATTGAATTATGAGAGTTCCCATCGCATCGGCATCACCATTTTGACAACGCAAAACGATCTCTCGCTCTTGAGCGACATCCAAATCTTCTGTTTTGCCCATCTCTGAATAGGTTTCCATAGTAGCTGCAAGGGTTGCTACGGACATATTTCTCCAAACTCCAGGGGTAAAGAAAGTGCTATTGTTCAATTAGACATACAGTAAAACAAAAGGTTCGTTTCGTTTATTTTACTGCGTTTTCTTCGCCGGGTGTTGTTTGGATCTGTTTGAGTGTGCCACTGCCATTTGGCCATCTGCCGAGCGCAACGTCCTTTTCCTGTTTTTCAAATGTCACTGTATCAAGCACTTGGTTGCCACGTTTATCAGCATCAACGAGCATGACTGTTTCACCGTTCCGCGACAATTTGAAGTTGGCATGGAGTCCCTCTTTGGCTTTGCCATCTTCATCGAGCCATACAAGGAGGTACCCGTGTGCAGGAATCGTCGCGTTCTCAGGAAATTCCCATTTTTTCAAATTGTCCATTTTATCTGTGAGATACATTCCAGAGAGATTCACTGCGCCGTTGGTAAGGTTATGAAGTTCAAGCCAGTCTTCGTATTGTCCTTGTGGGTCGGTGAGGCTTTTGGTATTGAACGCCATTAGTTCGTTAATGACAACGGGACTCTCTTTCGCAACGGGAACACCGACGCTGTAATGCGATGGCACCTGCTCTGTACGTGCTGGTAAAAAAGCAGTCGTGCCGTGCGTTTTCACAGCGTTAGCCTCAACGTAATAGTAGACGGTTGTACTTGCTGGGAAAGCCGGAATCTGTCCAACAAAACTGTCCGTCTTGCTTGTCATCATAACTTGATTAAAAACAGCATGCCGATCATTACTATAATACAAGAAAACCGAGTCAACTGCAACTGATTTATCAAGTGTCGCTTTAATCGAGACAGGTTGATTGGCTATTGGTGGTGCCTCGTCTCCGATTTCGACAGCGATAATTTTGGGGACAGGTTTGTTAATTTCTGGATGATTGCGCAGGTGTTCACGGCGTTCGTTGACAAAACGCTCGAGGTCCGCGGGAACACCGGTTGCGAATTCTTCATACCCGTAAAGCTTCTTCTCGTCCTGTTGGACTTCTGTATCAATGAGTGCTTGATATTCTTTGATAATTGGTTCCAATACTTCCCAACTAAGCCATTCATCCACAACAGTTCGGACATGTGCGAGATACCGTGCTCGCCACTCAGGATTTGAAAGCAATCGCTTAATAAGTGGACGGGCAGCATTGTCTTCATGAGCAACAGGAGATACCATTCCGTTCTCTAAATCGCCCCACGACCAGCCGCCGGGACCGCCACCACCAGGTCCGCCACGCCCTTCTCGACCGAATCTGAAACTTTCATTGTTATCATGGGGTACGAGTTGGAATCGCCCCTTGACATCTTGATAAATAGCGTAATCACCGCCTTTGTGGATGTAGCCATCGTCATCCATAAAGACATTTGAAACAGCGAGCTGCCACAGCACTTGGTCGATATTAAGAAGGGCTGGCAAGTTTTTAGAGAGTTCCGCATCGGGGGTTGTTTCATCAAGCATTCTGCAGAGGGCGATGAGGTCTGTCCAAGGGTCTTCAACGTTGTTGGTTTTGAGTTGGTAGGTTTCTTGGTATGTTGTTGGATCGTCTCCAGTATAATTTAGCGCGCCGCCTCTGCCGGGACCTACTTTCCAACGCACCCCGCCTCTTGTGCCGAACCACTCAGCGAGAAAATCTTTGTTATATTGTTGTAGGTTAATGTATACGCCCCAGTTTTCACCGTTGATAACAAGTTTTACAAGATTTGTTTTCATCGCCGGAATGAAGTCTCGTGAAATCTGGTTGTAGAGGACTTCACGCAGGAAAGAAGCATCGACGTGTCCATTAAGCAAATTGAGTGTTTTGTAGCCGTAGAGGCGTTGTCCATCTTTGCCATAGTCAACAGCAATATTGAAGGACTTTTTTTCTGATCTGACAGTAAAGAAGGAAGATGTGCCTCGAAAGTGGGCCCCGATATCGGAGTAAACCTTTCCATCAACAATAAGTTCCGCTGGCACCTCAATATCCGTGCGATAAAACGCATTCATCTGTTCGTCCCAGTTGTCGTGATGGAATCTGAGGTGTATTGTCCGAACGGTATGAGCGTCGTAGAGTGAAGGTGAACCTTCCGGTGTAGAAGCGAGACTGGCTTGCACATCACTCTGAACGCCATCGCGTAAGTTTTCTTCTGATATTAGAGAGGATTTACCGCTGCCACCACGCATCTGTAAAGCGGCATCTCGTTCGGCGCCGGTTAATTTTCCATCTTTATCCTCATCAAACTGATGTACCAATTTTTCTGGCGGTCGGGGTCCCCCGCGTCCGCCGCGTCCACCGCCAAAGGGAGGCATCCCGCCGGGCGGTCCGCCAAAACCTCCGTCAGGCGGACTGTTGCGTTGTATCTTCTCAATGTCTTCACGACTGAATTTATCGCCAGTGAATGCTTCTAAGCCTGTAACGCGAAGCCTGAGTTCATCTTCTGCATCGCTAAGTTTTCCATCACCATTGAGGTCAAACCGTTTTTGTTCATCTGAGAGTTTCGGAGATTCCTTATTTTCTTGGGCATTTACGGACATTAACAGCGTCCATCCCATAATTATTAGTGCAACAAATGTTATTGATTTAAGTTGTTTCATCGTATCCTCCTTTCAGTTTTAGACCCGTTTGATATAGAGAAGTTCGGCTTTTTCTGTTAGTTGTGTCTTACTCTTTATCCATTTTGACTTCAGTAACGCTTTCAATTCTTGAAAGTTCGTTAAAAAAAGTGAGCCATTCCTCTGGATTTGACAATCTAACTCGAAATGTTAGTTCAACCAACTGGGATTTCTTAATCCGCTTTTCAATTAAGCGTTCATAAATCAAGTGCTTGTCAAAAACAGATTGATAAACAGTTTCGGCGTTTTGGTCAGGTGGCAGACAGAATTCTAAACTAAATTCGTTGTTATTCCCGAAACGTTGATGCCAGTGGTAGATACCGAGGATGATGAGACCGATAAGAAAAGTAGCCAAAATCGCAACGGATGGATCACCTGCCCCGACTGCCATACCGACCGCCAACGCATAGAAAACGAAGCCGATGTCGCGCGGGTCTTGGATAGCCGTGCGAAACCGGATAATAGACAACGCACCGACTAAACTGAACGCTCGCGCGATACTATCACCTATAATCACCATCACGACTGAAATTAACATACAGAGGATGATAAGTGTATCGGTAAATGACTTTTGTGGGACTTTGGTATGTGTCCACTGATAGATATTGACGATAAAAACACTCAGTGCGAATGTAAGCAATAAGCGGAGCGCGTCAGTACCAAGTGCTACAAGCGGTGGTAGGGTCAAAAAATCGGACAATATATTCATTCCAGCTCATCAATTAGAGGTTTATATTATGGTAGTCTACCACAATTAGACAAACTTGTATAGAAATTGTTGAAAATGATGCGGCGCCATTCAGTTTTCGGTTTTTCAGACATTTTCGCAGCCGGATCGCGAGCGACAAGAAATCCGCAGAAATACTGGATTTAGTCTGGGAATAGACTAAATCCATTCCTTGTATTACATTGCAAACACCCCAGCAAAAACACTCGCTCCTACCATAAGTGACGGATAGCGAGCACAGCTTGCTCCTACGATAAAGAAATTTTTGCGGTTTCGTGCCGATGCTCATGTTTGCGTTTCGTGACGCGTAAGGACACCAACGAATATCCCAGAAAAGACGAGAATCGCAAGGGCATAAGGTGCCGCTTCAGCGAACATCGCTTCTGTTGTGTAGCTCCAAACATTGAGTGCAAGCGTTTCGTATCCAGCAGGAGATAAAAGAAAAGTCAGGGGGAGTTCCTTCATTGTTGCGAGGAAAACCAGTGCGGTGGCAGTAAGCATACCGCGCATGAGGATTGGAAAGAGCGTTCTGAAAAACGCTTGTATTCGTGAGTAGCCAAGTGAGCGGGCGGCTTCTTCTAAATTCGGGGATGCTTGGTAGAGTGAACTGCGTACGGGTCCGATCGCTTCTGCGAGGAAATGTAGCGTACACGCGTAAATTAGCACAGGTAACGTTTTATAGATGAAATCGGCAGTGTTTAGAAGGCAAAATATGAGTGATAGTGCGAAGGCAAGTGGTGGTATCGCGTAGACGATGTAGGCGACGCGCGCCAACGCGTTTGAGGTGCGTGAGGGATACCGAACACCGATGTAAGCGAATGGCACAGCGAGCAAGGCACACAAAACACCTGCTGGAACTGCAATCGATAGCGAACCGATCAGTGCTTCCAAAAGTCCTTCCAAAGCGGACATATCCATCCCTCTGAACATCCAGAGAACGACAGCGCTGGTAGGCACAATTACCGTTATTAGCGTGAGTAGACTGAGATAGGCGTAAGCTGAGAAACGCGACGCGCCAAGTTGTGCCATTGGCACTTGGCGTGAGGTCCCTCGCCCTGCACGATGAAACATCGCATTATTTAGGAGCTTCGCTTCAAGGTAGAGTAGACACGCGGTGAACACGAGAAGCATGAGCGCGAGCCATGCGGCGTAAATGTGTTCAAAGGAGAGCATATATTCTGTATAGAGTGCGTAACTAAAAGTCTCATAGCGCATCAATGATACGACCCCAAAATCTCCAAGCACGTGTAAACTAATGAGGAGCCCACTGGCATAGAAGGCGGGACGGAGTTGCGGAAGGACGACATGAAAAAAGGTCTCATAATGCTTGTAGCCGAGACTTCGGGCGGATTCTTCGAGACTCGGATCGAGTCCTAACAAAGCGATGCGTAGGTTCAAAAAGAGATAAGGACTGGTATAAGCACTGAGTGCGAGAAGTGCGCCCGGATAACCGCTGAGGCGCGGGATGCTTGTGCCAATTAACTGTGCGACAATACCGGTGTTTCCACCGATCGCTAACAAGGCATACGCCATTACATAGCCAGGGATGGCAAGTGGTAACGCGCATAGCACCGTGAAGAGACGTCTGCCCTTTAGGTTCACGCGGGTTGTTAACCATGCGGCAGGGGTGGCTAACAGCAAATTAAGAGCCAGCACCCCTGCCGTCAGCAGTAGCGTATTCAAGAATAGTTTCGCGTTCCGCCAGCGGAAGACAATCTGTACAAGGGCACTACCTTCCGCTGAAAACGCTTTGGCAAGTAGGTAAACCAACGGGATGAGACCGCCGATGCCGACCATGACAATAGGAATAACTGCCACAATAGCAGAGATAGAGAAATAACGGTGTGTGCTGGCTGTATTTATCTTTAGCATCCGGTACAGGTAATCTCAATTTCCCAATTGAAGTTTACCGCTTCTATAGGATTTCGACGTTCCGCAGCAAATTAACTGTGCCGTCAAGATCGTCCATATCATTGAGGTTGAACGTTGGTGCGAGTTGGAGCAGCTCAGACAATGGTACCAAATTTGCATTTGGGATGATCCCTTCAATGACAGGATATTCAAAAACGTCACTGGTAAAGTATTGCTGTGCTTTGGTAGATAGTAGAAAATCTATAAACTTCAGGGCAGCCTCTTTGTTTTTGCTACTCTTCAACAGTCCGATACCTGCAACGTTAACGAGATTGCCTGGGTCACTCGCCTTGAAGAAGGTTTGTGCGGCGGGGAACTTGGCGTTCCCTTTTTTGAAACGGAGCAGATAATAGTGGTTCGGCAAACCGAGATCGATTTCGCCAGCAGCGAGCGCCTCTATGATAGGTGTATTTTTGGCATATTTTTTCACATCGTTTGCTTTCATGCCGCGTAGCCATTCTTCCGTTTTTTCTTCACCGACTTGCACACGTAAGGCAGTGACAAATGCTTGAAAGGAAGCGTTGGTTGGTGCCCAACCGACTCTGCCTTTCCACATCGGTTGTGTTAAATCGAATATGCTTTCGGGGAGTTCTTCGGGTTTGACGCGTTCTGGAGAATACGCGAGGACCCGTGCTCTACCACTTGTCGCTACCCAGAAACCGTCGGCATCGCGAAAAATTGAAGGGATTTTAGATAATAGAGATTCCGGTAACTTGTCAAACATCCCCTTTTTACTCACAACACCGAGTGCACCAGCATCTTGTGCCCAAAAGAGTGCGGCAGGACTTTTAGTCCCCTCTGTCAGGAGCGTAGCGGCTAACTGTGTTGTATTGGCGTAGCTCACTTTCACTTGGATACCGCTCTCTTTTTCAAACTGCTTGATAATTGGTTCGACGAGGCTCTTACTGCGCCCCGAATAGACAGTCAGCGTTTCAGCGTGAATCGTTCCAATAAAAGTAAATACAATCAAAATTGGCAAAACGGAATTAAACAGGTTGGATCGGTTGCGAAACATTATATCTCCTTTGCTAAATTGGTGAAAAATTATGTGTGCCTCTGGATCAAAGCCGATATAAATTTTGTCAGATACACCAGCAAAAAGTTCGGGGTTATTGCTTTGGGACGACTCGCCAGCGTGTATTCATACCTGCCGTGATATGGTCTGCGACATGGCAGTGATAAAGCCAGTTGCCGGGTGTTTTGGCTATCATATCGACTGTAACCATACTGCCCGGAAGTAGCTCTACAACATCGGTACGTTTCCCAGCGTTTAGCACCGTCTGACCGTGCCAGTGTGCGGTATGCATATCGACTTCAGTCCCTAACCCGACAAGGTACCAGCGTACGCGGTCGTGCTGTTGAACTTCCAGACCTTGTAAATTTCCAAAGATAAATCCGTTGATGGCATGCTTGAGATTTCCCTCTTCTGCTTCCTCAGGCGATTCATAAGCCTCACGTTGTCCGCTTTCAACGATTTTTCGGTCATTCTCGTTGAAGATTAGAAACAGCGTCGTGAACGTTTTATCAATATCTTTAGGGCGCGGATCATCCGGTGCGCGTTCCATCCCTTTTTTGGTGACGACAACGGTTCCGATTAAGCCGTCGTAGACTTCGGTGACAGCATCGACGTGGGAGTGATAAAGCCAGACAATAGACGACGGATCGTTCGGCCCCGGGGCAGCATCGCTATCTGCTTCCCAATGGTAGGTGAAAGTACTGCCGGGTTTTACGGCGGCACCGGACCCTTTCATATCTGCGCCTTCGTTGTCTTCGTCGTATTGTAGTCCATGGACATGAATGCTGAGGGGTTTGTCGGCGCGATTGAGAAAGTGCACCTTCACGCTATCACCTTCAACAGCGTGCAGTTGTGGTCCGAGGATACCCATCCACACGGGTTGTTCGACGCGAGTGGTGTAGGTGTTATCGGTGTATTGGATGTATCGGTATTTTTCATACACAAGTGCTTTACCCCAAACATCCAATCCCATATTGGGTCTGATGAGGTTTCGTCCGCTGGGTGCGTAGTTCCATTCAACTTTCTCGGCGGCGATCCAGTATTCCTGTGTTGCGGCTTCAGCAGTGCCAAGGGAGAGATACAATATAACACTGACGGAGATAAAAAAGCGGAGAGATGTGAAAAATTGTGAGTTTCTTGTATTACGAAAGGGCAATAGCCTGGGAGTGCCCTCTGTTAAGTTTAAATTAGTGATATTGAGACTCATTTTCAAAATCCGAGACTGTAAAGCAAACCTCATAAAGTGCTAAACCCCAATCGGTTAAATTTGCCTTTAATTATACTACGAAAAACAGGGCGTGTCAAAAAAATCTGCGTTGTGGCATTAAACTTTTGTATTCGTGCTGAGTTCGGATTCAATCTATCTGTGGATCGAGAGCATCCCGGAGGGCATCGCCGAGGAGATTGAAGCCTAAGACGATCAAGAAAATGGCGATCCCTGGAGCGGTCACGGCTAAAGGTGCGCGACGGATGAGATCTCGGTTTTCATTGAGCATCGCGCCCCATTCGGGTTCACCGATTTCTGCGCCGAGCCCTAAAAAACTGAGTCCTGCTGCATCTAAAATGGCTGCGCCGATCCCTAAGGTTGCTTGAACAATCAAAGGCGCGATGCAATTCGGGAGCACGGTCGTCAAAAGAATACGACTGTTCCTCGCACCGATGACCCTTGCGGCGGTGACATAGTCTAATTCACGGACTTTGAGGACTGCGGCGCGCAGGATTCGGGCATATTGCGGAATATAGACAATTGACACAGCGATAATCGCATTTGTGAGACTCTGCCCGAGAATTGTCACAATAACCATAGCGAGAAGGATACTCGGCATTGCAAGCATCATGTCCATCACACGCATAATTAGGTTGTCAAGTCTCCCACCGTAGTAACCAGCAATTGCGCCGAAGAGTGTGCCGAACCCAACGGAAAAGACCATCGCGATGAGTCCAACCTTTAGCGAGATACGAGTGCCGTAAACGATCCTACTAAATATATCTCGTCCTACCTTATCGGTACCGAGATAGTGTGAAGCCGATCCACCTTGGAGACGTTCAATGATATTGGCGTGTCTCGGGTCGTGTGTTGCAATGAGTGGTGCGAAAATGGCAATGACAATAAAGAATAGGATAATTGATGCCCCGATAGTAGCAGAACGGTGTTTTAAAAGTTTCCGAAGGATATGTTGCTGGCTACTGGCGGTTGTTTGGGTGTTCATTTGGTTTCGTCTCCCACTCGGATGCGCGGATCGAAATAGGCGTACAACATATCTACGATAAGATTGACGAACATAAAGACCGTTGCGACGAAGATTACCCCACCTTGGACTGCGCGGATGTCGCGAGCCTCGACTGCAGCACGTAGCCATGAACCGAGTCCTGGCCAAGAGAAGATATGCTCGGTTAAAATCGCGCCACCCAGTAGGTAACCGAATTCTAAGCCGATAACTGTCAAGACAGGCACCATGCTATTTTTCATTGCGTGTTTACTAATAACTTTCCAGCGAGTCAAGCCTTTCGCATAAGCGGTTGTAATATACGGTTGGTTTAGCACTTCGAGTAGGCTGGAGCGGGTCATCCGAGCAATAATGGCTAACGGGATGGTGCCTAATGTAATTGCGGGAAGTAGTAGGTGGGCAACGGCACTTCGGAACGCAGTGAAATTTCCGGCAATAAGTGTATCAATAAGGTAAAAACCGGTGCGTGTTTGAATGTCTAAGTCCAAGATGGTATCCAATCGCCCACTGCTTGGTAATATTGGGAGGAAATAGGAAAAAAGCAGGATGAGCATCAGTCCGAGCCAGAAGATTGGCATAGAGATTCCAGCGAGGGATACGGACATCGAAAAATAGTCCAAGAATTTTCCGCGAGAGATTGCGGCAATAACCCCGGCAGCAATACCGAACAGCATCGAGAATGCCATCGCTGCGAGGGTTAATTCAGCCGTTGCGGGGAAATACCGTCTGATTTCATCGACTACGGGTTGTTTGGTTTTAAAGGAGCGTCCGAAGTCGAGATGTGCGGCATCCCAGAGGAATTTGGCGTATTGCTGATACAGGGGTTTATCAAGCCCCATTTCCTTTCGGAGTTCGGTAAGCGCTTTTTCAGTGGCACGTTCTCCCAAAATAGCGACAGCGGCATCGCCCGGGATAAGATGCACCATAAGGAAAACAAGGAGCGATACCGCTAACAGGGATAAACCGATGGAAAGAAAACGTTGGAGGAGATAAGAAAGCAAAAGTCAACCTTCTGTAATTGAACTGTGGAGGCACGCATTCCGATATCAGCGTAGAAATGCCAACATACTCTGGCAACAGTTATACTTAAGACGATAACACACACGTGCTACGCTGACAATGGTAAAACTTAAAAAAACGGATTGTGCAGTTTTTCCTCACCGACAGTGGTAGAAGGCCCGTGTCCGGGAAAGAGCCTCACTGTGTCTGGGAGTGACAATAAGTTGTCACGAACGCTCTCAATTTCATCCTGATAGGAGATATTAGGTCCACCGACGGAGCCTGCGAAGATCGCGTCTCCGACGAATGCCGCATCTTGGGTAACAAAACTACATCCGCCCGGCGTATGTCCGGGTGTATTGACGACCGTTACCATAAGTTCGCCGACGGAGAGGACATCGCCGTGTGCTACCTCGTGTAGTTTTTTGTTGCTCCGCGGCTTCGGTTCGCTTTTATGGATGTAGGTTTCACAACCGGTTTCGGTTTGAAGCTGCGATAATCCATCGGTATGATCGCTATGGGAATGTGTCAACAGAATCGCAGTTGGGTTCACAGGACGAGCGTCGAGTTGTGCCAAGATAAGATCGGGATGCGCAGCGGTGTCAACGATAGCGACATCATCTGTCGCTTTACAGATCAATAGATAGGCGTTGACGGGCCACCCGCCGACGGGCGCGCTAATTGTAACAACTTCAAGATTTGGGGTGCTACGCTCCTGTGGTGGTTCAGGTTCCCACTGTTCCGTTGCGATATCGAGCAGCTTGGTGCCGTCCAAATTCAGGACTTCTGCGATCCGAAAAACTTGCGTTTCTGTCGGTTTTAAGGTATACTGTTCCATACGCGCGAGTTCAGCCTCTGTGATCCCCGCAGCGGTTGCGATTTCACTTTGAGAGAGGTTTTGCCCGCGTCGGGCTTTGCCGATAATGTCACCAAATTCATCTTCAAGTGCGTAAGCCATGGTGGTATTCTCCTTGCTTTGTTGGTTTAAGGAACATTATAGCAAAAAATGCAGTGTGATGCAATTGAAATAGATAACATTGAATAGGTGACGTTGAAATACGGCAAACTAATTATGGAGGAATGAAAATGAGACAACAAGACGGTCATGGAGTCACCCAAGAAATACTTCCACCTCCGAAGAAGATGACGCTGGAAGAATTTCTTGAGAGTGATTTAGAGGGATTTGAATATGTGAAGGGAGAACTTATACCGATGCCAGCTGCATCATGGGAACATGGATTGATCAGTGCGAAGGTCTTTTTGCGTTTAGGGACGTACGTCGAAGATAATCAACTCGGCAAGGTGGTTACCCCAGACACTGGCTTCCAGGTCGGTGAGCGCGTCCTGAAACCAGACGTTGCCTTCCTTTCAACAGTGCATCTGCCTGATGATCCGAGCAGGGCATGCCCAGTGCCGCCGGACCTGGCCGTGGAGGTCGTTTCACCATCTGATATTTTTCGGCGTGTGATTGAAAAAGCGTTCGCTTATCTTGAAGCTGGTACACAGATGGTTTGGATTGTGGAACCCACTTCACAAACGGTACGCGTGTATCGCCCCGAAACGCCTATTAGGGTGTTAGGAATTGACGACTCACTCACGGGTGAAGATGTCGTTGAAGGTTTTTCGTGTCAAGTTGCACAACTTTTTGAATAAGGAGGCGGGCGAAGCTTGCAAGCCCGTAAAACTAAAGTATGAAGCTTGGTTTAGTTACGTATAATATGGCAAAAGATTGGGATGTTCCGACAATCATTGAACAGTGTGTGGAGACAGGATTTAAAGGCGTGGAATTGCGGACAACGCATGCACATGGTGTGGAAGTTGAACTCTCTGCAAGCGAACGGGCAGCGGTAAAACAACAATTCGACGATTCCCCGATCGAGATTGCTGGCTTGGGTTCAGCGTTTGACTATCATGCTGTGGATCAAGCAGTCGTTCGAGAGAATATAGAAGGGACAAAAGTTTACTCACAGCTGGCGGCAGATGTCGGTGCGCCGGGTGTAAAGGTACGTCCGAATGGGTTACCCGATGAAGTGCCTGTCGAAAAGACGCTGGAACAGATTGGATTGGCATTGCGCGAGTGTGGCGAATTCGCTGCAGACCTCGGCGTGCAGATTCGGTTGGAAGTACATGGCGGCGGCACCTCCGAACTCCGACATATCCGCACGATTATTGATGTCGCTGATCACGACAACGTCTATGTCTGCTGGAATTCTAACTTCGGTGAAGTGGAAGACGGATCGATTCAAAAGAATTTTGATCTCGTGAAAAGCAGAATCGGTTTGGTGCATATCACGGAGCTGCATCGGCGTGAGTATCCATGGCGTGAGCTCTTTACGTCTCTAAAAGCGTCTGGATATACAGGTTACACCCTTGCAGAAATCGCTGGAAGTTCTGATCCTGTGCGCGTGATGAATTTTTATCGGGCGTTGTGGGAAGAGTTGTCAAGATAAAAGGAGGCATCCTGATGGGTATTCTAAAAACTGATCATGAACAGGTTGTTATCCCTCCCGCTCCGATAGAAACCGCTATGACGCTTGAGGAATTCCTTGAAAGCGATTTAGAGGGATATGAATAGAGGATAGATACTATTGTCCAGGTTACGATTTTACGTCTTATCTATTGGGGTATTGCTGCTGACTTCTATTAATATCGGTGCTGCGCCTGAAACGGTACGCCTCAGCAATGCTGTTTGGACAGTTGATATTAATCCCCAGTTGCTCGCTGTAGAGGCATATCCAGCGGATTCAGCAGTATCCGTGCCGATTTCATCGGGGCAAACCGGTTTCGGGAATATAAAGGATTTCTCTGAAAAAGCCAACACTGCCAGTTGGCGGCTGCCAGAGCGTTTTCTTACCGTTCGCTTTGAACTGATAGACGACTCACTCTCCGTTGAATTTATTCAGGATAAACTGGCAAATGACGTATTAGGTTTAACATGGCCCGTTATTGAAGATTTTGAGTCGCTCCACGGCTATATTTTCCCTTTCTTTGAGGGGAGTTACGTTCCAAAAGATGATGTTAAGTGGCAAAATTTTTTATCCGATCGGGGAGCGATAAACACAACCGCGGGTCTCTCAATGCCGTTTTGGGGATTGGATCTCGGTGAGCGAACACTTACCTATATTCTTACTAACCCGTTCAATAACCAAATTCTGTTCAATAACACAACAACTTCTGGATTCGGCATGCAGGTATCGCATACCTTTACGCCGAATTGGGAAGAGAAAAGATACGGATTGCGTATCTCTCTTGGCACAGCATCGCCGGTTGCACCTGCGAAACAATACCGCCACTGGTTGAAACAGAACGCTGAATTCATCTCCTTTGCTGAAAAGATTGAGAAGACCCCTGCTGCCGAGAAATTACTCGGTGCTGCACATGTTTACTTGTGGGGCGGAAAACTCCTCAGCGAATATGATGTAACAGATTGGAAAACGTTTGCAACAAGACTGAGCGGTGATAGCAGCGTTGCGAAGCAGATTTGGGCGCAACTCAATGCAGAAATGCGGGAAGCCATTCGTGAAGTCGTTCAGTCGGACTACCCGTCTAAATATAGTTTACGCGTTGTGAGCCGTGCGATCAGTGGGCAGCTTGAAAAGCACAATTTTTATGAGCCATCCGTTTGGACAGCGGTTCCTCTTACGCCAGAAGTAAAAGCGTTAATCTCGCATGATGTATCCACGCTATCGTCTCCTGAGCTTTATCGCCGCAACTGTCTTCTATTATATGCAGCGTTTTCCGATGTCCTGCGGCACCCAGACGAATGGGGTGACGGTTTGTCTGTGAAGCTGCTGGAACAATTTGCTGAAAATGGGTTGGACAAACTCTGGCTCGGTGCGGATTCATGGCAGGACGGGTTTCGGCATCCGACGGCTGTTGCGAAGGCGAAAGAACTCGGTTATCTGGTTGGGCCTTATGATTCCTACCATAGTATCCATCACCCGAACGAAAAGGATACATGGGAGACTGCTCAGTTTGACCTGACGCTTTATGAGACCGGCGCGATTGTCAACGCAGACGGCACGAAGAGTCGAGGTTTTAAGAAGAAGGGGTATCACTTAAGTCCACTCGCGGCAAAACCTTACGTCGAAAATCGTGTTAACGGTATTGTTGAACAGATGCCGTCAGACTTCAACACGTGGTTTATTGATTGTGATGCTTATGGCGAACTCTACGATGATTATTCAACATCCCATCCGGCGACCCAGTTAGATGATATGCGTGCCCGCTTGGATCGGATTTCATGGATTCGGGATACACACGATATGGTCGTCGGTTCCGAAGGTGGTGCTGCGTATTCGGCAGCGGTGCTTCACTTCGCACACGGGATGACCGTGCCTGTTATTGGGTGGGGTGATCCAGATATGAAATCTAAGACCTCGCCTTATTATGTTGGCGGTTACTGGCCCCCGGAAGGTCCCGCGGTGCACATCAAGCAGGTGCCTCTTAAACCGAACTATCTGTATCACTACTACGATCCGCGTTTCCGGCTACCGCTTTACCAGATTGTGTTCCACGACTCGGTGATAACAACGCACCATTGGGGTTCTGGGAGCCTCAAATTTGAGAATGCAATTGCGACATTGGCACTCTTGGAATTGCTTTACAATGTGCCGCCGTTGTACCATCTGAATATGGCGGAGTTTTCAAAACATAAAGCGTGGATAAAGCGGTACTATGCGTTCTTTTCACCGTTGCATCGGCAGGTCGGCGGACGGGCAATGACGGATTTTGAGTGGTTGAGTGATGATAGGCAAATCCAACGCACTGAGTTTGGGGATGCTGTTGAAATTTTCGCAAACTTTGGGACGGAGCCATTTGAATATGAAGGCTTAGTAATTCCAAGGCGAAGTGCGGTAGCAAGATGGAGGGATACCGGTAAAATTGAATTGTTTTCTGTCGAGTAATTTATGATTGGTAGAGGTAAAAAAATGTGATATACTTTGGAATGCCTCTTGAAAACCAAACTGATGCAAATCTACGATTGCAAAAATTTGCGAGCACTGGATGATGTCCTTCGGCAACGTTCCCTACTTCCCGCGCATGGTACAGTCTTTACGCACCAGTTGGAGGATTTACTAAAGCTTGCTCCAGGCTATAACCGTCTGAGACAGAACAGGGATGTTTGGCACATGTTTCATGAGGTAAACTTATGGACTCCACAATGGCGATACACTGCCAAACGCTCAACACGCCAAGAGGCAACGAGATTCCTTACTTTTATCGAAAATGTTATGCGTTGGATAGAAACGAATCTCTAACAAAGGATTCCCAAAATGGCATGTAAAAAGTTGAAACATAAAATCCATTCTTCACTCAAGCATGGCTACTTCAACGATACAAAAGATTTCGTTGACGTATCTGATGGAGCTGGCGATTTCATCCATGTTGTCGTTGTCAGTAGAAAATTCAACGGACACACTATGGGAGGCAGAGGCGACATTATCTGGGATGAACTTTTAAAGCATCTTTCAGATGAGGAATGGGGACACGTCTCTTTATTAATTGGTACGATCCCTGAAGAAGTTCAGATTTGGTAATTGAGGTAGAGACATGGCACCTGAAACACTAAAACAAAAAATACATGACACGCTAAAAGCAGGTTCTTTCCCGGATCCAGACTACTTCATTGACGTTTTCGACGACGGTGACGAACATATCCGTATCCTGGTCATCAGTCGCAAATTCGACATCTATGAATATAAACGCTCGGAACGCGAAGACCGGGTCTGGGAGGACATTGTCCAAGTGCTATCCGAGGATGAGCTTGAACGCATTTCTCGCATCGTCGCCATCAACCCCGAAGAAATTAAAATATATATCTAACGCTAAGTACAAAAGGAAGCTATGAACCAGACTGAATTTTATCAAGCGAAACTTAATTACGAAACAGATTCTTGGGATCTTTATGAGGCACTCAATAATGGGAAACCTATTGTCGTCATAGATGCGCGCTCTCCAGAGGCTTACGCACTTGAACATATACCGACATCCATAAATATACCGCATCGAACGATGTCTGCGACGACTACAAGTGAACTCGATAAATCTAAAGTGTATGTAACCTATTGTGATGGTATCGGTTGCAATGCTTCTACGAAAGGTGCTTTGAATATGGCAAAATTGGGGTTTCAGGTTAAGGAGTTGATGGGTGGCTTGGATTGGTGGAAACGTGATGGCTATGAAACGCAAGGTAAACAAGGCGTTTCGGGGACTGCAGTTGTGTGCGGATGTTAAACACGATAACAGAATTTAATTTGCAACTGCAAATAAGATAATGTATAATTAATATCAGTCTGTTTCGCTTGCAGCAGAAAAGTACTATTTAACTTGCAATTGCTGACGAGATAGGTTATAATTAACATTAATATTCCCCCATAGCTCAGTCGGTAGAGCAGATGGCTGTTAACCATCGTGTCGGCGGTTCGAGTCCGTCTGGGGGAGTTTCAATTTTGCTGACGGGCTTTGCCATCCATTTTGGTTGTCAAGCTTCGTCAGCAAAAATTTTTAACATGTCTTCATTCAAATCTGCTTCACTTTTCCAATGGAGGTCAATATGCCGAAGAAATTTACCGATGCACAGCTGGATGAACTTTTAGCGAAAGGCTACTTAATCGTCCCGGACTACTATTCAGGTGAGCAACTTGCGGAGATGCAAGCTGCCCAACGCCGTGTACTCCAGACATGGGAAGAGGTTAAGGATGACCCACCGCCCGGTAGAGCGATTTTGACGGAATTCCCGCCCCCTGAAATGGCTTTATTACGTGCGATCGTGGACCACGATGCATGGGAATTCGCACGTAAATTTCTGAAAACGGAACATATTCACTTCCGGGCTGGATGTATGATTGCACGCTATCCCGGATTTAAGGGACCGGGTGTCGATAGCGATCCGAGTAATTTACACATTGATAACGGCAATAACTCACTGCTACCACAGTCCGAGAGTGCTCGTGAATTCGGGCAACTCGGTTTTTGGGTCCATCTTGAGGATGTTGATGAAGACCAAGCACCGCTGAGACTCCTTGCTAAAGAACACGGACAGGATACCTCGAAATACGAACCGCTTGTTTGTAAAGGCGGAACGGTCTGTATTTTCAACAACTACACACTGCATTCAGCAAGCGATTATTTACGTGAAGACGGGCAACGTTTTACATGGGGATTCGGTCTCGGACGTGCAGACCACTATTGGGAAGGTTTTCGGCACTACACAGACAAAGGTCGGAATCCGATGTTCTCGAAGTTCATCGGTACGCTAACGGCAGCGGAGCGCGAGGTTTTTCGGTTTCCACCTGCTGGACATCCGTATTATACACCCCAAACGCTTGAGGCATTGGAAGAGCAGTACCCGGGTTGGAATGCCCGCGGTGAATATTAAATATGTCATTTTCACTGTCCTTAAACTCTGGTAGTTAAGGTAGAGGAATTTATGTATGCGTCCAGATTTTGAAATTAAACAAAAATTTCTTCATGCTCTAACTCAATTCGTCTCATGTGTTAACCAAAGAGCATTTTTATCACATTGGCGCGAAAGAGGAAAACAGAAAACCGATGCTTGAGGCGTTGGTCATGAATTTCACACCTAAACTTGCACATGAGGAGCCAATAGAACGTGCTGAACAACTTTTGCTTCTCGAAAAGTTAGCAGCGTATCAAAGAAGTGAAAGTTTGATGTCCTGAAATTGGACGGAAATGTTAAAAACCCGTTTTTCGGAGCGGTTCGGACATCAACCATCCGATGACGTTGATAATATCGTCCTGCCGTTCCTGCAGCATCACTTCAATGAGTGCAGGTTTTTCGGCAGCAAGCGCGTCCCGTAAAGTGTCCTTGAAATCACCCAAATCCTCAACCCGCTTGGCATAGGCACCGAAAGATTTTGCGAATTCAACGAAATCAGGATTAACAAGGTCCGTATCAATCGTGCGTCCCTCACACCCTTTCTGTTGAGACCCTTTAATCGCCGACAAAGCACCGTCATTCACCACAATTGCCACGACGTTGATACCGTATTTCATCGCAGTCGCCATCTCCACTGCCCCCATCAAAAACCCACCATCGCCACTGAAGCAGATGACAGGTCGGTCAGGATAAGCGACCTTCGCACCGATAGCCGCTGGATATGCATGTCCTAACGCTACGCCGATATTCGGATAGAGAAAAGTTCTCGGATCGTAGATCGGAAATTCAGCGAAGGAAGCATAACCGAGCGCGTGGACATCAATCGCGTAGATGGTGTCTCGTGGAAGCACGTCTTGTAATTCGTGGATGACTGGCAACGACGGCTGTGCGTCAAACTTCTTTCGGAGTTCTGATAGTGTCTCGTCCCATCTGTTTTCGCCGGGCGCGATATCCTCAACAAGTGCCTGCAACGTCAATTTCATATCACCGACGACACCGACATCACACGGGTATTCACGTCCAATCTCGTCTGCGTCTTCATCAATTTGGATGAAGGGTTGTGGCAGTTGTAGACTCCAATTTCGGGTATCAATAGAGGTAAAACGGGGTCCGATACCGATGAGACAGTCGGCACGTTGGAGAGCCTCGCGTCCGAGATAGCCGTAGCAGATCTGCAGTGCCAAGGGATGGTCTTCCGACAACACACCTTTCCCATTACGGGTAACGATCACAGGTGCATTCAGTTTTTCAGCAAGGAGACGTAACTCGTTTCGGGCATCTGCGTGGAAGACGGCAGAACCTGCAAAGATTAGGGGCATCTTGGCGTTACGGATTGTTTCAACGGCGGTAGTGAGATTCGTATCGTCAGGCGGCGGTAATTCCGCACGTTCCACCCGTGGCGGGATTCGGACTTCACCTTCTCCAGTAACAACATCCATCGGGAATTCCAGCACCGTCGGTCCAGGTCTCCCGTTTCGCATTGCTTTAAAGGCGTTTTCCACAACGACAGGAATCTCGGCGACGGTATGTGCAATAGCGCAGTACTTGGTGAGCGACTCAAAAAACCGCATCTGATCCAAACCGTGGAACATCTTACTTGGGTGTTTGCTGTAGAGGCTGGAATCGCTTTGTCCGGTGATGAGCAGCACAGGGGCACAATCGGTAAACGCCTCTAAAATTCCAGTCGATGCGTTGCTGGCACCCGGTCCCGGGACGGTGATAGCGACACCCACTTCACCCGTCGCGCGTGCGAAACCGTCTGCCATCTGCGTTGCCGCGTATTCATGTCGGACGAGGTAGTGGTCGATTGTCCCTTTTCCACGACGCAGCAGGGCATCGTAGATCTGGATATTTTGGGTGCCGGGCATTCCGAAAACCGCTGAGACACCTTGCGCTTTCAAGCATTCGATGAGAATATCTCTGCCTTTCACGTATCAATCTCCTTTGTGTTCCTTGAGAAAATTTTCTAACCACGCATCGGGATCGTAGCCGAGTCGACGTAGGAGTTGACATCCGATGCGTTTTAGAAAATTGGGCATGAGGTTAAAGAGTTTAAGTTGCCACTTCATTTTTTAATTCATTGTTCCTGGGCTGCTCTCCATTACATTACGAGCAGGTTTCTGATTGATTTATATTGGGGTTGGAAATTTGACGCTTCTTCAAGAAAATATTAACCTTTTTTAATTTATTGCGCCTGGGCTGCTCTCCATTACATTACGAGCAGGTTTCTGATTGATTTATACCGGATTTGAAAATTTGACGCTTCTTCGAGAAAATATTGACCCTTTAGCCTGCAACAACGGCGCAGGCGGATATACGCAAAGGAACATTATTTATCAAACTTACCTCACCGAACCGCAAGGAATCATTAAAAAAGTGCGTTGCCGGTGGTTTTGTCGAAAAAATGCATTCGCTCTTGGACAAACGAGACATAAAGATGTTGTCCGATGTCTGCTTTAAAATTGGGGACCGTGCATGCCCTGAGAATCGTATGCGCGCCTGCAGTATCCGTGCCGAGTGTCAGCTCGACGATTGTTTCCGCGCCAAGCGGTTCAACGCTATAAACTTCAGCCTGAAATGCGTTGGGAATAGACTGATGGCTCACAAGAACATCCTCAGCATGTGCGCCAAAGACGGTATCACTGTTTGAGATGCCATCGTTCAATGCGTGAGCGATCCGGGCATCTTGGATTGTCACAGAATTACTGTTTCCAGTGTCGCCTGCTAATTTCAATTGGAGTTCGCCGTTGGTGCCGGAGATATTGCATCGGATGCAATTCATGCTGGGGTTACCGATGAAACCAGCGACAAATAGGTTGGCAGGGTGATTGTAGATTTCAGCGGGTGTCCCTAATTGTTGGATTTTACCCGCTTCAAGAACGGCGATCCGATCCGCCATTGACATCGCTTCAATCTGGTCGTGTGTTACATAGAAAGTCGTTGTTCCGAGTTCACGCTGCCGCCAGCGAATTTCGGCACGCATTTCCGTCCGCAGTTTGGCGTCCAGATTTGATATCGGTTCGTCCATGAGGAACACTTGCGGACGACGCACCATTGCCCGTCCAAGCCCGACGCGCTGCGTCTCACCGCCACTCAACTGATTCGGCGTTCGCATGAGCAGGTGTTCGATATGGAGCATCTGTGCGATGTCTCTGACGCGTCGATCAATCTCTTCACTGGAAAGTTTTCTCGGATGTAAGGGGAACGCCATGTTCTCGTAAACACTCAGGTGTGGATAGAGGATATGTGATTGGAAGACGAAAGCCACATCGCGTTCTGCGGGAGTCTTGTTGTTGACGCTGACATCATCCAAGTAGATTGTACCTTCTTCGGGTTTGTCCAAGCCTGCGATGCAACGCAGCGTCGTGGTTTTTCCGGCACCCGTCTGTCCGAGGAGTACGAAGAATTCTTGGTCACAGATATCAAGGGTGATGTCGTCAAGAGCGGTGAGGTCACCAAACCGCTTTGTAATGTTTTCGAGTCGGACTGTTGCCATGTATAATTCTACGATCCTGTGTTGTAGATATTGCTATAGTATAGCACAAATCGCGTTTATAGTAAAATTGAAAGATTAAAAATACAGTAGTTTGGACAATTTTAAGAGATCCAAGGTTTTTGATCGGACACGCTCTTTTGTAGCATAGGAGGCTGTTGGTTTCCTGTAGCACATTCCCAGTTACCGTCATTTTTCCGCAAGTTCTGGAGCAGCCGAAACATGCATGAAAATCTCTATACCCTTTCAGAACGCAACCCAAACGCAGGACAAATTGTCCAAACTTTAGTAGGTTACACTACCCCATGTTGCTCCGTAAACGGTTTGTTCACTTGTAGATGTTAATATATTTTTATAATTCACCATAATACGCACTATTTCGTGCAGTCGAGTCTAAAGAATGCCCTATTTTGTGCAGTGCCTTCTCTGCGTTATGTAGAAAATCCCGTCAGTATGGTAGTGTTCCGATTGGCACGAAACTTGCTAAATGGCTAAATGTTTAATGTAAATAACGTAAGTCCAGTGCCGATGTATAGATCGGTTCGCTTCACCCACAAAAGTTATGTAGAGATGGCAAGTTAGGTTACCATAAATGACCCACAGGAGTGTTTATATGCCCCGTCAAAATTACACTAAACACATCAGGCACGCAATCAGTTTGATGATAGCGGCTTCGGTGTGCATATCTGCACCCACCGCTGCGTTCAAACCCATTGATCGTCAGATTCCCGATTTCAACACCATACTCGACGTTAATATTTTGATGCACAGGGTCCATGATGCACACTGGAAAATTAATTACGGGTTTTCCGAGGAATGTAATCACGAATACCACGCCAATCCGAGCAGTGAATTAGTAGAACTCGAAAAAGCGATGGAGCTCGCTTTGCAGACGTGGTTGCAACCCCTCCGTGAGATAGAAACCAAACGTCCTATCGTTGACAGTTTTAGTTTCAAACGCACCCAGTTGGAGACGTGGGAGGAACTCACAACTGAGGGTGTAGATTTAGTGGACATCCAGTTTGATTGCTCCCCGGTGGGATCCTTCTCGTATGCGAGCCTGAAGAAAGATAGACGCGCCGCTGTCGTGATACGTTTGGGGAGGGTCCGGATCATCCAACACACTACCTTGATGTGGGAACTTGTGCATGAAATGGGCCACGCTTTCGGTCTCGCAGATACCTACGACCGTGTAAGAGGGGGGACCCTCGGTATGCAACCTGTTTCTCTCATGGCTTGCAGTTTGGATTACCTTGACGGTGTTCGGGCGCCTACACGATTAAATCGGGACACCATAGCAGCGTTTTCAAGAAAATGTTTGACAGAAGACGATACAAAGGGTATTCTATGGCTCTATAGGGTCTTTTATGAAAACCAATCTATCACGGATTGCTCTTTTTCAGACTATACCTTTGAAGAAGACACGGGTGGGTTTCGTCCGAAAGCCCCACTATTCTTTGGAATCAAACACGGTGCCCAGAGTTACCTCAGCCAAATCATAGAAGATAATCCGAATATGGATATAAATGTTCGAGACGAATCTGATCGCACGATCCTTGATTATGCTGTTATAAACGAGTACCCAGATGTGTTGCGTAAATTATTATCACGTCCAGATCTCAAGGTGAACGCTCAGAACAGCGCAGGTCAAACAGCCCTGCATCTTGCGGCCAGTAATGATTACTTAGTGGGAGTGGAAACACTGTTGAAGCATCCCGACCTGAACGTCAATACTAAGGATAAACAAGGGAGGACACCACTTTACTGTGCTGCTGAAGTTGATGCTGTGGCATCGGTGAGAGCGTTAGTGCAGCATCCCGAGATCATGTTTTGTGAAGTCAGTTCACAAACGTTTTCTGCCCGGAGGTATTTTATCATAAACCTACTGGATTAAAGTAGGATGCAACGGTGAAGAGATTCTGGTCCATTTTGAATTTCACACCACCGACAGTTATGATCCTGAGATGTCTCTGAGGATGGCAGGTTATATCATTCGGTTGGTTGAAACGTATCGGTTGCCGGTGTATTCAAGTGTCATCTATCTTCGACCGGATGCGGGACGAAGGGACCGTGGCGTTTATGCACAAAACATAGCGGAACATCAGATTTTCATTGAATATAAAGTCTTTCGGCTCATTGAAATGGATGGGCAGCAGATCCTTGATGCAAAACCTACAGGA
This sequence comes from Candidatus Poribacteria bacterium, assembly GCA_022394775.1. Lineage (GTDB taxonomy): Bacteria > Poribacteria > WGA-4E > WGA-4E > WGA-3G > WGA-3G. The sequence goes on from JAGFCB010000030.1 coordinate 26,397, forward strand.
TTGCTGCCTTTCACGCCGCTGATGAAACGTCCCGCGGGTGTTGATGCTGAACAATGGCTGCGCCGTTGTATCCAAACCGCTGATAGCATTGATGTCCCGAACAAACCAGCCTACCTCGGGACCTTGGTGGTTCTGGGGAATTTAGTCTATGAATCGGAAGTAATTTCACGTATCATTTCGGAGGAAACCATGCAGCAACCTAATATAGCAACCTAATATTATTGAATACTGGACAGAGAAAGCCACAGCAGAAGCACACCAACAAGGACTTGAGCAAGGCATGTGAGAACGGGTACTTGAAGACATTCTTGAAGCATTGGAACTCCGATTGCAGCCCGATGCTGCGCGCACTTTCAAACCGATATTAGAAACGATTGAGGATTCCCAACGTCTCAAGCAGCTGTTTCGCGCCGCTCTCTTAGTCGAAAGCGCAGAGGACTTCGCACAGGCTTTAGCAGAAGACAGAGGTATATAGATAATTATTAGATTATTGGATTTACCTTGACAATATTTGCAATCTTGTGTATAATTCTTGTCATATATGGATACCGCAACGGCTGCTTGAAACTGTCCATAATACCATTTCTAATTGAAAATGTCTCTTTTTTGTAGCACAAACTTTTAGTTTGTGTCCTGAAAATAACGACCATAATAACAGCCTAATGAGACAATAATTTATAGAAAGGTGACGACCATGCGAAGCAGAAGCATCAATATTAACATCGTTCCACCGATTTTACAGGGCCACCAGGGCTATGGTATCCGCGTTGCTGCTGTGCGTCCGATGTCTATAGGTTCGTTGCTTTCGCATATTATTAACGCTGAGTTAACTATGCTATCTGCATGGTTAACACCCCCCCCCCCGCTTAACATTAAATAAGTATTGTATTTCACAAGATAGTATAGCCTTCAAATGTGTTCTATCTTCTTTGTCATGCCTGCGCGCGTTTCGGCTTGCACGAAGCACCTCGTCGCGGGCTATTTTTGTTGCACTCGGTTTCGTCCGAGGCGTGTTATCCATACCACTTTCTATTTCTCCAATCCTTATTTCCAGTGAGCTCCCCCTTGTGGGAGTTATTTCCAATCGTGATTGTGATTAGATAGGGACGGGTGTTTTTCATGTAATTCTGTAGGAAGGAGAATGAATATGCCGAAATTAGTGGCAATTGGAGACAGTCTTACACAAGGAGTCCAGAGCGGCTCAGTTTTTAAAACCGGACTGTCTTTTCCAGCACTCATCGCTGAATCAATGGGATCTAATGTGCCTAAAAACTTTCGAGTGCCAAGTTTTCCTGGAAGTGGTCTACCGTTCAATATTGAGTGCTTCCTTCGTTCAATGCGCCAGAAGCTTGGACGCGATATTGAGGGTATAGAATGGGCAGAACTTCTGTATCATCTCAGCGGTTTTGTTGATGATATTGAAGATTTGTACGAGCGTGGTGCCGGATCAAAACCTGCCGCTTATACAGGTTTATACCATAATTTGGCAGTAGCTGGCTTCCGCGTCTACGATAGTTTTAAAGTTAACGCTAAATATTGTGTCTGCCAAATCATGGATAAGGAAGGTTGGATTCAAGATGATTTTCTCGGTCTCCCTTCCGCGCCGATGTACCGGATAGCCCAACGTGTGCTTAATCCAGGACAACGAAGGTACCAGAATTCCTGGACACAGATTGACAATCTGAAAGCTCTTAACAAGCCAGAGGATCCCGTGGAAAACCTCATACTGTTTTTAGGTGCAAACGATTGCCTCGGAACGCTTAAAGACCTTGAGATAAGAGACATGGCAGAAAACCCTCCTTCAGATCCACAAGAACGTAGGAAGCGGTACAATCTCACAAGTGCAGAGGTTTTTAGAGAAGATTATAGAAGGATGGTTGTGCAAATTTCAAGTGTGATCTCAGATACGACACGCGTGTTTGTAGGTAATGTCCCACATGTAACAATTGCCCCCATTACGCAAGGTATTTCGGGAGACGATGATTCTGTGAATAATGATGGATATTTCCCTTACTATGGTCCCTTCTACGCAACGCAGGAGGCGTTCAATCCCCGCTGGGATCCACATTTAACCGGTACCGAAGCCCAAAGGATTGATAAGCGAATTGACGAATTTAACGCTATCATTGGAGAATTAATTCAGGAGCAGGGCGAGAGGTGGCAGGTTGTTGATATCTGTGCTTTACTTGACGATCTTGCTGTCAAGCGGAATTCGGAAACGGATTGTCCAACAGAAGTGCTGGAGAATTTTTTTCAAAGACGCAACAGGAGCGATCATCCGCTACTTGCTGCCAACCTTAATCCGACACCCAGCGTGCTACGTTTTGAAAGTTCTCAGCGGGGGCGTATCAGTGGCGGACTTTTCAGCCTTGACTGCTTCCATCCAACCACAATAGGCTACGGTCTCATTGCTGAAGAGTTCCTACGTGAGATGGAGAACGTTAACGTTGAGAATGCAGATCCTACGCGTCTTAATTGGAGGCAAATTATTAAACGGGATAGTTTGATCCAGAATCCACCTGCGCTTTGGGACGACATCCTTGAGGTAGCCGACGCGCATCCCCGTTTGACCAGTCTCATCTATCGTATTTTGGAGAGTGTTACTTAACTAAACTTTATAGTAAAGTCCGAAAATATATGAACAGGGGTTGGGTTCCCCAACCCTAAACACAAGGAGAACATTTCTTATGAAACCTAAAGTCAACTTTCTCGGCATCTGCTGCGTTGCCGTTGTTCTGCTGATCGGGCTGATAGGCTGCAGCGAAGACGCAATAGAAGAAGATCCGGTCAGCTTTGTGTCGGCGATCCCCCTACGGGCAGCACCATCCAACCAGACGCGACGATTATCGCGAGTTTTGATGGCACCCCTGACGGGATAAACGTGACAGGCGGAAAGTTCTCAGTCTCCGGTGCGAATGTGACGATAACGGGTCCGTTTACGGCAGGCGCGTTGAACCTCACGCTCACGTGGTCAGACGGTGCAGAGGCACTCGTCTATAACGTTAAGGCAGCAGCGGGTGAAACTGCTGAGGGTAGGGATACACCGGCACCGCCGCCAGACGGCATGGTATTGATCCCTGCGGGTGAGTTTGATATGGGTAGCAACGATGCGGAGGCGCGTAACGATGAGCAGCCTGTCCGTCGGGTCTACGTAGATGCGTTTTATATGGATGAAACCGAGGTGACCAACCTGCAATTCAAAGAGTTTCTACTTGAGAACCCACGCTGGCAAAAAGACCGAGTGAACGGAGGCAGGGGCAACCCAATAGCAGACGAGTGGTACCTCTCCAAATGGAAGGGGAACAACTATCCGAATGGTAAGGCGAACCATCCAGTCCGCAATGTAAGTTGGTATGTGGCAATGGCATACGCGGAGTGGGCAGGTAAACGGCTCCCGACCGAAGCTGAATGGGAATACGCCGCACGCGGCGGCTTGAAGGGCAAAAAGTATCCCAATGGGAATACGCTCACAGCACGGGATGCTAACTTCGACAACAATGCTGGTGGTATCACCCGTGTCGGTAGATATCCTGCGAATGGCTACGGACTATATGACATGGCGGGCAATGTGCAGGAGTGGTGTCTTGATGAGTATGATGCGGAGTTCTATTTTACGTTTCCAAAGAATGGCGTGGCGCGTAACCCGGTGTCAGGAGCAAACAGTATTCAGTGGATATTAGACAATTATATACGACTTAACTCTCATCGCGTCCGGCGCGATGGTGATCACCACTTGCTTGCAAAATTCGCACGAGTCTCCGCTCGCCGGTCTCATTGGCCCAATGGGACAGGCACCGGTGCCCCCGGTTTTCGTTGTGTGAAGGATGTAACCGATTGAATTTTAACAACACTTATAGGAGATTAAGAAAGACATGCTAAAAGCTTACCAACACTTCAGGAACCTCTTTTTTATCGTTTTCTTTTCTTTCCTTTTGGCATTTATAGGATGTGGTGCACCCAGCAACCACATAAATCCATATTATCCACCTGGTCTACCTAAGCATCAGGAATCAGATGTTGAGATTCATACGCCAATCAACTACCGGATCATCCTGATCGGAGATGCGGGTGATCCGGACAAGGACGAACCGGTTCTTAAAACACTCAGTGAATGGGCGAAAAAGCACGCTGAAAAAACCAGTATCGTTTTTTTAGGGGATAATATGTATGATCAAGGATTGACGCAAAAGGCGCGGCACGAGGCAGATGCCAAACTGGGGCCACAGTTAGCGGTCGTCGAAACAAGTCAAGCACACGGATTGTTCATCCCCGGCAATCACGATTGGGAAGACAGCGGCAAAGATGGACAGATTACACTGATGGCACAAGAAGAATTTATCAAGAAACGCCTTGGGACGCAGTCTCAACGTGGGCACCCCGTTTTTCTGCCCGAGTGTGGTAAGCCAGGGCCTAGGATGCTGGAACTTCCGACAAGCGCACCCGTCGTTCGACTTATCGTCCTGGATACGCAGTGGTGGCTTCATAAACATCAAAAACCACGCAAAGATCCCGAGACAGTCATAGCGGACCTCAAAAACCAGTTAATGACCGAGCTGCCGGCTATTGTTGTCGGACACCATCCAGTAGAATCGTATGGGAAGCACGGCACGTCGAAATGGTCTCTGTTTAATCGCCAGGATCTCAATGGAAAGCACTATAAGTCCATGATAAAGGAACTCAAAAAAGCGTTTTGGGTATCGGAAGCGGGCAAGACACCTCTGTTAATCTATGCTGCCGGACACGATCATTCTCTGCAAGTTTTGAGAGGACTCATTACCGATTATCTCCTTGTCAGTGGTGCTGGTTCAAAAAAGAAACTATCCGCGGTGGGAAAGGGGAACAATACGCTATTTGCACATGAACATACCGGCTTCATGGTCATAGATTTTCTGGAAAATGGTAAAGTTTTGTTGCGCGTGGTTGAACCTGCCGATAAAGAAGTCGTGTTTCATCACTGGCTGAAACAGTAATGTTTTCCGTGAAGTTCCTGAACCTACAGGGTTGCTTAACGAGTCGGCACCAGTCTTAGAAGGTTTCACCGGTTTTGGAGGCAGCCGCGCTGCACTTACCTATCTCATGCTGAATGCGAAAAAAAGGGTTGACAACCGCTGAAAAATCGGATAGAATAAGGTGAAGATAAAAGGTATCTGAAACGCCTAATTTTTATCGGGAGATGTGTAACGGGTGAAATCTGATGAATGCTTTTGACGAGGTACTCTCTTTCCTACAAGAACCCCTCGGCACCTTTCCGGACCGGAGTGCGAAATGGTTATTATCCAACACGGATAACCTCCAGGGACTCCTTGAAATCATCGGGAGCGATCTGGTTGATGCCCTTGATTTTAGCAAGGTCCAGCGCGTCAATACGACTTTTATAGCAGACAACCTCCGAGAACAAGAATCAGATCTGGTGTTCTTGTTGCCGTTCCGGGATGCCGATGAAACTGAGGTGATGATCTACATCCTGCTGGAACATCAATCTACAGTGGACCCTGCGATGGGGTTTCGGTTGCTGTTTTATATGGTTCAGATATGGGACCAGCAGCGGCAGAAGTGGGTATCGGAGAACGTTCCGAAGAGAGAATGGCAGTTCCGTCCGATTATTCCTGTGGTTTTTTATACGGGTGAACAGGTCTGGCAGACGTTGCCTTCACTTGAGACGTTGATGGATGTTCCGGGACCGCTGGTCCGGTTTATTCCACGTTTTGAGACGCTTTTTCTCGGTGTCAAGGCTGAATCGGATGCGAACCTGTTGAAGACGGAACGTCCGTTCGGTTGGTTGATGACGCTCTTGAAACAGGAGATGGCTGATACAGATGTGTTTATCTCTGTGTTAGAGCGTTTGGGTGTGCATCTCGGCACGCTGAGTGATGCGGAACGTGCATCATGGAAACAAGCGATCTATTATCTTTATCTTTTTATATTTTATCGGCGTTCAGATGCGGAACGTGATGCGTTAGAGGCAATCGTATCTAAACATCGTAAGTCTTTGAGACTTTCAGAAGAGGAGGCAACCCTGATGCAGAGTCTGGCAGAACGTTACTTAGAACAAGGTATTCAGCAAGGTATTGAACAAGGTATTGAACAAGGCATTGAACAAGGCATTGAACAAGGCATTGAACAAGGCATTGAACAAGGTGCGCGTCAAACAAGTATTGAAAGCACGATCGCCATCCTCAACCAACGCTTCCCAAACTCCGATGTCACCGAAGTGCGTGCTATTCTTGAAGCCATTAGGGACATCGACCGTTTGAAGCATCTGAACCTCCAGGCTTCCATCGCTACTAGTTTAACGGATTTTCAAGAACACTTAGACAGATAGCTTGATAGAATTTACCCTTCAGATTTACAAGAGGATTTAAAAACATTTCCAAAGGAAAAACCCGAGGTGTGATGGTAAGTCGGCTTACTGCCGAATGCCATCACACCTCTTTTTCTTTTCGGGCAAAAAAATATATGCAATTCGGTAGTGAATAGGGTATAATTATTAAGGAGTAGCCTACAGACCGATGCCGTTGAAGGCACAGATGCGGGTGTGAAACATTCCATACACATAAGAAGGTTGGGGAAAGGAAAGAGATGCTGAATCCTTCAGAGACAAAAGAGGGCGTATATACAAATCTGTCGCTAATGGATAAGATTCGGCGGAAGTACGACTTAACGCCATCAATCACGCTTGTACTCGGATTGACAACGCTGTTTTTTGTTGTTTTCCTTATATATCCGCTCCTCTATGTCTTCAAAGAGGCGTTCTGGATTGAAAATAAATTCACACTTGCTTACTTCAAACTGATGGTAACCGATCCGAATATCCGCGAATTGGTTATCAATAGTTTCTATATTGGTATAATGGTCACGATCATAACGAGCATCGTCAGCCTACCTCTGGCGTATTTCTTGACCCGGTATCGGTATCCCGGACGCAATATGTTACGCTCTGTTATCTTAATTCCGATGATTATGCCACCGTTTGTCGGGGCTATTGGGATGAAGCAGTTTTTCGGGTTATATGGGAGCGTCAATATGCTTCTCGTTAAACTTGGACTGCTTGATATGACGGAAACTATTGACTGGTTCGGTGGCGGCTTTTGGGGCGTGGTGATGTTGTCAACCTTGCACTTGTATCCGATAATGTATCTCAACATCGTTGCTGCACTCGCAAACGTTGATCCGAGTCTGGAGGAAGCCGCCGAAAATATGGGAGCGTCCCGGTTCCAAGTTTTCCGTCAGATCACACTCCCATTGATGATGCCGGGTTATTTTGCGGGTGCGATTCTCGTCTTTATCTGGGCGTTCACCGATCTCGGTACACCTCTAATCTTTGAATACCGAGAGGTGGTTTCGGTCCGAATTTTCAACCAAGTGACTGAGGCGAACACGAATCCGATGGGCTACGCGCTGGTTGTCCTAATTATCGTCCTAACAGCACTCGCCTTTTACGTTTCCAAACGCTGGACAGGCAGTAAGCACTATGAAATGCTGGGCAGGGGGCATGTAACATCCCGCGAAACGGATGCAAGATGGGGTATGCGTAGCATCATCTATCTTTTTATTGGCGGTTTGACGTTTATGGCACTCCTACCCCATATTAGTGTCATCCTTGTTTCGTTAACACCAGACATAAGCCAGTGGCGATTTAGCGTGTTCCCGCAATCCTGGACTTTCGCACATTACATTGAGACCTTCACCCATGACGATACACTACCGAGTATCTTTAACAGTCTGAAATACAGTATTTTCAGTACCCTGTTGGCACTGCTTGTCGGTATCGTGGTATCGTATTTGTTAACCCGCAAGCGGCTCCCGTTCCAAAACTTATTGGATGCGGTGGCAATGTTGCCGTTAGCGTTACCCGGTGTCGCGATTGCGTTTGGGTATATGGGCAGCTTCGCAGATACGACACTGCTGCTACGGTATTTTCCTGATGGCCTCGTTTCTGTTATAGACCCTCGGAAGAACCCGACGTTCCTTCTGATAATCAGTTATGCGGTGCGACGGCTGCCGTATATGTTGCGTTCTATCTACGCCGGACTCCAGCAGACCAGCGTGAGTTACGAAGAAGCATCACAAAACATGGGGGCGACACCGATCCGGACCCTGTATAAAATAACCTTGCCTTTGGTTGTCGCGAACATTCTCGCGGGTGCGATTCTGGTATTCTCATTCTCCATGTTAGAAGTTAGTGATAGTTTAATTTTGGCGATGAAAGACGATTACTATCCGATTACCAAAGCGATTTGGTCGCTCTCTCAACGTCCTGATCACGGCCCATATACGGCGAGTGCGCTCGGCGTGGTAGGGATGTTAATTTTAATTGCGTGTCTACTGGGTGCGGGTCGCGTGCTTGGCGGGAAGTTAGGCGAAATTTTCCGGATTTAGAAATATTCACGAGAGCAACTGCTCCTTAATAAATAGAAGCGTTTGAAAGTAAATTGATTGCATGTTAAAATATGAAGAAATAAAACCTAAAGTATACATCGAAACCACAGTCGTTAGTTACTTAGTAGCGCGTCCCAGCACAGATGCGACCTTAGGTGCACGACAACGAGTTACACAACAGTTCTGGGAAAACTACTCCGATACCTTTGAGTTTGTCGTGTCGGATGTAGTCATCACAGAAATTAGACAAGGCAATGAAATCGCAGCACAGCGTAGAATTGACGCGTTAGCAGGTCTTACAGTATTGGAACTGTCTCCAGAGGCAATTATACTTGCCATGGAATTGATAAATGCAGGTGCTGTTCCAAAGGAATCACAAACGGATGCTCAACATATTGCTGTTGCCGTGGTAAATGGCATTGAGCATTTAACTTCTTGGAACTATAAACATATTGTGAACGAAACTAAGCGACAGCATATTGATCAGGTTTGTCAAGCCGCTGGATATCAACCTACGATCCTCTGCACCCCTGCAGAATTAATTGAGGAAATGACAATGAAAGAGAAACCGCATCCACCCATGGATCCCGTTCTTGAAGAATGCTACCGGATGAAAGCAGAATTCAACGCCCGGTTCAAAACTATGCAGGAACTTGTTGATTATTTGAAGGCAGAAAATATAAAGAACAAAGCGGAAGGTTGGAAATATATATCGCTACCGCCAGTCAAATCCCACAAACAAGACTAATGTGTTTACGCTCTTGTCCCGTACAGAGAGTTATTGTTATTTTATAGGCAGGATATAGTAATGTATGCAGGGCATTTGAAATTGCCCTGCTTTTTTGTCCAATTGCTGCAATGATAAGAATATCAAGTGTTGTGTTTACCCCCAATGGAAACCTTTTTACCAGTGAAGGTGCTGACGCTATGATCATCCTATGGAAAAGGAATTGATTTTCAGATATATTTACGGCAGCGAAATTCGCGCTGAAATGTAGATGAGTTCACGACGACACGGAGGACATTCATTAGGTAGTAAACAGAAAAAGTAAGTTTCAGGACTTACGCAAATTTAGCGCGCGATAGTAGATTTTTTAGTTTTAAACCCCCTAAGTCCCCCTTATCAGGGGGACTTTAAGAGGAAATGTATAAGTCCCAAGTTTAAAATCGCCAACGCTCAGCAATTGAATCTAAAGGGTACCTCGCTATGAAAATAATCTTGATTTTATTTATTCTTTTAACTGTTTTTTCATTAAGCACTTTCGCTCAAGATTTTCCTTATACGAGTCTTGAAGGGCATACAAGTAGGGTCACTAAAATTGTTTTCAGCCCTGATGGGACGACGCTTGCGAGTGTGAGCGAAGATAGAACAATTCGCTTGTGGGATGTTGCTACAAGAACGCATAAATACACGCTCACAGGTCACAATTCTTATATTTATTCTGTAGCTTTTAGTCCAGACGGGTTGACACTTGCAAGTGGAAGCGAAAATGGTAGGATTCGTTTTTGGAATGTTATCACTGGGCAATACAAGGTAACACTTGAAGGACATAACAGCTCTGTCAGGAGTGTTGCGTTCAGTCCAGATGGAAACACACTCGCGAGTGGGAGTTCTGATCACACAATACGTCTATGGAATGCTACTACAGGCTTATACAAAGTAACACTTGAAGGACATTCTGAAACTATAAATAGTGTTGCGTTCAGTCCAGATGGTCAAACGCTCACGAGTGGAAGCTCTGATCGCACGATACGTCTGTGGAGTGCTACTACAGGTTTCCATAAGCAGACCCTCACGGGGCATACAAACAGTATTTATGATATTTCATTTATAGAGGAAGGTCAAACACTCGCGAGTAAGAGTAATGATGGCACAATCCGTTTATGGGACACCGCCACGGGTCAACATAAAGAGGGGCTTTCAGTTAATTTGCGTGATGTTTCGATTAACTCAGATGGAACAATGCTTGCAGGTGTGTATTCAAGTCGTAATATTTCTTTGTGGGATATTGCGACTGAAAGTGAGATTACGTCCCTCACTGGTCATACGTCTGATATTTATGCTGTTACATTCAGTCCGAGTGGTAAAACATTAGCGAGTGGCGGTAGTGATCATACAGTTCGCTTGTGGGATCTCTCTACCCGCGTTAACATCATGCCGTCAACTATTGAATCTCCACCGATCGGTCAGCAATTTAAGATTGATATTAACATTGTTGGTGGGCAAGATGTTAGAGGGTATGAGGTCATTGTAGAATACGATCGCGATTCATTAAGTTATGTATCTCATGCTCACGGTGATTATTTTTCTGACAAGGTTTATAGGGGACCAATAATAAGAAAACTTGGAAGTGTGTCCTTTAGCAACGTCTCAACTGCGGAGGCGGGCGAAGGTGATGGCACTCTTGCTACAATAACCTTCAAAGTTATTTCGCGTAAAGCGTCAACTATCAGTTTAACCGCAATCCTTTCTAATAGTGATGGTGAAAGATTGCCTTATATAGCGATTTCGGGCAAGGTGATAGAACCTCCGTGGGATGTAAACGGTGATGGTTCTGTAGATATATTGGACTTGTCATTTGTCGCTGCGCGTTTCGGGGACGAAGGGCAAACTGAAGCGGATGTTAACAGCGATGGAGTCGTAGACATCAAAGACCTAATTACGGTTGCCAGTGGAATGGGTAGAGAAGCAGAGGCACCTTCCGGGCACCATCGCAGCAGCTTTAAGGAGTTACCATCAAGAGCGACGGTGCAACAGTGGCTCACTGAAGCGCAACAACTAAACTTGACAGACTCAACATCACAAAGGGGTATTCTTTTCTTAGAATATCTATTAGCATCATTGACCCCAAAAGAGACTGCACTTCTAGCAAACTATCCTAATCCGTTTAACCCAGAGACATGGATACCGTATCAGTTAGCGCAATCAGCAGATGTAACTATTTCCATTTATACAATAGACGGGACTATGATACGTACCCTTAACCTTGGACACAAACCATCTGGGGTTTATGAAAACAAAACTGTTGCTGCGTATTGGGATGGCAGAAATGAAACAGGTGAATCTGTCGCGAGTGGTGTCTATTTCTATACATTATCAACAGCAGGAAAATTCAAATCCACGCGGAAGATGCTAATCCTGAAATAATTGCTTCTTCTATTCTTCCTTTGGGAACTAAGAACTTATGGATATTTTACATAGCATTCGCGGTGCGTTGTTGGAAGCGCGGGATGTACTTGATCGGTTTATCCGAAATCCTGAGAATATCGCAACCATCGCGGAGACAGCAGAGATGATGCAAGACGTATTTGAACGGCAAGGTAGGATCTTCACGTGTGGAAATGGTGGAAGTCTGTGCGACGCCGTCCATTTCGCTGAAGAATGCACCGGAAAGTTTCGGGCTGACCGGAGACCGCTACCGGCAATTGCCCTCAGCGATGCTGGCCATATCACTTGCACAGCGAACGATTTTGGATTTGCCGAGATCTTCGCGCGTCCACTTTCAGCACTCGGACACCCTGATGATCTACTCGTAGTGCTTTCAACCAGCGGGAACTCTGAAAACGTTGTACGTGCAGCAGCGACAGCGAAATCACGTGGGATGCGGGTGTTTGGGCTGCTTGGTGGCGATGGCGGCAATCTTAAGCAACACTGCGATATATGCCTGATTGCTCCGGGCAATACAGCTGACCGCATACAGGAAATCCATATTAAAGTCTTGCACATTTTGATTGAACACGTCGAGCGGTTGATGTTTCCAGAGAATTATTGACAGTGGCATCGTTTTTTGATACCGTTTAACGTAGATTTCTGAACGCCATTCTTAAAGTTTATATATAATAAATCTGGAGGATCATTCATGGAAACATCAGAAAAGAATAAAGCGTATTGGCGGAAGAATCTGCAATACCTCGCTATTTTATTAGCGATTTGGTTTGTTACATCGTATCTCTGCTCAATTGTGTTTGTGGAACAACTCGACAAGATTCAATTCTGGGGATACCGACTCGGTTTCTATTTCGCGCAACAGGCATCTATCTGGATTTTTGTTGAACTCATCTTTGTCTATGCGTGGCTGATGAACCGTTTGGAAAAGAAATACGCACAACCCGAAGATGAAGAGGGGGCAGAACAATCATGAGCGTACAAGCATGGACATTTGTGATGGTAGCACTCTCCTTCGCGTTGTATATCGGTGTCGCGCTCTGGTCGAAGGCACGGTCCACAGGGGAGTTCTATGTTGCAGGGAGCAACGTACATCCGGTCGTCAATGGTATGGCGACAGCAGCAGACTGGATGAGTGCCGCCTCTTTCATCTCAATGGCAGGTCTTATTTCGTTTATGGGGCGTGACGGTTCCGTTTACCTGCTCGGATGGACAGGTGGCTACGTGCTGCTGGCGTTGTTATTGGCACCCTATCTCCGCAAATTCGGGAAGTATACTGTCCCTGATTTCGTAGGCGATCGGTATTACTCGCAACTGGCTCGGATTGTCGCCGTGGTGTGTGCAATTTTTGTCTCATTTACTTACGTGGCGGGACAGATGCGGGGTGTTGGGATTGTCTTTTCCCGGTTTCTGAGTGTCAATGTTGAAACGGGTGTACTCATCGGTATGGGAATTGTGTTTTTTTATGCGGTGCTTGGTGGCATGAAAGGCATTACGTACACGCAGGTTGCCCAATACTGTGTGCTGATTTTTGCGTTTCTCGTGCCTGCTATTTTATCTCTATCCTGATTACAGGCAACGCTATCCCACAACTCGGATTGATGGGAAAAGTGGCAGATGGCTCAGGGCTATATCTTCTGGATCGACTTAACGGCTTGAGCGAGGAACTCGGATTTAACTTATATACGGATGGAAGTAAAAGCACTATCGATGTCTTTTTCATCACCGCGGCATTGATGTTAGGAACAGCAGGACTTCCACATGTGATTATCCGATTCTATACCGTGCGAAAAGTCTCTGAGGCACGGATTTCAGCAGGATGGGCACTCTTGTTCATCGCGATTCTCTATACAACTGCACCGGCAGTGGCTGTGTTTGCCCGGACGAATCTTCTCAAAACCGTTAGATATGAACAAAATGGTGAGTTAACAGATGTCAGATATGAGGATGTGCCGGAGTGGTTTAAAAATTGGGAGGCAACAGGGCTGATTGAATTTGACGATTTGAATAGCGATGGGAAGATACAGTACCGAGGACCGAAATCAGAGATACAAAATGAACTCGAAATTGATCCAGACATCATGGTATTAGCGAACCCTGAGATTGCGAAACTCCCGAATTGGGTTGTCGGATTAGTGGCTGCTGGCGGATTGGCTGCTGCGTTGTCAACAGCTGCAGGTTTGCTATTGGTAATTTCCACGGCGGTCGCGCATGACTTGCTCAAAGGTAGCATCGCACCGGGATTGTCAGAGAAACAGGAGTTAGCTGCTGCGCGCATTGCAGCCGGTGTAGCCGTCTGTATCGCGGGGTATTTCGGCATTAACCCACCCGGGTTTGTGGGGCAAGTCGTTGCATTTGCCTTCGGGCTTGCGGCAAGTTCCTTTTTCCCGGCGATTGTTATGGGCATCTTCTCCAAACGGATGAACAAAGCAGGGGCAGTCAGCGGTATGATTGTCGGTATCACCTTTACTGCGGCATATATTATCTACTTCAAATTTATTAGTCCGGAACTTAATACATCAGAACACTGGTTATGGGGCATTTCACCTGAAGGGATCGGAACGCTCGGCATGGTGCTAAACTTTATTGTCTCGATCAGTGTGTCAGCCTTGACCGCACCGCCACCTGATGAGGTGAAGGCACTCGTTGAGGACATCCGGGTTCCATAAAAAACATTCGGCGTACTTTGGAGGCACACATAGAGGTATCTCATGAGACACAAGTTGAAAACAACCATTTTTGTTCTTTCGCTTATTAGTATTGCTTTTGCAGCGAATGCCGCAAAGGTTGAAGACTTCATGCCAAAGGAGAGTGTTCTGTATGTGCAACTTCAGCATATAGACGAGGTCTACAATGAAATTGAGACTTCCGAAACTTGGCAGAAAGCACTTGCCTTGTTGCCAAGTGAGTCAGAGGGCATTCGACACGGGATCAGGATGGCAGAGGCTTTTCTGAGTACAGATCTGCTAAGCGTCCTTGGAACAATTGGGTATCAGACAGCATTAGCCGTTTGGTTAGACGAAACACGCGCTGTACAAGTTGGATTCGTTGCCCATTCGGGTGGGAATCTCAGCGAACTCCAACGGTTCACCAAAATTGCTGAGGGTGCTATAGGCTTGAGTGGCACAACGACCTTACGCTTGGATGCGGGTGTGTACCAGCGGGTTCGCTACAATGTGCTGGAAATGGATCAGAATATTGCTAAGTATGGATTTGCCGGTGAGTTTCTCGTGCTTGGTGTAGGCGAAGGGGCTTTCGAGAAATTGATGGATACCTACGGGAAAGCCGCGCCATCTATCCGGGATAACGAGGTATTTGGCGGGATGCGAAAGAAAATGGGCTCAGGAGAAGCGGTCATATTTGCTGACATGGAACACGCGCTCTCCTTGGTAGAGATAGGCGATTTAGATGAGTGGAGACGGACACGGTTTCCTATCTTTCAATCTGTATGCATCCGGCTTAATTTGATGGAACCCGGTCCTCTCTATCAAATGGCTGTGCGATTCAACCGTAATGCCCCAGATTTTTCAGAAAACGAGATCAGTTTGTTTCTGGAGAAAGGTAAGAAACTCGAAATTTTAAACGCGTTGTCCGGTGAAGAGGATATATTTGTTGCCGTAACCCCGAATGTCATGAAAGGCATCTGGGAAATCGTTCGTTCCGAGATGGAGAAAAATCTGACAGATACCCTCATCGAAGGCATCTCTTATGTGGAGGGGCTTTTGAACCTTGATCTGGAAGATGATGTGATGACCGCGTTAACTGGAGAGCTTGCTTTGTCGGTCGCTGACTTATCTCAATTTGATCCAACAGCCTTTGAGGCTCTCGAGATTAACGCTGATAATTCGTTTACAATAGATGCTGCTGCCGTAGAAACACACGGCGGTTTAATCTTCAAGCCTCAGAATCTTCTGAAATGGAATCAATTCACGAATAGTCTCTCTAACCTACAAAATATTTCCGTTTCTCAAACGGTTTATAATACAGCAACGCTGTCGGAGTTCGCGACAAATATCTATTATAGTGAGGTGGACGGTCGGTTTCTTTTGAGTTTTTCAGAAGAGCAGATGCACGCACTCGTAGATGGAGTAAAAGAGAAAAAGCGCCCCGCTTATTTGAAGCAAGTACCGGAAAACCCGATAGTATTTGCACACCTAAATTTAGCACGAGTTTTAGAAGCAACAGGGGAAGGAACACCGCCTGCTGACAAAGTCCTTGTCAGTTCCGAAGAAACAACACCATTGCTGGCATGGATTTCGGTAGAAGATAGTGAGGTATTGCTTGAAGTCGTACTATCAATAGAAGATACACCACTTGAAGTCATCGCGAAACTTGTTCCGTTCTACGTTTGGTCTATGGAAAATTAGTAGACTTTAGCCTTATAGTTCAACTAATTAAGGGGGTAACGATGTTAATTCAGAAACGACTTATACAGACTGTAAAAACAAAGCGATGGTTTTGGATAACAACAGTGGTTGCTACGGTGTTGCTCGGTTTTGGAATTAGCCAGCTGCTGCAATTTCAGGAGGCGACAGCAGAATCAGAAAAGGAAGTCCTTCCGCAACTCACTGCGGAACTTGATACGCTTAAAGCAGAATATAACGCACAGCAAGCAAGGTGGCAATCGAATTTACTCGCGCAGGTCGCGCCAACTTTAACGGACGAGCCAACCGCTGTAAAACGTCAATTTGTCGATTTCCTTGAAGAAATTGGGAGTCCGGGGACGGATGCGCTTGTCTTCATGCTGCAGGATCCATCGAGAAGTATACGCAGAAAGGCAGTTGAAGCGTTAGGTGAAATCGGTGAAGATGCGCGGAAAGCCGGTAAGAATTATGATACTGCGGCGATCGCTTTGACGACAGCACTCAAAGACGATTCCCCTGAGGTTTTCCGTGAGGCAGTTCAAGAATTAGATGATGTCGCCCCGACATCTGCGAAGTCTCTTGCCTTTGTTGTTCCTGCACTCATTGAGGTCAGGCGTAGAGGTTCATCAAATACGCGTGACGACATCATTGATGCTTTAGGACGGATCGGCGAGGCACTCGCAAAAAATGGACAAGAGACTGACACCATCCGCGATGCTTTAATTCTGAGTATGGATGACGATTCAACAAAAGTCCGAACAAACGTGATAGTTGAGTTGTCTGATATACGAGCGGCTTCCCCTGAGACGTTCGCCGCGTTGATACCTGCCCTGTCAGATGATGCTAAGTCGGTACGGGCACGTGCTGAAGACGTGTTGATTAAGCTCGGTAAAAGCCGTGCTGCGAGTATCACACCGATGTTAGTAGATGCACTGACGAACAATCCATCAGCCGCTACGCGTGGACACATCGTTGATGTGCTTGGTGCGATCGGTGAGGCACTCGTAAAGAAGGGTGAATCCGATGCGATGGTTGTAAAACCGCTCCTTGTGGCACTGACGGATACCGACTCGGATGTTCGACGGAACGCCGCTGACGAATTAGGTGAGATGCGCACGCAATCCCCCGATGCGGTAACCGCATTGACCCATGCACTGGAGGATAGTTCTAAAAACGTTCGTAGTGCTGCGCAAAAGGCGATCCGACGCATTGAGGCAGCGAAATAAGGTATCGCGTAAATGTTGTAGAAGTGAGCACCAATTTTTCCGCCTATTTGTCGAAGAATAGGTTTTTATGCGTCTAATACTATTAATAAGTATTTTATAGTAGTATATGCTGGAATGTTGCTGCCCAGAATGTGAAACATAAATTGTTAAGCAATTTGTTAAACTTATTTGTGGTTGATGCGTCTTAATTAGCGATAAAGAGAAAATATAAAACAAATTATCGAAAAGACACCACAAAATGTACGGCTTGCGTGGGGACCAAATCTCCGCCGACACAAGAGCAATTACACTATGCAACAGATACAGAATACAGCTTCGGTTGTTGAGGTGATGCGCCAAGCATCTCTCATCTCGGAGCAAGTCTATACAGATATCGTCGCAGAATTAAAAGAAACTGATGCCTCCGAAGCAGCTGTGCTTTCCAAGCATGGCGTGCCGTCCGACCTTCTTGCGCTTGCTACAAAGAGTGTAGAGTCTGGAACACCTCTTGTCCAATTGGAGGGGGTTAATCCTGAAGACAACACACTTGAAAAAATATCCGCGGGGTTCGCATATCGTAGCAAAATTGTTCCCATTGAATTAAACAACGATGAACTTACCGTAGCAATGGCGGATGCCTTAGATGTCGTTCTTATTGACGAGATTGAACTCATCACCAATTGTCGAGTGATCCCAGTTCTTGCTGGTGAGGCAGATATCGATGAAGCGATTATCCGTCTCTATGGACGCACAGCTGAGAGCCTTCTCAGTGCTGGTATCAAGGGACCTGTCGGGGCAACTGAGACCCTTGAACGTGAGACCATTGAGGACTTCGGGATCGATGAGAAAGACCTTAGTCAAGATCCGACAGTTATCCACGCCGTTGACCAGATGATCATTGATGCGGTTCGGATGGGGGCAAGTGATATCCATATTGAACCTTATCCAACGCAGCTTAAGATCCGGTTTCGTGTTGACGGCGTGTTAGAAGACCAACCGCAGCCGCCTGCCTATTTGCAATCGGCGATCACGTCCCGTATCAAGATTATGGCTGATATGGATGTCGCCGAGCGTAGACGTCCACAGGACGGAAAGATCAGCAGGCAAATTGGGAGTGTCGGAAACAGGCAAATAGACCTTCGTGTTTCTACTGTCCCGACTGTTGCAACCCCGCATGGCGAAAGCGTTGTTCTCCGTATCCTTGATCGGCAGTCTATTGACTTTGGACTTGCAGAACTCGGCTTAACCGAAGACAACCTCGAACTTTTTGAGCGCATGATTCGTAAACCGCACGGCATTATCCTTGCCACCGGTCCAACGGGTAGCGGGAAAACGACATCACTTTACGCTTGTCTAAAAGAGATTAACTCGCCTGACGTTAAAATCATTACCCTTGAAGATCCAGTTGAATATGAGTTAGAAGGTATCAACCAAATCCAAGTCAATCCGGATATTGATTTCACTTTCGCCATTGGGCTACGCCACATCCTGCGTCAGGACCCAGATAAAGTCTTGGTAGGTGAGATTCGTGACTACGAAACCGCAGAGATGGCGGTTCACACCTCACTGACGGGACACCTTGTCTTTAGCACACTTCACACAAACGATGCTCCCGGCGCTATCGCGCGACTTATTGAGATGAATGTTGAACCTTATCTCGTCGCTTCGACGGTGGAAGGGATCATTGCCCAAAGACTTGCTCGCCGTGTTTGCCAAGCGTGTTGTGAGATGTATTCGCCCGACGGAGATGAATTGATGGGGCTTATAGGGAACGGTAATAACGGTAATGGACACAAGGTTACCATCCCCCAAGACCTTGAAATTCCGCGAGCGGTCGTCGGAAGCGGGTGCAAAGAGTGTCGAGGCAGAGGGTACAGGGGGAGAATTGGCATTTTTGAAGTTTTGTTCATGACTGATGAAATCCGTTCAAAAGCACTTGAACAGGCATCAACAAATGAGATTCGCCGTCTGGCAGTCCAATTGGGCATGAAAGGCTTACGTGAAGACGGGTGGCGCAAAGTTACTGCCGGATTTACAACAGTTGACGAAGTCCTGCGATTGACGCAAGAAGATGAATTCGATTTCGGGGAAGTTGTTTAAGTCTCTTTTTATGGAGAGTTTCAATGAAGTTAATCGCGATTGGCAGTGCGATTTTACTCTTTACACTCTCGGCATCCGCGGGTACATTTCTGGAAGATTTTGATAATAACTTCGGTGTATGGCAAGAACTTCTCATGGCTGATGCGGTGCCGGGTTCTTGGGAGATCGTTGCGGGTGAACTTCACGCGGTAAGTCCAGATGGCTGGACCCGTTTCCTCACGGTTGGCGATGAGACGTGGCGAGATTACACCTTTGAATTTGATGTCAAACCGCTTGATAATCGAGGTCCCAGCAATATTGTTATTACCGCCCGCATCAAAGGGAGTTGGGGTGTATGGTGCCTCATCGGCGATTTGCCATTTGTTGACAACATCTCCGAAGTTAAGTTTGCTGCTGGCAATTTTCGGGACCCAAATACGTTCTTATTTTCGCATAGCAAACGCTTTCGATTTTTGAAATTAAACAGATGGTCGAAGCTAAAGTTGGAAGTAAAAAAAGACATCCTAAACTTTTGGATTAATGGAAATCTGGTTATTGGACCTGTGCAACTACCAAACCGTAGAAGTTTTGAGCGTTTTGATGCTATCAGAAAAGAGCATGCCGCTAAAGAAGGGCGGGAATTGGCAGCACTGCAGCTGAACGGGCTTCAAGACTTTTTGACAGGCGCCGCGGGCTTAGGGCTCGCAAATCAAACAGCGAGATTCGACAATGTAGTGATCACCGGCGACAGTATCCCGAACAGGGATGGGTTGTTAGTAAACCCCAGGACGAAACTGACTACGATGTGGGGCAACCTAAAGCGTTTTTAGTCTATACTTATGGTTCTATATTGTGACGGGGGTTGATTGTGCCGTTATTCCGATATGAAGCACTCACACATAGTGGCGGTAGTGTGAAAAACACACTGGAAGCAGACTCTAAAGCCGAGCTCATCTCTCGGTTACGGCAGATGGGTTATTGGCCCACGGATATTGTTGAGGAGACAGAGGAAGATGCCTCAAACGATGTTCGCAAATGGCTTAAAATCGGCAGTGGCGGTGTTAAAGCGGCAGACGTTGAGTTCTTCACGTATCAATTGGCGACGCTGGTGAATGCTCACGTCCCACTACCTCGTGCTTTAGAGGTCACTCTCAGTCAGATCCAGAACCCAGCACTCAACCGTATCGTCTCTCAAGTGAAATATGATGTTGAACACGGTGCAACTTTTAACGATGCGCTGACACAACACCCAAAGGCATTTTCCGACCTCTATATTAATATGGTAAAAGCCGGAGAGAGTGGTGGTGTCTTGGGTTTAGTCCTCGAGCGGCTTGCCGAATTTGCGGAACGCCAAAGACTTCTAAAAAACGATGTTATCTCAGCACTTTTTTATCCTATTATTCTGTTGACGCTCAGCGTTTCAGCTGTAGCGGTACTCATGATTCTTGTAATACCAAAATTCACGGCGATGTTCAATGATCTCGGGGTCGCATTGCCGATGCCAACACGCATCCTCATTGGTGCAACCGATGCCTTCCAAACCTACTGGTGGGTCGGGCTACTCGCCATCATCTTAGGTGTGGCTGGGCTAAGGCAATATCTCCGGCTCGAAGCAGGCAAAGTCTGGTTTGACCGGTTGAAACTCAAAATACCACTTATCGGACCAATAATCAGCACGTTTGCGATTGTCCGTTTTACGCGAACGATGGCAACACTTTTGGAAAATGGCGTACGGATGCTGCCTGCCCTCCAGGTCGTCAAAGATACGATAGGCAACAAGGTATACAGCAACGTGATCGCCGAAGCGGAAGTAGAGGTTGAGCAAGGTTCTACGCTCTCTCGCGAGCTGAGCAAAAGTAAGGATTTTCCTGAGTTCGTCACGCACATGGTGGCTGTTGGCGAGGAGTCAGGTGAACCTGTCCACATGCTCGGTAAACTTTCAGAATACTATGATGTAGAAATAAAAAAGAGCCTCGAACGGCTAACCAGCTCGATCGGTCCTCTTGTCATTCTACTGATGGGAGTGATTATCGGTTTCATCGCAGTAGCGATGATTCTTCCGATCTTCGAGGCGAATCAATTACTAAGCGGTTAATATGTATCTTAGGTGCAAAACGCGCCTTACGATGTTATATAATAACACAGGAGTAGACTTAAATGTTCAAGCAACTAAAATCCGATGAATCCGGATTAACGCTAATTGAACTGACGATTGTTATTGTTATTTTGGGGATTTTAGCAGCCTTTATTGCCCCGCGGGTCATGAATGCCCCGCAAAAAGCAAATGTTGCGAAGGCTCAAACAGAGATTGGCGGTCTGAAAACGGCATTAGAACAATATAATTTGGCAACAGGCGAATATCCGACAACCGAACAAGGATTAAACGCCTTGTGGCGTGCGCCGAGTCCTGCGCCAGCAAACTGGGATGGTCCGTATATCGGTAGCCCGAATTTTGTAGATCCGTGGGGTAATGCCTACGTCTATCGCCATCCGGGTACCCATTATGGTTACGACTATGATCTTTATTCAATGGGTAAAGATGGTAAGGTTGGGGGTACCGAGTTGGATGCGGACATCACGAATTGGGTTGAAGAATCAACCGCAGTGTATTAAAAAACAGTGAAACAGACGACAAGTAGGCGAGGTGTTTTCATCTCGCCTATTTCTCAACCCCAAAGTGGTTTCACGATCACTGAATTATTGCTCGTTTTGGTGCTAATCGGCATATTATCTGCGATTTCCATGCCGACGCTGAAGGGATTCGCGACAACGCGTCGATTAAAAGCATCAGCCTCTACAATCCGCAATCTCCTCACATTCGCGCGGGATATGGCAATCACCGATCAAACGGCACATTTGGTTGTCTTTGATATTGACAACGGTCAGTGCTGGCTTGCTTCCAGTGAAACATTTAACCCAAGTACGCCACTCTCATCAGCACTTACCGCCCGAAATTCTACAGTAGGCACAGCAGCACAAAATAATACGAACGTAACCCCGCAGGCAACAACAAATTCTGTTGAACAAGGGATGTCGGGGCGTGCGAGTGGTATTTTGGGCGTGCCGCATCCGATGGAGCCGGGGGTTACATTAGCAGCACTGGAGACGAATCGCAATGGTCAGACTGTTCAAAATGATTCGGGCGTAGGGTACATCTATTTTTCACCGAGTGCATCCTCAGAGGCGGCACTTGTGTACCTTCAAAACACACGAAATCAGGTCATGACTGTTTCTGTTGAAGCTGCGAGCGGTCGCGTTATTGTGCGACAACTTACATCTGAAGAAATTGAAACATTAGGCTTTACAACTTCACAAAATTAACTTGCTAATATCTCCGAGCAGAGATTAAAAGTATGAAACTACTAATTAAACACTCGGTATCAAGAGAAAAAAACGGTTTTACGCTCGTTGAGATACTGGTAACATTAGCAATTTTGGCGGCGGTACTCCCTGCGCTTTTACACGTCTTTGCGTCTGCTGCACGGAATCAAGGGCTTTCAGACAACACGACCACGGCACTTTACCTTCTTAAATTTCGGATGTCAGAAATTGAAATGGCGGGTTATCCGGATGTAGGTGAGGACACAGGCGAATTCGGTAATAGTACCCGCTACCGCTGGAGTTCTATCGTTGAAGACGTAGAATCTGAAGAAGTTGAAAATATCCGACAGGTTCAAGTAACCGTTACGTGGCAGCATAGAAACCGAGAACGTTCTATGTCTATGAACACCTATATCGCTGACCGACAAAATGCGCAAACGCAGCAAGGACAACAGTCTGGTGGTCGATAATTGTTTCGCAGCGTTTCAATGGATACCGTAGACATGAAAATTGAAAAAACATCCCCTCAGGCAACGAATGAAAGTGGGTTAACACTCATTGAAATGCTCATGGCAGTTAGCATCCTGGTTATTATCGGCGGGTCAGCGTATTTCGCTTTCAAGTCGGCTGTGGATGCCTACCACCAGACAGAAGAAAAAATATTGGCTGCGCAAAGGTGTCGTTTTGCGATGGATCGCCTCGTAACCGACTTGGGGAACATACAAGTCTCACCTCAAGAACCAGAGCTGGCACTCTACACGCAAGATGGACCCAGCCAGTTAGGCGATAGGGATATGCTCAGTTTTGTCACGCTCGTGAAGACAGATCCCGATCCTTTTATGGAGCAGCTTTCAAGTTTCCAATCTCAAAATGCTTCACAAGTGCCTTTGCCACTTTTAAGCGACGTTCAACGTGTGGCGTACTTTGTCGCTGCAGAACCGGCCGCCGGTGAATCCATTCTGAATTCAGATAATTTCCGAGGTGCTTCTACAGAAAATATAGGTGCCGAAGAGAATAGTAGATATGCCCTCTTTCGCGTTACCACCACAACTCTCGATCCAGAAGTTGTTATCGGTCCGTTCTTGCAAGGTGGAACGCCCCCAGAGACAGATGAAAACGGTGAACCGATTTACGTTGATGTCGCAACGCTCATTACGGGACTTGCTAATTTTGATCTGCAGTATTTTGACGGCGAGGCGGAAGTGTGGAACGCCTCTTGGGATGACCCTGAAAGTGTTCCAAGTGCTATCCAAATCCTAATAACTGTCCAAGGAGAAACACAGAAAGCTGCAAGTACAAATACCACCCAGTTTGCGTCCCAAAATCAACCAGTGATGCCATCAAATAGTATGACACAATCAACGATGGTGTATCTCCCAGCAAGTGCAACGGCTGGTGGCGGTGCGGAGGGTGCCCCTTAAGAGGGTCGATAGATGATGCTATTTACAAACAGGTTTACCTATCCATTCTACAAGGAAGAGCGTGGATTATCCCTCGTTTCAACGCTCTGGATACTCACGATTCTCTCTATTTTGGCGGCACAACTGCTTTATTCGATCCATATAGAACAGCGGACCCAACGGAATTTCTTGGATAGAGGGAAGTATCACTACGCTGCAAAGGCAGGATTTGAGTGGACACTCGCTGTCATGCGAACGGACCAGACCCCTTTCGATTCGCTTGGTGAGAGTTGGGCAGCACCTATCACGGGGCAAGTTGCAGATGGGATTCAGACAGGAAAATTCCTAAACTATAACGTGGCAATCACGGATGAAGCCTCGAAGGTTAATATCAATGCCGCGGATGTTGGACTTATCAGTAATTTGCTGGCACAGGTGGGGGCTTCACCGGATGATGCCCAGACAGAGGAACTTGCTAACGCCATCGTAGAAGGGCAGCCGTATCGGACAGTTCGAGATCTCGCCAGAGCAGTAGGGATGACATCTGAGTTCCTTTATGGCCCCCAACAAATGGCGGCACCTACACAGGGCGTTGCGAATACACAAAGCACTACAGGCACAGCCCCAGGGCTTTCAACGGCGGGTCTTGGAAATCTACAGAACACGTCAGTAGATCCACAACCAGGGCTTGTGGATTTGGCGACCATATATTCGATTGATACAAGCACCGATTCCAATGGAGAACCGCTTATTAACGTCAATACAGCGGACACACAGCAGTTGACACAAATTGAAACGCAACTCGGTCAAGTCTTTTCAGAAGCTGAGGCGGAATCACTGATTCAGCAGCGTGAGTTTGACAAATTCGCTGCCCTTATGGACGTGCAAGCAGTATCTGATGATCTCTTTAACAATATCCGAGACAAAATTATCGCTGAAAATCCGAGTGGCGAGACAAGAGAAAATAACGAAGAAGACGACGATGACGGACAAATTAATATCAATACTGCTGATGTTGAGACCTTGGAATCTCTGGATGGTGTTGACCGCGGTATTGCCGATCGTATTATTGATCATCGGAACTCGCAAGGTTTTTTTCAGAACATAGATGCTATTAAAGATGTCAAAATATTAACACAGCAAGAATTCATCGGTATTGTTGATAAAATAACGCTTAAAGATGGAGATACGCGCAGCGGACTTGTTAATATAAACACCGCTTCGCCGGAAGTCTTAGCACTGCTACCGGGGATGGACCTGGAAAAAGCACGGGCAATCGTTGAACGCCGTGAACAAGATGCGCCAGACGATTCACCGATACAGAATTATACTGACGAAGAAATACAGGGAAATCCGTTCACCAGTATCTCACAACTGTCAGAGATGGAAGAGATCAACTTTGAGACGTTCCGTGAAGTTGCCGATTCGGTAACCTACCGCTCGCACGGTTATCGTATTGAGGCAAACGGTGTTGATGCTGCAGGTAGAATTGTTTCGACCTGTATCGGTATTATTGATCGGACGGGTGACCAAGTCATCGTCCAATATTGGCGACAGAATTAGAGGAATAGCTTTCAGCGATCAGTAAAGAACGGCGTTTTGTTTGGGTATTTCCGCAAGCGTATCAAAAACCTCTTCTGCCTGATTGCTAACTGCTGACGAAAAAATGGCAAAAAAACGAGTTGTGGCGATAGATATCGGCACGCATACAGCGAAAATGGTTCAGTTTGAACAGTCATCCGGGACTTTGCGTCTCACCAATGCGGGAGTCGTTACATACACAGACAAGGATGATAAGCAACAGGTGACTGAATCGATAAGACACCTTTGGGCATCCTTAGGCAGTCCGGCACAGAAAGGAAATCTGCTTTCGCTATTCGATAGGAGTGACCTTGAGGTTGTGCTGGCGCTGCCGAGATCTCTGGTAAGCACAAAACGTTTAGCCAACTTACCAACCGCAGCCGATGATCAACTCGCGAATATCGTTGCAATTGCGGCGGAATCGGAACTCCCATTTCAAATTGAAGAAGCAATTTTTACCTACCATGATGTGAGACGAACGCCGGATGCCACTTCGGTAGAGTTGATATCCACCCGACATGCGTCCGTCGCAAGTTATCTGGATTTTCTTGAACAGATCGGTGTGTCCGCATCTGCGGTCACGCCTTCAATGATCGCTATTGCCGGAACAGCGGCAAATAGCGGATGTACCCAGCCTACATTTGTTGTTGACATTGGTGCCTCACAAACCGATTTTTGTTTCATTGAGGGTGGTGCCCTGCGTTTTTCTCGGAGTTTCCGTTTGGGTGGTGACAAGCTCACTGAACATATCAGCGAAGAATTGAATGTTAATAGTGAAACGGCAGAAGAAGAAAAACGACATATTCCGGCGGATGAAGCACCTACATCTGCGTGGACAGCTCAATTGGTTGGCGAGTTACGGCGTTCTATTGCTGCTGCGACTGCACATCGGGCATCGGATGGTTTTGATGCTGCGGAAGAAACCGATGGTGTTGAAAGTGCCAGGTTGTCCGAAACCGAGACGGAGCTCTGGTTGTGTGGTGGTGGGGCACGTGTTCCTGAGCTTGCAGCTGTTTTAGAAGAAGGACTTGACATTCCGACATCCTTTTGGAATCCGCTTCGTGCTATCGAGCAACAGCCAAATATTAAAATTGATCCTCAAGACGCAGAGATCAAAACCATACTTGAGGAGTGGGGAGATACCCTTGCGGTTCCATTAGGCGTAGGATTTAGTACTTTAGATTCGACGCTCCAACCTTCCTTGTTGCCACAAGAGGCTGCCGCGACGTTGACGCAAACGACACGGCAACGCCAAATTTTTGCTACAGCGGGGTTGGGTGTTTTGATTGTTGGTGGTATCCTCTTTGGTAGTTATACGCTTCAACGTTCACAAAAGCATAGAACAGAAATGGTTGATGCACGCCTTGCGAGTTATGCGCAACCCGTGGCAGCCGCGCAAGCACAGCTTGGGCGTGAATTGGCACTCACAGAGATGTTAGCGCATAATGTGTCCCCGCTTGATATTTTGCATGCTCTTAGTGAAATGTTTAGCGATAGAACGCAAGTCGCTTGGACCAATTTCAATATTATCAACCTTCATGAACCTCAGACGGCAAGAATTACTTTTAATTTGGAAGGTGCGTCCCATAACGCTATAAATACACTTTTGCGCGCGCTTGACCGATCTGGAGTCTTTACAAATGTTCGGCCCGGTGAGGTTACGACAATTTCTCAAAATAGAAAACAGATCTTCCAAGTACAGGTGCGGTGTAACTTAACAGCGTCCGCGGTTCGGGCATTCGCTAAGAAACGCTATCCGATGCCTCAGCCTCAGATTGATAAAACGGCAGAGGTGGCAGAATTACAAATTGCGTCGCCTTCGTCTAACACCCTTGAATTTGAAAATAAAAAACCCGAGAAAGAGGAATAAAACAGGACTTACGCAGCCCCCACTGCAGGCGGGGTTTCAAACCCCGCCTGCGTAAGATGTCCGTTATCATAGAAAAATGCGTAAGTCGAATAAAATATAAGTTTCGGTCAGTACGGTTTTCAACCGTCTGCTCGTAAAGATAGGCTTCAGATGTTTTAACGCTTTAGCCTACACAGATAGGATTTATAGAGGTTGGCTTTATGGAACTGGATCTCCAATTAACACCCAGGAGCCGAGTTTTACTGGGCATTTTAGGTGCTGTACTTCTGCTTCTAATCGCGGTACGGGGTGTCCCTACCATCTATCACTTATTTGTAAATCAGGGTGCCAAAGTTAAACAAGAACAGTTGATAAAAACTGAGAATTTGGTGCATGCTGCAGAGGTACTTAAACCGATTGAGCCCGAGATTTACAAAGCTACTGGGTTGGCACAAGAAGACCAACCTGCGCAAACAGGTGCTCAGGGTGCAGCGACCCTCTTTGACACCGAACTGCCGGAGACGGTCATTCGGGCACGCGTGGATGCGCTCATAAAACGTGCCGGTATCCAACAGAATTACCAACTCCTGACGAAGCCCGGTTCCGGAAAACAGACTCAAAAATTGACAATACAAAATCGGGAGAGGCTGGTTCTCTATCTCTATTTCAAGCATATAGAAACAGAGGAAACGGAGCTTGCGGAGATAGCAGAACAGGCGGCTGAAGCTGAGACATTCGACATGTTGATGGATGCGTGGCTGTCAGAGGATACAGAATCCGAGACTGATGAAAAAATGGACGAGACAGACGCGGCGGTATCTGATGCGGAACCCCCTATAGAGGTGTCAGAATCTGCGGAGTGGAGATTCGCCTCGCTCCCCGAGACAATACCTATCCGACTCCGAGTTCAACTCGCTGCATATCTGAAAAACATGGTGATGCAACAGCTCCGCGGCGCGACAGATTTCAGACAAGGCTTCTTTGAAGCCCAAATTCACAAAGTTAAAACTGCTGCTACGCCGGGTATCTTTGGTATCGGTGCTAAACCCGCTACGGTTGAAATCCAGTTACGAAGAAAGAGTGGGCTTCTGGATCTTCTGACCCAAACTGAGGATGAATATGCTCAGGAAGGCCCCACTCCAGGTGAACTTCAAGCGGCATTGGTCGAGTATATCGGAGAGATTCAGTCGCAAACCGCAATCCTTTTGGAGCAGCTTGCGTTGGCACCATCGACTTATGAGACGCGGCTTTACACCGTGGAAATGAAATTCAAAACAGATCTTGAAAAACTCGTTAACTTAAACCATCTCATTGAAACAAACGCTAAATGGCTAACCGTCCGCGATTTACGAATCTCTGCGAATAAACAAGCATCGCGTTCCGAATCACAACGCGGTCGGAATCGCGAAGGCGCTGAAGGATCAGACTTGAATGTTGAAATCCTTCTCCTCGCTCAAATATTTTAAATTTACCGAGACCGGTGGATCGGTTTCAGGTCTTAAAAAACTGCCTAAATCTTGTTGAGGCTCTATGGCATTCATACCTTAGAAGCTTCTGGTAAGGTTTGCGGGAAAACGTGATTAAATCAAAAAGGATCGGATGTTATGCAAGGACGAAGATTTCTATTTATTTCATTGCTATGTTTCGGATTACTTATCACCGGACTTGTCGGGGTCCAAGCACAGGACGGGGAGACCACCATGCGTGTCGCGCAGACCGACGATGAAGGTCGTGCAATCCGTTTCGACTTTAACTTTACCAGTCAAGAGCTCAAAGGTGTTCTTGAATGGCTTTCGCGAGAAACAGACCTGACTATCATTGCCAGTGAAGAAGACATTCGGGATAAAAGATTTTCACTCATTAATCTCAGAGATGTGACCATTGAAGAGGTTGTCGAACAAATCAAAACCGTCCTCACGCAATACGATCTCACGCTCATCCAGACCAATAGCACCCTCTTGGTTACAAGCTTCTCGCGTGCTATGCGTACAAAAGGCGTAGTCAAAAGCATTACACCGGATCCGGATCTTGTTGATATGACTGATGAGATTCAGACATATATTATTCGCTTAACAAACGTCGTTGCTTCAGAACAGGTGGATCGTCTCAAACCGTTACTCAATTCACAGGCGCATATTTTCGCGGACACAGCAACAAATTCGCTTGTAATCACCGATGTCTCATCCAATATACGCCGAATCGTTACAATTCTACAAGTCGCTGACGAAGGCGAAAGATTCCCCTTAAAGATTCTCATTTACCCACTATCTTATGCGGATGCGAATAGTTTGGCACAAGCACTTACAAGAATTTTTGAAGGAGAAAATCGCGATGAAAGACAATCTGATAACGGGGGTGCCCGTATCACTGCGGAAGAGGCGAGAACCGCAGCCGAACAGATGAAAGCCGACGGCACGGGGTACGAAGTCCTCGACGGCACAATCAAGATTATCCCTGAAACTAATTCCAATTCACTTGTTATCAAAGCCTCTGAGGCAAACTTGGTTTTCCTACAAGAGATTATCAAAGATCTTGATGTCTCACCCACCGCACAAACCCAGATACGGACCTTCCGACTTAACTATGCCTCTGCCGAAGATGTCGCACAAACCCTACAGCAAGTCCTCACCGGTGAGAGTGGAAATGACCGTCGCAGAATGGATGCTTGGGATCGCGCAAAATTAAGAAACTGGCAACGCGAACAAGGACTCGATCAAGAAGGGGTCGTCGGAACCGTCAACGTCTCTCACAACGACCGACTCAATATTATCGTTGTCTCTTCGGATCCGCGTAACTTCTCTATCATTGAAAAGGTAATCCAAGAACTTGACCAAGCGGAGACCCAAGAAGAGATTAAGCTCTATTTCCTCAAACATGCGGATGCTGAAAGCCTTGTCCCGAGTTTACAAGATCTTTTTGAAGGTGGGAGCGCTGGTCGCGACAGGGATCGCCCGTGGTGGGAACGCAGATACCGGGAACCTTCCGAAGGTGGCGGTGGGTTTGGCGTACAAGGCGAGGTTCACCTCGTGGCTGATGTGCGTCTCAACGCTATTCTAATTTCAACGAGTGCACAGAACTTTGAAACAATTGATAGCCTCATCGAAAAACTTGATGTCAGCATGCCGGATCAAGAATGGGGCACCCGCATGTATAAGCTCAAATACGCCGATGCCCAAAATATTGCGGCTGTCATTAATAATACCTATCAAGGCAGCTCTGGAAACGATAGAAATTTCTACTATCTACCTCGAAGTAGTCTACGTAATCAAACCCAAGGTTCATTAGCAGGCAACGTTACTGCTGAGGCTTATCCGACATTGAATGCTATTATCATTTCAACTGCTACACAGCGTAACTTTAGGCTCATCGAAGACTTTATCAATTCTATGGATATCCCTACGCCTGAAGATCAAAAAGAGGTCACTGAGGCAATTCGACTTGAGTATGCAGATGCCGAGACACTTGAGAACGTCCTGGAAGATGTCTGGGAAGGTGAAGATCAGGGGGGCTTTAGTAGTTTTAGATTCTTCGTTATGAATGCTGGCAGACAACAGCAGCAAGACATTAACTCGTTGCGTGGAAAAGTTACTGTCTTTGCTGAGAGCGATACCAATACCCTACTTATCACCACGCGTCGGCGATATCTTTCCGATGTGAAAGCTCTTATTAAAGAGTTAGACTTCGTGCGAGGGCAAGTTTGGATAGACATTCAAATTCTTGAAGTGACGCTTGATGAGACCACCAAGCTCGGTATTGAACTCACCGCCCAAGAGAACAAACTCTTCGGCGTATCCCCAGTTCCGGGCAACCCGCTTATCGGCAGCCTTGAGGGAAAACTCGGACTTGAACAGGAAATTTCTGGGTTTAACCTCGGTGTAGCGACCAAGGAATATATGGCGCTCCTCCACACACTGATGCGTGAAAACAAGGTCCAAACCCTCTCAACACCATCACTGTTGACACGAGATTCCAGAAGTGCTACGTGGAGTAGTGGTCGTCGGATCCCTTATCTTCAAAGCGTTGATACCACGAGCATCTTGGGTGATAGCGTGTCCCAACCGCTTTTCAACTATGATTTTATCGATCCACCGGTGGGTATTAATATTGATATCACCCCTTACATCGCCAAGTCGAAAGCAGGTGAGGACGGCAAACGCACCATTGGCTTGGATATTGATAACATCAGTGCCAGCAATTTCATCGAGTTTACCGACTTTAATGCTCCTATCACCGATGACAATGCCATCAGCGTCTATATTGATGTTGAAGATGGCCAACGGATCGTTGTCGGCGGTATCATCCGTAAAAAGCAGAAACAGGTAGAAAACAAACTGCCAATCTTAGGCGACATTCCGTTGATTGGTCGGCTCTTCAAAAGCACCGAAACTGCTATGGAAGATACAGAGATTGTGATCATCATTACGCCGCACATCGTTGACATCAAAAATCCGGACGATCTTGAAAAACTGAAAGAAAAGGCTGATGATTGGCAGAATAATGGGAGTATTGAGATGGAGACAAAAGAGTAAGTTTTATTCACCTCGTAACAGCTTTAGCTGAATGTGGATTAAAAATCTTGACAAGTTTTGGGATATAACGTAAAATAAGATTAGAATTCTACGTATGCGGAGGTAACTGTTATGCGAAAAATTGCTATTTTCTGTGGCCTGATAATTTTCACCCTGTTATTGTGCCAGATGAGTTACGCCAAACTGCTTGTAGCAGATGATTTTAAAGGTAAACTCAAAGATAAGTACTGGAAGGGTCAGAAGGAATCTTGGGATATCAAAAAAGATCACCTGGAGATCCATCGCGTCGCGGGTGATGGAAACGGTGCTGAGGATTTTGGATACGGGATAATAGAATTTGAAGATTTTGGGCTCCGTTTTGATTTTTATCTTTTCAGTGATCCGCAGCCGAGTAAGATGGAACTCCTTTTCCGGGCAAACGACCTACATTTCTATCAATTGATTGTTACACCGTCTGATGGATTTGGTCGTCCTAATTCTGCACGTTGGTACAAACGCGAAGGTGAAGATCGAGGGACATGGAACGAGTACATTGACTTTAGAGACGAGTTTCCGATCCCTATTAACACAAAAGTATGGTATACCCTTGCGCTGCTCGGCAATGATAATAATTTTGAACTCTATGTCAAGCAGCAAAACGAACTCTCGTTTCAAAAGGTTTCAGATTTGAACGATGCCAAGAATCTGCATCCGAAGGGAGTTATGGGTTTCCATACGAATCAACTCCAGCATTACTATATTGACAATCTTTTCCTTTACGACAGCCATCGTGAGGTGAGCCTTTCTGTTGAACCTCACGGCAAACTCGCTGTAACGTGGGCAACACTGAAGCAGTAGTGGTTCAAAGCCATTCAGTTTTCGGTTTTCAGGTATTTTCAGGGACGGATCGCGAGCACAACTCGCTCCTACAGCGGAGTGCTTACGCGATAAATCGAAATTATGTGACAATTGAATGACTCCGGTAGTGGTTTAAAATGTATTGACTTCAATTTGCTTTTAAGATATATTACATATCAGGTCAAATTGGGTCGCTCGTTGTCTTTCTGACAACGCTTTTAACAAGAATTGGAATGGCATCTTAACGTGCCATCCGAAAAATAACTAACATATTGATGACAACCAAAAGGAGATATGCACATCATGAGAAAATTCTATTTTAGTATAGCCCTTGTGGCTATTTTCAGTTTTGCATCTATAGTTTCAGCTAACGATTTGGCTTTTTATTCAGGTCCGACCAACCCTGGTTGGATTTCTGATGCCGCTGTTGCGAAGAATGTCAAAGCTATTAAAGATGATCCGGGGGTCAAATCCCTGTTTGAAAACATTGATGATTTTGGAGACGGTGACGAAGTAGGTGACAATTCCCCACTCGCTAAATGGACCAAGGAACATACCGATAACGGGCAACAAGATGTGATTATTCTGGCTTGTGGCACGTGTCCGAGTGGACTTTATGAGTTCCCGAATAAAGATGCGGATGGCTCTAATGTTGAGAATTTCGTTGAAGCCGGTAATATCGTCATTAACGTCGCCGACTGGATCTTCTACATGAGTTACGAGGGCGGTGTCCGCAGCCCTAATAACGGTCCTACCGGTGCTGCCAATGTCTTTGATATTGACGGACTTAGTTTCGGTGCCCGCGTGGGTGCTATGAAACCGACAGCTCTCGGCAAAAAAGTTATGCCGTCAATGAAGGCATTTAACTCTGATCGTCCGTGGCACGTAGAGCAGTTTGATGGTTCTGATTGGGATCTCGTTATTTTCGGGGAAGCCGACAAAAATAACGCCGACCCAGCCGTTGCTATTAGCAAGTCTCCGGGTAAAGATGGCACCGGCATGATCGCCGCGATGTGGCAGGCTGCGAAACCTGAATGGCCCGATAATCCTGATATTCGTGGTATCGGTGTCGCTGAATTCATCAACAACTGGCTCTCAGAAGAAGCTGAATTTAATGTTGAAGCTAAAAACAAGTTAGCGACAACTTGGGGTTCAATCAAGCAGACCCGCTAATTGCGCACGTTTTATTGTCAGAATAGCAATCAGTTATCCTGACATCTTCATATAGGGAATTTCCTGTTCCTGTCTCGGACGGTATAGGAAATTCCCTTTTTTATTGTAGCCCCACAGATACAGCACACTGCAGGAACGAACGCTACTCCGTATCTTTGCTGGCGCGGTTTATCGGATATGTCGGTAAAGTTTAGCGAGTTGCACCGGTGAAAATTTCAGAAAATAGAGAAGTGTGATCAACCAGTTGTTTATTGTGGTGCGGAGCACCCCTTTCTTTTCCCAACGTCGCGCAGAGATATGGATGTGAGGGGTAATAAGCGTTGTTTTGCCGAATCCACGTAAGGCTTTTGAAAATTCCATCTCCTCCAGTATAGGGATCTCAGGAAAACCCCCAATTTTCTTGAAATCTGCGCGTGATAGAAAGATACCGCTATCTCCATAAAATACCTTCAAATATTTCCCACGAATGTTCCCAGCGATCTCAATGGCTCGGTAGAGCATATTTTTCCCGTCAATCTTCTGTCGAAACCCACCGCCAACGTATCCCGAAGAGAGTGCTGTTTCTACCGCCGCCAATGCGCCAGATTCAAGCCAAATGTCGGCGTGTAAGAAGATAAGAATAGTGCCCGATGCGGCCGCTGCTCCAGCATTTAACTGCTTAGAACGTCCGCGTTCGGATATAAGTACCTTCCCGTACTTCTCCGCAATGCGAGTGGAACCATCGGTACTGCCCCCATCTACAATGATAAGTTCGTGGGGTCCAAGTTCGGAATGAAGTCGGGAAAGGGTCTGCTCCAGAATCTTTGCTTCGTTCAGCACTGGAATAATAATTGATATTTTATCTAACGTCGGCATCGTGAACCTAAGCGCGTGTTCGCGATAACTGATTCAAGGCAAGTATAGAAAAAACGGAGGCATAAATCGGATCCGCGTATCCACCGATAATTTCCCAGTATATCCCGACGCACGCCTCTTGCCATGAACCGTCTTCTCGCTGATGTTCGAGTAGAAAGTTTATACCGTTGTGAGCCGCTTGGTTTTCGGAGTCTGCCAGTAGGAGAGCATAGGTGCTCCATGCTGTTTGCTCCACAGTGCTTTCGGTCGGCGTGCCGAACATATCTTCACCCCAAGCCCCATCAGCATTTTGACTGCGTTCTAACCATTCAACCCCGCGCTGGACTTCTGCCGTGTCAGCTAAACCCGCTTTCACCAGTGCGGTAATAGCACAAGCAGTGCCGTACGTATCTTTTGCCAACCAGAGATCTCGCCAGTAGCCATCACGATGAATTTGACGGCGGATCCAATTAATACCGCGTTGTATTTCGGTTTGGACCTCCGGTTTATCCGTAACATCACTCTTACCGAGTGCAAGTAGTGCTTCAATCGCATGTGCGGTGATACTGACGCACCCGACATCGCCTTGTCCGGGTTGATATGTGCTCCAACTCCCATCGCGTCCCTGTTGCGTCTTTAACCATGTAATCCCGCGAAGGATCGCTGCATCTAAAGTCGATGGGTTAGCGGAACTATCTGGACGGCGTGAACGTATGAGCGCGAGGGTGCCGAGTGCTGTATCGTCGGCGTCGCTTGGAAGGGTGCTATCGCCTAATCCGGAAAATGCCCAACCGCCATCGGCGTTTTGATGTTCGGCAAGCCACTGCGCTGCACGTTTTACCCTATCCGCGAGTTCATCGTCGGGGGGTGCGGTTTGCTCGTCTACAGGATACACATCTGTTAGTGCAATGACACTCAATGCGGTATCCCAAACATTGAGATTTAGTGCCTCTCGGCATCCGCCATCAGGATTGCGAGTTTTCTGAAGCCAAGCAATACCGTCTTCAATGAGCCTAACGACTTCATCGTCCGTTTCCCACTTTTCTTGGAGTTCAATGAGTGCTAAGACAGAAAGTGCCGTGATATAGTTCACCCGAAACCAACTGCCATCGCTGAGCACATGTGCTTTCAACCACGCAAATAGTGATTCAATCATTTCAGGTCGTTTCGCAGTATTCAATTCAATCAGTATGAAAACAGGGACAAGTGTGTGTTGTTCAGCAATGAACAGGGCATCGAACATCGCTGTATTAAACAGCGCGACAGGCGGTAGCCGATGTCTCGGTGGTTTCAAGCGACTGCCAAGTAGTGGTATCTTTGTCAATTGCCTTGCTAATTTCATAAGTGGCAAGGCGTTTGGTGACAAGGTCAGCTCGTTCCAGTCAAATTGGTTGAAAGCCGCGTAAGTCAATTTGACTAAGGCAAGATGGGGTGCTGAATTTGGAATGGATGCGATCAGTTTTTGGAGAGATAGTTGGGGGTTGCGCTGGTGGATTTGGTCCAAAATTATGTGAACGAATCGGGTCGCTTCTACGTTTGATATATTTGCGGTGTCCAATCCCCAACCACCATCTTCGTTCTGGTTTTCAATAAACCATTCGGTCAATGTAGGTTCAGGGGTTTCGCCTCGGGCGAGTTGGATCCATGCATAAGCGCAACTGGGAAATGTACTTGAGGAAAGTTGTCCCTCAAAATTCCCGTCTTTGTGCTGTTGTGTGCACAGAAAATCAGTGCTGCGCGTTAATGCGGATGAGACTTTTTCTTTCATGGTGAGTTTTGGAAATCCGAAAGTGTTCGAGAAAGCGGTTGCTTAACCACTTACATTCCTGTATTTTGATGTATAGTTTAACATACAAAGACTATTATTGTCAATGTTTAGGTAGTTGACTACAAGTTCCGATATATGCTATAATTGTGGTATATCTGAAGCTAAACTTAAGGTTCTAAGAGGCACGGATATGTTCACTGCCAATTTTGAAAAACCTGCTCACCTAATTTTTTCCGCGCTGTTTTTTGGATTAACAAGTTTGGTTGCGGTTTTCGCTGAAGAGAGTCCCCCCCCTGTAGAATTGGAAAAGATTGTTGTGACACCGGGGCGTTTTACGATTTATGAGGGTGCATCAGCCAGAATTTCCCTATCTAAGCAGGAGATTGAACGTTTTCCGTTGATTGATAATGATGTGATGCGCGCGGGGCATGTTTTTCCGGGTGTGCTCTCAAGCGACTATAGTGCGCGATTCAGTGTGCGAGGCGGTGAGAAAGACGATATTTCGGTTAGATTGGATGGCATGGAACTCTATAATCCATATCACCTTCAGGATTTCGGCGGTGCTGTTTCACTCATTGGACTCGAACTTATTCAAGACACACAGTTGTTGATGGGTGGATTCCCTGCTGAATATGGAGAAAAGATGTCTGGTGTTTTCGACATCCAGACGAGATCTCCAAATACCGAAGAATTCTCGGCGAATTTTGGAATAGACCTCATTAACGCGACAGCTACTTTTGAGGGGCCGCTCTCTGAAAAGGGTGGATGGCTCTTATCAGCTCGCCGCGGGTATATTGATCTGATTCTCGCCCTCATGGATATTGATGAAAATTATAATCCTCAGTACGCTGATGTCTATGGTAAATTTATATATCAAGTTACATCTGAAGATACCGTTACGTTTAATGGACTGTACGGGTGGGATAAGAATCGAATTCGGGTAGATGATGTAGATAATAATTTGGATTCACGGTATGGCAATTCAACAGCGTGGGCAAAGTGGCGGCGGACATTTGGCAAATCACATTGGACCGATTTCTTCGTTTTCGCTGGAACGTCGAACCAAGATAGAATGACAGGGAAAGCCGATTTTGATAATCGAGATTTCCGGTTCTTGGGGTCAAAGGCAGAGTTCACAGCTCACCTTTTTGATAAACATACATTCCGCGGTGGTGTTAGGTGGCAATGGTCAACTGCCCAATATCAATACGATGTTCAGGAACGACAAGCAGGTGTAAACATTTATAAATCTATCCTTGCGGATGTTGACGATAGCGGAAATGAATTCACTGCTTTTCTGCAAGATGAATGGCAACTCCATTCCCGACTCGCCCTGAATGTCGGGGGACGTTATGTCTACCAACTGTATCGTGAAGAAGGTATCCAGCGTTATGAAATAGGACCGAGAATTGCGCTTGCGATAAAACCGACAGACCACCTCGTGCTACGAAGTGCTTGGGGCATTTATCACCAACCGGTTAGTTTGATGGGAATTCCGGTAGAGGACGGTATTGAAACAGTAGGTAGCGCGGAGAAAGCAGTGCACTACATTATTGGTGCTGAATATACACCTGCCGATAATTTCTTGATGCGTGTAGAGGGCTACTACAATACATTTGATAATCTTGTTGGACGCCTTCGTGAATTTGGGCGGCAGAATCAAGTATTCGCCCCACCCGAATCTGGGAATGCAAGGGGGCTTGATGTATTCATGACCCATGCAGTCTCAGGGCGTTTAACATGGACAGTCGGCTACGCTTACGGCGTTGCTAAAGAGATCACTGGTGGCACAAATATTTTCCGCCAGTATGACCGACGGCACTCCTTTGCTATTAGCAGTAACTATCGGTTCGCCCCGATGTGGCATCTCTATCTCAGTTGGCGTTTCCACACCGGTGAACCGAGAACACCACTTATTCACACGGAAGTCCGGGGACCGAATGGCAGTGTTATCGCTTGTGACCGGCAATTCGGGGATGTTCACTCCGCGCGGATGCCTGCATATCATAGTCTCGATTTTCGTATTACAAAGCGAAACTCTTATCGGCGGTGGGAGCTGTCGTGGTACTTCCAAATTTTGAACTTATATAACCGTAAGAATTTGGATCAGTATGCCTTTAGTGAAGTAGTCAATGAAGAAACTGGTGCCATTGAGTGCACGGTTGAGGAAGAACCCCTATTTCCAGTCGTTCCGACCTTAGGTGTTACAATGAGTTTCTAACGACGCGCAATTACTTTTCTATAAGAGCAACTTGTACTTGTCCTTTCCGTGTGAAGCTGTGTTCGCAAATCCCA
This sequence comes from Candidatus Poribacteria bacterium, assembly GCA_022394775.1. GTDB lineage: Bacteria > Poribacteria > WGA-4E > WGA-4E > WGA-3G > WGA-3G. The sequence goes on from JAGFCB010000030.1 coordinate 65,177, forward strand.
ACTATTTTTTCAAGTTTCATAATCCTCATTGATTTACGAGAAAATAAAAGATGTTCAAGTATATAAGAAAAATCCTAAAAAAGATACGGCAGCGGTATATAAGGAATTTGCAGGGACGGAATTTACCGAAGGCTGCCCCAAGCGTGTCGGAAGCGATTCTTCCGTTGGACGCGGACACGTACACGATTACGCCGAACCAACTCAAAGAGATGATGGACGAAGATAAGTCGTTTGTTTTACTGGATGTGCGAGAGAAATGGGAGTATGAAATGGTTCACCTTGAAGGCGCGATATTGATCCCTTTGGGTGAGCTGCCGAAACGGTTTAGAGAAGTTACGCCAGCGGTTGAGATTATCGTGTATTGCCACTGGGGGATGCGAAGTCTTGACGCGGCATTTCTTTTACAACAACTCGGTTTTAAATCGGTGAAGAGTTTAGTTGGTGGTATTGATCGGTGGGCGCAGGAAATTGATACAGGGATCCTTCGGTATTAGTTCAGAGCAGTAATTTGTGTTCTTTAAACCCCCTAAATCCCCCTTATCAGGGGGACTTTAATGAGAAATATTTCCGGCTACGGTTCGGTTTTGAAATCTTGGCTCTGGAGTTCATATTTCTGCATCCGATGTTGAAGTTTACGGCGCGAAATGCCGAGCAGTTTCGCAGCTTGAATCTGGTTCCCGTTGCTTTTTGTCAGCGCACTGCACACATATTCCTTAATAATATCATCAAGCGAAACCCCTTCCTCTGGGATATCGAATTCAACGTCGCTTGTTGGCAGCGATGTATCTACAATCTCCGGCGGTAATTCGTCTTTATCTATCACCTCATTTTCCGAAAGTACAAAGATCCGGCGCAGGTAATTTTCTAATTGCCGAATATTGCCGGGCCATTGATAACGTCGAAGGGCAGACATCGCTTGTGGCGTAACCTGCTTTGGTAAGGCTTCCGTGTATTCGCTGCTGAATTTTTGGATGAGGAAATTCACGAGCAGTGGGATATCTTCTGGATGTTCCCGGAGCGGTGGTACGTGAAGTGGAATCACATTCAGCCGAAAATAGAGATCGTCTCGGAATGCTCCATCTCGAACAGCCTGAATGAGATCCTTGTTTGTAGCGGCAATTACACAAACATCAACTTTAATGCTCCGGGTGCCGCCAACTCGGCGTATCTCACGTTCTTCGAGGACTTGCAAGAGTTTGCTTTGTGTCTGTGTCGGCAGGTCTCCAATCTCATCAAGAAAGAGTATCCCTTCGTTTGCGACTTCAAAGAGCCCTTTCTTTTGCTGCGAAGCATCTGTGAATGCTCCTTTTTCGTGCCCAAAGAGTTCACTTTCAATTAAAGTATCAGGAATCGCGCCACAGTTAACAGCGATGAAAGGTTTATCTTTTCTAAGTCCGTGTTCATGGAGTGCGCGTGCAACCAAACTTTTTCCAGACCCTGTTTCCCCAGTGATGAGTACTTGCGTGACACCCCGGTGCAAGATCCGAGCCATCTTTTTGAAAAGCTCCTGCATCTGCTCACTATCACCTACAATTTCATCAATCTGAATTTCAGGGGTAGGATCATCGGTTTCGCTTTCAGGTTCTCCGAGTGCGCCGCGCGTCTGGAGGGCATGCTTTACTTCTCGTTTTAGTACATCAATCTGAATCGGTTTTTCGAGGTAGTAGAACGCGCCTTCGTGTGCCACCAGATTGACAGCATCATTCAATTCTGCATAGGCTGTCATGATAAGGACAGGCAGATCTGGGTCGGTCCGCTTTATTTCTCGAAGTAGATCCCGACCTTCAAATCGCGAAGACATCCACATGTCGCTAATAACGAGATCGAACATCTGGTTCTCTAAACTTTCGAGTGCGGCGGTGCTGTCTTCAACACTTTCAACCGTATATCCCTCACGTTTTAAAATGCGCTGTAAAATCGTCAGTTGTGCTTGGTCGTCGTCTACAATCAGTATTGATGCCATCGTCTCGGTTCTCCTTATTTTCCAAAAGTTTATAGAACAGGACTTACGCAGTTTTCCATGATAACGGACGTATGACACCCTGCAGAGGGCTGCGTAAGTCCTATAGAAGTTTATCGTCATTCAGTGGAAAGCTGATTTTAAAAGCGGTTCCCATTCCCATTTGACTTCTGACTTCAATCTTGCCTTTATGCGCCGTAATGATCTGGTGTGAAACTGCAAGCCCGAGTCCTATGCCCCCGGTAGCATCTTTCGTCGTAAAATACGCGTCGTAAATCTGTTCCTGAATTTCTTCAGGGATGCCGATGCCGGTGTCTCTAACTTCGATGACTGCCTGCTCTGTTTTTCGATCGACTTCCTCAAGTAAGGTAGTAATGTAGATGCTGCCGCCCTTGGGCATAGCTTGGATGCTGTTTTGCACAAAGTTGAAAAGGGTCTGTCGTACTAAGGCTGCATCTAATGGAACATCCGGCAGATTTTCATCATAATTTTTGATGACCTGTACCTTAGCTTCTTCAGTAATGAGAGCGAATTCCACTAATACCTGATCTACAAGGACCTTAAGGTTTACGGGTTCTCTATTTAATTTTCTGGGTCGATTTAGCGTGAGGAACTCTTCTGAAATTTCTTTCAATTCCTCTATTTTGTTGTCAACGATTTCTAAAAGTTCTTTTGCCTCTTCAATATCATCGGAACTCACCTTTGGTTGTGAGAATACAGACTTTAGGTATTGAGCAGTCATCCCGATGGAGTTAAGAGGGTTCCGAATTTCGTGTGCGATCCCCGCGGCGAATTGTCCTAAGGCGTCAATCCGTTTTGAGTGAGCATCTCGCAATTGCCAGAGCATCCGGACGAGATTATGGGTCGCCTTTCCGATTTCATCCGAAGAGTAATCCTGCTCAAGGGATAGATTGTCGGTTTCCGCGCTCTGAATAATACGCGTCATGCGTTCTAACGGTCTCATAATCAAGTGATTTGTCGTCAGATCAATCAGAATTACGAGGAGTGCCCCAACAATCACGATAAGTATCGCGTGCATAAGCAAAGCGGATCGGATTGATTTGTCAATATCTGGCACATTAAAAAGCACTTGAATATATCCGACCTGTGTTTTTTGGATCGATAACGTATCATTCTCCTTCCATAAGGTATAGAGATTCACGCGTTCCTTATCCGTGATCCACCATCGCTGTCCTTTTTCTTGGACTGTTACGATGGCATCCATGACATAGATATTTTGTGCGACAAGGATTTTCCAGAGCGGAAAAGGAATACTACCATTGTTCAAAGTGGTTTCGTAATCAACATCAGGCGGTTCTATTTGTTTAGGTGTTGCCAAGGAAACAAGATATTTAATAACAATAGCAGTTGCATTCTGCCCTTCTACTGTGTCTACAGTTGCCCCTTTCGTCTCAATTTGTGCCAGATCTGATGCATCGAGATTAATGTTAGCAGTATCTTCTCGGGACAACAAGCTGGAGCGAATACGCGTATCATCCAAGGAAACATGAATATCTAACACATCTTGCATATCAGGGCGCTCTCGCTTGAGTTCATCAAGTACCCTATCGAGCTGAGCGGCATCAAATACTTTTGACGTTTCGAGTTCAGTCACAACAGCACGGAGTATGGTGTTTTCAGCCATTTTTTTTAGTTCAGCCCCTCGCTCAGCCCCCAAAGCGTGGAGGGCATTCATCTCGCGCCGTACTCGGAGACTATCAAAAAAGTAAAACGCCACGAGGATTGCTATGACAGAAAGGTTGATAACAAGGGAATACTTCCATTGGAGTCGCATTTTAACTCATAACCCGCTGCACTGCTTTTTTCCACTGCGCGAGTTTCAGATTCCGTTGGTTTGTGTCAATTTGCGGTGAAAAGACGCGAGCTGCAGAAACTTCGTCTTCAGATGTGGCTTGTGCAGATCGATATGCTTCCAGTTCAGCAACGTCATTCCAGATTCCGGTTGTCATACCTGCGAGGTAGGCAGCACCGAGTCCAGTGGACTCAATTTGTGCTGGACGTTCTACATCTATCCCCAGAATATCGGCTTGGAATTGCATAAGAAAATCATTAGTGGTTGCGCCACCGTCAACACGCAAACGATCAATTGCTATCTCTGCATCTGTTAACATCGCAGTGACGACATCAGCAGATTGATAAGCGATTGACTCCAAGGTGGCACGGACAATCTGTGCGCGGGTACTCCCTCGCGTTAATCCAAGGATAGCACCGCGCGCCTCTGCATCCCAATAAGGTGCGCCAAGTCCAGTAAACGCAGGCACAACCATAACTCCCCCTGCGTCTGGAATACCGGCGGCGATTTCTTGCGTTTCCATAGCTGTCTCAATAATCTGAACACCGTCTCGCAGCCATTGGATAGCAGCACCGGCAACAAATACGCTGCCTTCCAACGCGTAAACAGGGTTTTCGTCTAAACTACAAGCAAGTGTTGTCAGAAGGCCTGTCTCGGTCTCGATTTTTTCTTGACCCGTATTTAGCATGAGGAAACAACCTGTCCCGTAGGTATTTTTCGCCATGCCGGGTTTGGTGCACAATTGCCCAAAAAGGGCTGCTTGCTGATCGCCTGCGATACCAGCGATTGGTATTCCATCGAGGCAAATATTTTTCCCAAAAGTTTCGAGCCAAAAATTGCGGTAGAAACTCGCTGTCCCGAAGTTGTTCGCTGAAGGGTAGACTTCAGGCAATATAGCTCTTGGAACGTTGAAGGTTTCCAAAAGCGTATCATCCCATGAGAGGGTGTTGATATTAAAGAGCAGCGTGCGCGATGCGTTTGTATAGTCGGTTTTATGTACAGCACCATCGGTTAATTTCCACAGGAGCCACGTATCCACAGTTCCAAAGGCGAGTTCGCCGCGTTCGGCTTGTTGCCGTGCCCCGCTAACGTTATCCAGGATCCACGCTACCTTTGTCGCGGAAAAATAGGCATCTAAAACAAGCCCTGTCTTTGTCTTTACCTCTTTGGCAACGCCCTGCTTCTCAAGCGCAGTACACATATCTGCTGTCCGCCGACACTGCCATACAATTGCCGGGTAGATCGGTTCTCCTGTTTGCCGATCCCAGACGAGAGTTGTTTCGCGTTGATTGGTGATTCCGAGTGCTATAATGTTTGGTGCTTTATCTCCAAAAAGTGCATCTATTGCTTGTAGTGTAGCGTTCCAAATCTCATCTGGATTGTGTTCTACCCACCCTGGATGTGGGTAATATTGCGTGAATTCTTGGTATCCTCGCGCAACGGTGTTGCCTTGTAAGTCAACGAGAAGCGTAGTAGTCCCTGTTGTCCCTTGGTCAATCGCGAGGATACAAGCGGTATTCGACATACTGTGGATATGACTCCTATTCGTTTTATTTAAGGATAACATGGATTAAAAAAAAATATCAATTGAAAATCAGGGCTTGGCTAACGAAAAGATTTGAAATTGTTATCAATTCAGGTTGACATCAGATGCATCAGGCTGCTATAATATCCTATTATGTCTTGACAGTATTGAACAATGCTAATTACATAGAGTCGTTTCCGTTTTCCTTGCGTATACTAACAAATTTGCCACCTTTTAATTGGAAGAATTAAGGCTCGTAGATCACAGTTATTGAGCGAAATTTGAGATTTGAAAAAAGGCTACAGGTAAAAAACTGGATGGCTCTATATCTCAATCAATGTACAATTGAGATTATTATAGCGAACATAAAACAGGTTTCTGATAGTTCAGAGAGGAGTGACGTTGTGAAAAAGGTTTGGCTTTGCGCGTTGATAGTGTTTTGCTTGGCTACATATCACAGCCATGCGCAAATTAAGTGGGACGCTGAGAAGTTTATGCCGTTGTCCGATGTGGAACCGGGTATGACGGGAAAAGGCTACACAGTATTTTCAGGAATAACGGTGGAACCCTTTGATTTTGAAGTTGTGAGTATTGAATACAACTATTACCCAGGCTGGCATGTGGTATGGTGTGAAGGCCTCAGCGACAACTTTAAACGTACCGGTCCTGCAGGTGGTATGAGTGGTAGCCCGATATATATTGATGGACGGCTTATGGGTGCCCTCTCGCTTGGGTTTATTAATCAGCGTGCCCATTCCAATCTTTTTGGTGTTACACCGATTGAATTGATGGTTAAAGTGGCACAACGTGGGATGGAACCCAATTTAGCCTACCAAGGTACCCAACTCTTTAACCTTGGCACTGCAGCTGCATCGCAGGAATCTGGTTTGGATATGGGACCGTCCCTACTTCGGGATGGTAAAGTTGCAGAGATCCCTCGCAATTTTGATCAAGTATGGTTTAACAGCATTTCCGATTCACCCTCCCGCACGAGACCTGCCCAGTTGTCTATACCTATGGCGCACCCGCCGCTGAGTCCTGAACTTATGAAGTTTGTCAAGCCGGTTTTTGACAAATACAATTATACACCGGTTCAGGCTGCAGGTGGAGGCGGTCGGATTAAAAAATCACCCGTTGAGGAGGGACAAATCATCGGGACGGAAGCCGTACGTGGTGACATTTCGCTTTTTGGGTATGGGACGATTACTTATGTCGATGGGAATGAGTTAGTTGCTTATGGACATCCTGCTGGTGCAGCGGAAGGCCACGTCAATTTGCCCCTTTCTGGTGGCTATGTCCATTTTATTTATCCGAGCCGATCCCGTTCGTCCAAAATCGCGGCACCGACACAACCGATCGGCACCTTAGTCCAAAACCGAGAGCCTGCAATCGCGGGTCTTATTGGAAAGCACCCCAGTTATATTCCAGTCAATCTCAGTGTCCAAACGACTAATGGGAAACAGCACGCAAGGTCCTATGAGGTGATAAGGGACCGTGGAATATCGGGTATCTATGTGGGAATAGGAACCTCCCTCATCCTTGACGCGCTTGAGTTCTATTTCCACGACCACACGGTCAATATGAACGCGACTGTCACCTTGAAAGAACATCCGGATCTAAAAACCCAAGAATTGACGTATAAAAACGTTTTTTCCTCCGGCGGTTCACCAGCGTTTGGTATTATGCAAACGTTAGCTCTCCCCATGTCGATGTTGGATAATAATCCTTACACAAGGGTCCAGGTCGAGGGCGTTGCGCTTGACATAAAAGTTGAAGATAAACGGCGCACAGCGAGGGTTCAAAGCCTACAAGTAGATAAACTCCGCTATCGCCCGGGTGATACTGTTGCTGTAGAAGTAACTTTGCAGCCCTACCTCGAAGCACCGATAGTCCAGACGGCAACGATTACAATTCCGAACGATGCCCCAGATGGACTTGTTATGCTCCTCGCTTCCAACGGAGGTTTTTACGAATCCTGGCAGCGTTCCCGCGCGCCTTTCAATTTTCGATACAAAGACATCAACCAGTTAGTAGAACTTTTGAAACGCGGGGAAAACAATTCCGACATTATTCTTGCGCTGTCTGTGCCCCAACCGGGTCTCACCGTTCAGGGTCAAGAATTCTCGAATTTGCCACCCTCAGTCATGTCTGTAATGAATACCGCCAAACAGGTGGTCGGTAATACGGGATACACTTCAGGGACAGCCTTACACGTTGACAAGATGTCCACAGATTATGTTGTCTCCGGTAGTGGGATTATTCGTTTTGTTATTGATAGGAATGCCGAGTAGCAAATAAACCGCTCCTTACAATAACCGGATGGGATAGCGTCCGTAGATCCAATCCTGTATTTCGGTGAATGCTAAATCAAAATTCATAAATTTGGCGACTTGCACGTAATTTTAAGTTCCGCCTAAACAACCCTATAGGAGGGTATTTTCAATGCGCCGTGTCATCTCCTTTTGGAGTTTAATTTTAACCATCCTTATTTTCGCGGGTGTCGCATCTGCAGTAAAAACTTCATTGTGGGAGCAGCAGCATCATGCGGATTTCGAGTCTGGTAAGCCTAAAAACCTTTCACTGACAAGCACTGGAGACGTTATGTTGTCTCTAAAAATTGATGACTTCACGAAAATGAAGGAGACGCAAGTCTGGGCGCTTGCTGAGGATTCAGCAGGCAACCTCTATGCTGGTACCGGCAACGAAGGTAAAATCTACAAAATTAGTGCTGGTGCCGATACTGCTGAGCTTTACTATAATTCACCTGAAGTCACGATTTACAGTCTTGCGATCGGCCCCGACGATGCCCTCTACGCAGGTACAGGCCCTGACGGATTGATTTACAAAATCACAGATGCGACGACACCGCCTACGACGCTTCTCAATGAAGGCGACAAATATGTCTGGGCATTGCAATTCGACGATGCCGGCAATCTGTATGCGGCAACTGGCACTGATGGAAAAATTTACAAGATCACACCTGAGGGTGAATCAAGTGTTCTTTTTGATGCCGAAGAAAAAAATATTATGACTCTCCTTCTGCACGAAAATAATTTCTATGCGGGAAGCGGTGACAACGGTATTATCTACCATATTATGGACGACGGCACTGCAAAGGTTATTTATCAAGCGAAAGAAAAAGAAATCCGTGCCCTTGAAATGGATAGTGAAGGTAATCTGTACACTGCAGCTGTTACATCTCAACCCGCCGAACCTTCAAGAGGTCGGCGCGGTGCGAGCAACGGACCGCCTACACCGAGTGGTCCTCCGCCTCCCGGTGGTGGCCCGCCTCAAGAAAATAAATCCAATATCTACAAAATTCGACCAGATGGAACGGCTGTGTCAATTTGGAATTCGCCGGAACCTCTTATTTTAGCAATCGTTCTGGAAAGCGAATCCCAAATTCTTGTGGGTACCGGAAATGAAGGAAAAATCTATCAGGTGAATCCGATGACTGGCGACTCTACTGCCATTGGAAAATGCTCAGCCGATCAGGTCGTCGCGATACATCAACAAGAGGTAGATGGGAAAACCAAAACCCTCTTGGCAACCGGAAATCCGGGTAAACTCTTTACGCTTACAACCGACTACGTGGAAGATGGAACGCTTGAATCGAAGGTTCACGATGCAAAAAGTCTGTCCCGCTGGGGCAAACTTTCTTGGGAAGGTGAGATGGAAGAAGGCACCGCGATCGCTTTCTCAACGCGGACCGGTAATACTAAAAAGCCTGATGACACTTGGAATGACTGGTCGGAAGAACTTACGACCGCAGAAGGTTCCCAAGTGCCGAATGGAGAGGCACAGTATATCCAGTGGCGTGCTAAGTTCACGACCAGCGATGCAGCAAAAACACCTGTCCTGAAAAAGGTTACGCTCGCTTCTGTGCAGGCTAATGTTGAGCCTCGTTTTACGAGTATTAATGTAGATGATGGAAGTAGCAGTGGCAATCAAGAAACGCGGCGTCGTTCTGGCGGGAATTTACCCCCTCCAGGTGCGCGCGGCGGAAGTGGCGGTGGATCCAGTAGTGGAAACGACGCGCCCTCTAAAACATGGAAGGTTAGTTGGAAGGTTGAGGACGCGAATGACGATACACTTCAGTACACACTCTACTATAAAGCGATTTCTGAAGAAAATTGGCGGCTGCTAAAAAAAGAGCTAACCAAAGCCGAATTTGAGTGGGATATCACTACTGTCGCAGATGGGCGATATCAGGTGAAAGTTGTCGCTACTGACAAACTAAGCAATCCAGTCGGTTGGGCAAAATCTGCGGATAAGATGAGTATGCCGTTCGATGTAGATAATACGCAACCTGCTGTCGGCGACATTCAAGTCACACCTAATGGTAATGGCACTTACAAAATCGCTTGTGAAGTTACGGATATGGCTACGCCTATCCAGAAAGCCGTCTATAAAATTGACAACGATGAGAACTGGAAGGCTATCTTCCCCGATGACGGTATCTTCGATTCCAAAAACGAGCAACTCTTATTAGAAACCGATGAGTTGCCCGAAGGTGCACACTCTATTACTATTCGAGTAACAGATAGGGCACAGAATACGGCAACCGGTGGCGTAGGTTTCTAAATCAGTATAGTCAATTAGAGGGCGGGTTCAAAAACCCGCCCTATTTTTTTGTGACTGTCTCAATTGATGTATAAACGATGTCTAATAGGGTGTCTAACTCTGAAATCGTGATTTGCAAGGGTGGCATCAGCACAATAGTATTCACAAGGGGTCGGAGTATTGCTCCATGTGCGAGTGCCTCTTTACAGACCCGGATACCCACCTTTTCTTCAAACGGATAGGGTGTGTTTGTGTCTGGGTTTTTCATGAGTTCCACGCCAGCGGCGAAACCACACACCCGCACATCGCCAACGTGCGGCAGGGCATAAAAATCCTGAAGCCGATTCCTGAAATGATCAATAGTAGGTTGAAGTCGAGATAGGAGGTTCTCACGCTCGAAGATAGCGATATTTTCTAATGCGACAGCGCATGCTAACGGATTTCCTGTAAATGTATGACCGTGGAAGAAAGTTTTGAGGTCTCTGTATTCACCGAGGAAGGCGTTGTAAATGTCGTCAGTCGTTAACGTTGCTGCAAGTGGGAGATAGCCGGCTGCGAGTCCCTTTGCCGTGCATAAAATATCGGGTGTAACGTCCTCGTGCTCACATGCCCACATTTTGCCGGTGCGTCCAAATCCAGTCATAACTTCATCGGCGATGAGAAGCGTATCCCACTGTTTTGCGAGCGTGCTAAGCTCCTTGAGAAACCCCTTTGGTGCAACAAGCATCCCGCCTGCGCCTTGGATTAAGGGTTCTAAAATAATACCAGCAATCTGTCCAGCATTTTCGGAGAGTGCGGCTTCTACGGCGTTAAGCCAATGGATTATCGTTGAAGCGTTGTTTCCAGATGTGTCAGTATGATGCGAGGAATGATAAGTTTCAGTTGTAGATACACGCACGCCCTTGAAAAGGAGGGAGCCGAAGGTGGTGTGAAAACTATCGATACCGCCGACACTCATAGCCCCTATCGTGTCTCCGTGGTATGCCTTATCGAAATGAACAAATAGTTTTCGTTGCGATTCGTCTTTGTGTTGCCAGTACTGATACGCCATCTTCAAGGCGATTTCGACAGCGGTTGAACCGTTATCGGAGTAAAACACCTTGTTAAGTCCGGCTGGCGTAATTTCTACCAATTTTTGTGCAAGTTGAATCGCAGGAATGTTGCTGTAGCCAAGGAGCGTAGTGTGTGCGATTTTATCCAGCTGCGTCTTAAGCGCTGTGTTCAGTTGCGGGTGATTGTGTCCGTGGACATTCGTCCACATAGAGGCGGTTCCGTCAAGGTACCGATTTCCGTCGGTAGCAATGAGGTAGCATCCCTCCCCGCGTTCAATAATGACAGGATCTTCCGCCAACCAATCCTGCATTTGCGTGAATGGATGCCAGAGGTAGCGCTTATCCCAAGCGACAAGCGTCTCTTTATCCAACATGAGACTTACCCGCTATTATTCAGGACCTACGCACGCACCGCAGGCGGGGTTTCAAACCCCGCCTGTAGTATAAGTCCTATTATTGTAAAGACGATATTTTTGAGTATCCACTGGACTTTGGGCATAGCGAACTGTTGAAACCTATCCCTTGAGTTTCGCGTAGTGAACTGTCGGTTCCAAGATAAGTTTTTCGTATGTCCCTGTCTTCGGTACGATAATTTCAAGGACCCTGTTCCGATAAGTTGTATGGAAATCCTCAGGCTGTGCTTGAATAGGAAAGATACTTGTAAAACCGTTAGGGAAGGAACTCGTCCGTCCGACGACCTGTTCAAACCGTGGGTCTTCCATTTGTCCAGTTTTAGGGTTCACAGGCAGCTGCGTCTGAACCGTCACGGTAGTTTCAGGTGCTGATGTAGCGTCTATAGAATATGGGGAACTTAAACAGACCTCATAGTCATAGTGCGGCATTCTATCGGGAAGATCATAGGTTTCTTTGGCAGCAGAATTCGGCACCCATCGTGGGAATTCAATCTCGATGCGGTAGTGGTCCGCCATTTCTGAGACCTGATTGATCATTCCGTAGCGCCGGTACCGCTCCTTTATATCATCGGAATAAATCGCGCCATCCGTTTCTACGGAGCCGGGCATTGTTGTCCGATGTGCTGCAGGCGTAACAACAAGGGCAGAACGTAAGCCGATTAGCAGCGGCGTTGCTACAAGTGATGCAAACCAACCGTAGAACGCTGCTCCGTAGCGCGGTTGTTCTGTTGTTGCGCTAAATTCACCTTTAAATCGGTAGATACCTTCGGTTATAGCGATGACGACTCCGAGAAAGATCATCAAGTTGCCTCTACTTGAAAAGAGGTCAGGAGCTTGTCCTTGGAATCCGAGAAAGAAAAGGATGAGCGGATAGAGGGTTAGGTTGATTAGGCTGTTGATCCCCGTAGATACGGCGGCACTAAAGATGCGCGGGTTCCCCGCCATCTCTTCAAGCCGTGTTTTAAAACTCGCTGAGAACGCGCCAAGGATAGGTTGCCCAAGCATCACTAATAAATTGTATGGTGTCCGTAGTCTTGAGTCTGGTGCCTCTGGTATTTGTACAAATTCTTCGGGAATACCTTGTTGTTTTCCTTGCTTGGTTTTCCCTGCTGCGTCTGTGCCATCGTCCGCAGCCTCAGGTTTAACAAAAGTCTCAAAAAACTTGCTGTTTATTTCAATATACGATTCCCATTCACTTGGAACGTCACTTTGCATAAAGATCGCTTCAACCGGACACGCGGGTACGCACGCTGCGCAGTCAATACACACATCTGGGTCAATGTAAAGCTGCTTTTCGCCTTCGGTGGTATGTATGCAGTCCACCGGACAGACTTCAACGCATGCGGTGTCCATTACATCAACACACGGTTCACAAATTATATAAGCCATTTTGCCCTCCTTTTTGTAAATGCTTCACTGTTAAGTATACCACAATTTTGTGTTGATGGCAAGCAAATATTCCTGTTTTCTCAGTTTGACAAGTAGGCAAATCGTGCCTATAATAGTATGGCACCCCAGATGCATAGGGAGATCAAATGTTTAAAGAACCTGAAGATTTTATCGTTGAAGAACTACCGCTTTATGAACCCTCTGGAACAGGAACGCATACCTATTTTGCTATTCGGAAACGAAATTTTGGCACCTTGGAGGCTATTAACCGAATTGCCCGGGAACTACAAGTGTCAACACGCAATTTCGGTTATGCGGGATTAAAGGATAAGTATGCGGTTACAATACAAGTATTGTCTGTTGACGGTGTAGCACCGGAACAGGTTTTGGAAATTGAACAGCGGGATATTGAAGTTTTGTGGGCAGAAAGGCATGCACATAAATTGCGAGTAGGACACCTTCGCGGCAACCGTTTTGCGCTAATGCTGCGCGATATTCCTCATGACAGGTTGTCTTTGGTTAAAACGGTGATGGCGGGGTTGGTAACTGAAGGTGTACCGAATCGGTTTGGTGCGCAACGGTTTGGGAGGAAAAATGATTCACATCTGATCGGAAAGGCGTTGCTGAAAGCAGAATGGGAAACGGTCCTGAATTATATGCTCACAGCGGACCCACTGCAAGTAGACGATGTCGCGCGGCGTATGCGACGAGAATTAGCGCGGAAGCCTGTCGACAGGGTGATAACCACTATCCCACATCGGTTACGTAAGTTATATCTGTCAGCGTATCAAGCGCATCTCTTCAACAGCATCTTGGAGAAACGGATGCCGCATTTAGGTAAACTTATTGAGGGCGACATTGCCGTGAAACATAGCAACGGTGCGCCCTTTCTTGTTCCGAACCCAACGATTGAACAACCGCGTGCCGATACGTTCGAGATTAGTCCTTCGGGACCAATCTTCGGTTACAAGATGCGAATGCCGACTGGCGATGCACTGACTTTGGAGACGTCGCTTCTGACAGATGAAGGGGTACGTTTTGAACAGTTTCGTAAAGTCGTGGGAATTCGGTTACCCGGAACGCGTCGCCCTTTGCGGATGCCGATACAATTGCATGAAGTATCTGCTACTGACAGTGATTTGGGGGTGCGTTTGCGTTTTACGCTTCCTGCCGGTGGATATGCGACAGTGGTAGTGGAGGAACTCTTGGCAGGAATACAGTCTTCGGGGAGGGTTAGGTTTTAAGTTTTATTTTCGATGCTATTCCGGCGCGAGAAATTAATTTTAATGGTTTTAGTCTTCTTGAGTTGCTTGTCTGGATTTTCGGAATCTGTAAAACGTCCAAGCCCCCGATGCGAGTAACACAACTAATAGCACAACAAGACCGATATTGAAGAGATAGCGATTCCGATTGAGGTGTAACAACCGTTGGTTTGCCAATTGGGCGGCAGGTGTCCCCTTTTGTGCCTTTGTTTTTACCTCTTCCCAATACTTTTTTGCGAGAGCAACCTGACCGAGCTGTTCCGCCAGTTTCGCTGTAACTACCAGATAAGTAACATCCTGAACATTTTGTCGCTCTAAAGCATCGGCAAACGAACTGAGGAGTAAAACTGTTAGATCTTGCGACATTTTCGGGAAATCGGTTGTGTTCTCAATCCCGTTCTGGAAAGCGGTGACAGCCCCTTGGTGATTATTTCGGTCAAACTCAATTTGCGACACCTCAAACCATGTTCGTTTAATGAGTTGAATCGGTTGTGCAATATCACTATAACCGTCAAAGGTGAAGGTTTCCGAACCGTAATTTAGGTTTCCCTGTTTCGCGTAGAGTGTATAGGTTTCACCGAGTGTCAATGTATTTGGATCTTTCCACTCATCAAAACGAAAAATTCCATTTGCCCCCACAGTCTGTTGGTGCGCTGTTCCATCAATCCAAACGATAGTGCCGGCAGCCGATTCACTGGGAACCGCTGTAATCATGCCATGAACAGCAATAGGATCAAGTACCCAACTCAAGTAAACAGACTCGCCGAGTGTTAATTGCAGATCAACAGTCTTAGATGCGGGGATGATGTACCCGGTTTTCTTCACAGATATTATGGAGGTGCCTTGTTGGAGGTTCTCGGTGACCAGTTTCGGCGTGTTTCCGACTTCTGAATCGTTAATAGAAATTTGTGCGCCTTCGGGAAGTGTTGTGATCTTAAGTGCTGAACTTAGTTTCAGCAGAGCGGCTTCGACATCGCCAGTTGGGGCAAGAATCCCGTCCACAAAATTGGGATTTGTTCGTAACAATTCATAGGTTTCGAGAATACTTAGCTGCCGATTATCGTCTGAATCGGTTGTATCTGCAGTGAGAGCAGCGTGGATTTCCTTGAGGAGTGCTGTGGTATCTGCTTTTTCTGCTGATTGAATTACATTCAGTGCAGCAGTGCCGAGCGTCTCTCGGTTGGCATAGTAAGCACTTAAGTTTGTATCCTCTGTATAACCATCGACAATAACAAGGGTGCGTTGTCTTTCAGTGTTCCTAAACCATTCATTGAGGGTGGCATCTCGAATACCATCTTCATCTCCTTGCGTCAACAGGTGCATCGTGGGTGCACCTCTCGGTTTGGTGACCATCCCATGATATAAAAAGATTAAAGTGTCTTGTGCCTGCGTCTGCCCACCAATTTCTTGGAGTACCGCTTGGATTTCTTCGGTTGTTGCCTGCTCGCCTTGAAGGTGATAGATTTGCGCACTGGGTACTTTTCCACGCGATGTTAGGAGTTCGGTGAGCGAAGTCAGTAGTTCATGTGCCCGATCATCCGGCGTTGCGTCTACAAGCAACCAATAGGTCCCAGAATCCTCTGAGGATGCTGGTGACGAGGCGGTAATAATAGACACCATACAGATAAAAATGAATGTGAAAATGGAATTTCGTTGTGACATGTTGCTATCCACGACCTATTTTTCAAAACATTTTAACAGAGCAGTTTAGCATAAAACCCAAATATTTGCAAGAAAATGAACCAGTTTAGGGGTCAAAATGTCTAAACTTTTAACAAAGAATAGCGTCAAAATACATAAGTAAGGTATTTTGGTGTTGCTTACAAATTAAACTTGATCGTAAAAAAATTGGGCGAATGTCTCCGATTTGAAGGGTTCTTAGAAGTCGGATAGCACCAGACGAAATTAGAGAGAGTCATAGACTTTCATAATAATTTGTATAATAATACGGTTTTGGTGAAGTTTATAATTTCTCAAAACTGACTATCAGAAAGTGTTGAACCGGCACAAGGTGTATATGCTGGGAAGCATCTGTAAGCGTCGGAATGGACAAGGAGATCTTAATGATTGATGGGAAAATAAAGTTAACTGTTTTATCAAGACTCACGGCTTCGTCAAAGGCACGGCATAAAGATTTCCAAAACGTGCTTTTAAAAACCGTTCTTATTCTTCAATTTGCAGTCGTTTTTTGTATCGGAGCACAAGAACCTGCTGGCGAAGTTGACTTATCACAACCTTTAACCCTTGAAGAGTGTATCCAGATAGGTTTAGAAAAATCAACAAGCATGCGGAATGCGCGTTTGAATCTCGCGATGCAAGAACTACGGGTAAAAAATGCGCGCGCCCGGTATTTTCCAGAAATTTTTTCAAACGGCAGCTACGATTTTTCTGATCGTGTTGAATTCGGTTTTGAACCTGAAAACTATAATTTGGGGTTACGCGGACAGTATACAATTTGGGACAACGGGCAGCGCGAAGGAAGTTTCGCGCAAGCGAAAGAGAGCCTGAGTGCTACTGTCAGCCGAAATCAGCGGACTACACAAGACTTAATCCTTGACATCACAGTAGCTTACTACGATGTGTTGAAAAGGCAGGAACTCGTCAAAGTCAGTGAACAGATTCTTTCAAGATCACAGGAAAACACACAGCGGACAAGGGATTACGTAGCGGCAGGCACCCTTATCCCGGCGGATGTAGCGACAGCCGAGCTCCGCGAGGCAAACGATCAGTTATCACTCCTGAACAATAGTAATTCACTTCAAATAGCACACGCGACGCTGCCGCGGCTCCTCGGCTTGGATCCTGGCATACTACTTACAGTTTCTATCGATGAGTCCTATCAATTGTATCAGGAACGCGGAACGATTGAACGCATAGAGATGTCGGTTGAAGAAGCTATCCAGATAGCCCTTAACAGTCGTCCAGAGTTTCAAGAGCGACAAGCGCAAATAAAATCACAAGAATGGAGTTTAACTTTGGCGCGGTTACAGCGCTGGCCCCGTCTGAACGCAGATGTTGATTACAGTGTCAACCTTGATGACTACCTCCGTGAGCGTGAGAATTTCTCTGATTTCCGAACCTGGAGTGCAGGCGTATCGCTGAATTTCACGCTTTTTGATGGCGGTGTCTTAGGAAATCGTGTGAAAGAACTGAAAATGCAGTTAGAACAGACCCGTGAAAATGCGAGTGACTTGGAACGAAGTGTCGCCCTCGCTGTTCGGCAAAACTATCTAAATCTTAAACGAAGTGAAGCCGCCGTTGATATTTCTAAAAAACAGGTTATCAATGCCCAGCTGAGTTTAGATGTCATTCAGGGACGCTTTGATGTGGGTAAAGCGATTTTGCTTGAATTGCTTGATGCCCAAACGAGTTATGCGCAAGCCTTGACGAATGAAGTCAATGCGTTTTACGACTACAAAATTGCGCAAACCCGTCTACAGGATGCGATGGGAGTTTTACAATAGTATGAAGAATCGAAAGAAATGGATTATCATCGGGGTAGTCGCCGTAGTTGTTATTGCCGCTGGGGCAATCGGTGCTACCCGTATGAATTTCAGTTTCGGTCAAGATAAGAAGGAAACGGAGGCCAAACAGGAAGTCGTCCGCAGGGGTGAATTCGTTGTGCGTGTACGTGAGTCTGGTAACCTCCGATCTTTTATAGAGGTGGATGTTCGCTCAAACGTGGAAGGTGAGATCGTT
>JAGFCB010000331.1 GCA_022394775.1 Candidatus Poribacteria bacterium
GACAGATCAGAATGGCAGACTCCACTCGCAGCAGTGCGAACAAGGACTTCGTTTGCCTTCGGTTCGTCTAACTCAAGTTCCTCAATAACGACCGGTTCGTTATGTTTGTACATGACAGCAGCACGCGTTTTCATTTTTCGTTCCTTCTACGCCGTAGCCTATTTAGAGTAAAGATTCCAGGTAACTTCTTGCCTTTCGCATTGATTCAATCGGGTCGGACTGTCCTTCGTACACAACCGAGAGGCAGCCGTTATAACCGACACCTCGCAAAATGTCTAAAACACGCGGATAATCCAACCATTCCTCAACACCGCTGTCTATTTCATAAAACTTGGTACGGACATAGACAGCGTATGGGGCTGTTTGTTCGATGCTTGCGTAGCAGTCGTAGCCTGGATGTGAAGACCCACGATGTCCACTCGCGCCAGGGGATCCGGCGTACTGTCCGGTATCCAAGATATGTGTGAAATACGGGTGATCTGTTCCGTTCAAGGCACGCAGTACAGCGTCGCCGTCGCGCGTAACGTTGTTATGGTTGTGATTTTGCAACCCGACAAGAATTCCTGATTCATAGCCGTATTCAGCAACTTCTTTGAAGGCTTCTATCATTGGTGGCCACAAGGTCTCTTCGTCATCACAATCTTCCGGAACGTAAGCCGCAAACACGCGAACGATTGGGCAGCTCATAAAAGCCGCAACGTCGATCCACTGCTTGATCAGTGCGATCTGTTCCGGGTGTTCAGCAACGGGGCGCCCAAAATTATTACTAACCCCAATATAACCTAACGGCAACCCTTTTCGCGCTAAATCTTTCTTCACGTCTCGTAGGTAGTCCGCATCTGTGGATTCAAACGCACTTGAATGCAACTCGATAACGTCAAAACCGAGGTCGTATACTATTTGTGCGAAAGCAGTGGCAGTCGTATCGCTCACATTCAGAGACATGGTCCCCAATTTTATCATAATAGATTCTCCTTTTTCACCGAGGAGTGAACGCAATCATCTGTTTGCGTCTTGAAGCGTGCCTATCCATCTTCGTCTTGAAGCAGCACCCGAGACTGTTGGCTTAATACTACGAGGAATTTCTGCAGGGATTGTTGAAAGTCTTGGAATTGATGTTGGTCTGTCTCAAGATGCTGAATTCGTGCATCTATGGTTTCTAACTCAGAGAGTTGGGCGAGAACCTCTTGGACAACATTTTGCATTTCTCGAAAATGTTGCCTCTCATGTTCAAGTTTCTCAACCTTGTCTACCATTGCCGCGAGATCCCTTTTTGTCTGTTTCAATTCTTCCTGTATGTTTTGCGTAAAAGTGATTAATTTCTCTAAGGTATTCGTTGTTTTATAGATCTGCTGTTCTGGATTGTTCTGCGGCGTCGTTTGTTCAGGGAAAAGCGTTTGCTGAGTGTGCGGCGTATCAGTTTCATCTGTAGCGTCGGTAGATGCCTCAGCATCTGACTTTTGAAAGATACCCAGTAATTTAATATGATAGGCAAACGTCGTGTAGGGTTCTTTCCGCTGCGTATATGTAATTTGTACTCGGAGTTCTTCATTGACCCGTAGATTGTTCAGATGACCATGTATATTCCGAATTACGACTTCGTTGTAACCGAATACGTCATTTTTCTTCGGATTCAATTGTCGTAAGTATCGATAGAGTTCCAATCCATCGGTACTCTCTCGCGCGATTCCTTCAGTCGTTACCACACCAACTATTTCTGGTTCATCGGCATCTGAAGACCGCTTCTCATTAGGAATCACGATATCTAATGGCACTTCTCCATAGAGACCCTTCATTCCGATGACCCAGTTAGTCGGTGATATTTTACTGCAGTATGCGATGAAGTCGTAATTAATTGCCATAATCTTTTTTCTCACGAGTATATGTTGCTCAGTGAGAGCAGCTCCGTTTAATCTTCATGAATTATGTTTGCAATCTGGACATAACCTGCGCAAATTTGGGAATCCGGGATGTGCCGATGCCTTCCACAGCAAAGGATGCGACACAGTGGGCAAAGTTGAGTGCTTCTTCTACGGAACGGTTTTGATAATAGTTAATTAAAAAGGCAGTTGCGAAAACGTCACCCGCACCTGTCGGATCCACTTCCGCGACGGGATATGCGTCGGATTCAAGTTGCGTGCCGTTTTGAAAAAGTGTTGCCCCCCTCGCCCCCTGCGTTAGCACAACAGTCGGGGCTAACCCGATATATTTCTCTAATTCGTCTGGGTGGGTGCGGAGATCTTCATCGCTAAGGATGAGTACATCAATATAAGGCAGAATATCTTTTGCTGTTTCCCACCGCTTTGCTTCAACTTTACCATCTGCATTCCACTGCCGCAGCCATCCTTGCGGCGTGGCCCCTATTAGCGTATCTTCACCGAAACAGTGAACGACTTCAGCGGAAACTTCATCGGCGATTGGACACAGATAGGCTATATCGCTATTGCGCCATTCAGCAGGGACATCGTTCCCTTTTAGCTGTTGGGCAACACCTAAGATAAACTGTTGCCTATGTCCTTTTTCGTCATATTGGTTATCAAAGATCGTAGTGTCACGCGATTCGTGATAAACCGTTTCTATGCCTGTCAGCAGTGAGTTCTGGCGGTCAAAGTTCGTTCCGACAGCCGTAACAGCGCGGGCATGGTGTCCAAGGTTCCGGGCAGTTAGTGTTGAATATGAGGCGGAGCCACCAAGGATGTAACCATTTGGTGAAACATCGTAACAAAAATGACCAATTGATAAAAAAGTTGTCGGCATTGAAAAGGATGTTTGCATGTGTTAGGTTTATAATTCAAAGACGGGTTCCATGTGCGCCCACCATTCGTCCGGTTGCGCTTCTTCCACTGGTTCCTGGAAGGTTCGCATCAATTCGTCCCAGGCTTTGCATTTTGGGTTTTCTTCGAGATAACGTGGAAAATCGCTCGCTATATCAAATGTATCAACTGTTTCCATCGCCATAAATAGACGACATCCTAACAGGTAGATATTCATTTTTGTGATACCGACTGCTTTCAAGGCATCAACTACTTCTGGCCAGGCATCTCGGTGGTACGCTTTGTATTTTTCGATAACTGAAGGATCGTTTTTTAGGTTCAACGTTAAGCCGTAGTGTTTCATTTTAGTTTATCCAGTGCCTTTCGGATTATCTGACTGTGATCAAACGCGAGTATCGGGAGTTCACTGCTTGGAAACCACGAGGCTTCTGATGCATCGGAACCGGCTTCAATGTTTAAGAGCTTTTTAACGACTGCGACGTAGGCGATGGTAATCACTCGCCCGCGTGGATCGCGGTGCGGATTACTGAAAACCCCTACTTCGGTGAGAGGTACATTGGTGACTCCGGTCTCCTCTTCTAATTCACGCAATGCTGAAGCTTCAACGGATTCTTCCATCTCAATAAAGCCGCCCGGCAGTGCCCAATATCCTTCAAACGGTGGATGTTTACGTTGAATCAATAGCACATCCGGAGCTTCGCCACTGATGACCACTATGTCAACAGTAACGGCAGGACGTGGGTAATCATAGCAAAACATTGTGTGTTTTAAAACCTGTTTCGGTTACTGAATGGGGCGAAATCTGATTTTCGTCGGTTCCGCCTATTCTCATTTTATTATGATACCAGATTTTAATATTTTCGTCAACTTTTTCTTTCCTTGCAATCAGAGCCGTTCAGTTTTCGGTTCTTCAGAGCTTTTCGCGGAGGGATCGCGAGCGACAAGAAACACCCCAGCAAAAACACTCGCTCCTACCATAAGAGATTTGTGCTGAAAATCGAAATTATATGACAATTGAATGGCTCTTTTCTTGCAATAAACCTATCCGTAGTGATATAATAATTCTTACTACGGACTGGAAACGGCACATAAGCGCATTATTGAAATGGGGAACGCATTGAAAATGAAAGTCCTCTTGAAGAAAAATATGCCAAATGCCCTGATTATTTCTGTTGGGCTTCATATCCTCCTACTTCTCACGCTTGGGACCTTGTATCGACAAAAATCCAACTTGGACGTTAAACCGGTTACAGAGTTTGACATTATCAAGGTCCGATCGCGGAATTCTTTACGCCCTGTAAAAAGGTTCCCCCATTTTTCCTTACGACCTGTAGCACCTACGGAGAATGTGCAGCAAATGCAGACTGTTGAGGTCGGACCTCCTGCGCTTGAGACATTGGAGACAGTTGTATCTCATCAAGAGGCAACAGTCGAATTGCAAACACCAGAACTCTCTTCACCTAACCATTCAGGAGAAAGTGCCTACGGGGAAAGTTTACAGGCTAAGCCTGTGGGCGGATCCGGTGTTGGTGGAACCGGAAGCGGGTTGAGTGCTCGTATCTCTGGGAATGGGAAGTTTGGCAATGCTGCGCGCGGTTTTTTAGGCGGAACTGGCGGTGAGCCTGTCTCTGATCTTCAGGGCCTTACGCTTCCTGATTTAGCGTTGACCAGAGTCGGTAAGCATATTGTCGCGAACCGAAGCACGAATCTGGTTGATGTCGTTTTTGTTGTTGATGGCAGTGGCAGTATGAAAAACGATATTGATGCAGTGCGCGAACACCTTAATAATATGACGGATCTTTTCGATAGTGCCGAGATAGACTTCACTATCGGCGTTGTTGCCTTTCGCGCAGGGACAGGATATGGTCTCCTCGGATTGGACTTTGAAGTGATTCCTCAGACGCGTTCGGTTTCTCATGTGAAAAAGGTCTTGTCGCAGCTGAAATTCCGGGGTGATGAGAACGGTTTAGACGCGCTCATCCGCGCGGCTGACGAGGTAACGTTCCAACGCGATGCCGAAGTCCATTTCATTTTCGTCACGGATGAGTATGTGAGCGGAGCATACTCTTCGATAGATGTGATGATGAAGATGAAAACTGCCAGGATCAAGGTGGATGTTATCGGGCGCGATGAGCCTTTCCAGAAGTTTATTGCGAAGAGTACGGGCGGGTTATGGCTGCCGATTTCGAGTCTCGCAATCCAATAACCTGTTTTTTATATTTTTATAATACCTTGCGGTTCGGTCAGGGCGTTTGACGCTTTTGAGTCTTGTTCCGTATATCCGTTCTCCATTACATTACGAACTACGTTTCTGTTGGTTTTTGATATTTTTTTATTACCTTGCGGTTCGGTCAGGGGAGTTTGACGCTTTTGAGTCTTATTCCGTATATCCGTTCTCCATTACATTACGAACTACGTTTCTGTTGGTTTTTTATAATATCTGATCGGAGTGCCTCGGTCAAAAGGTCGCGATGTGAACGATGGACAAAAAGGATCAACGCTACGCGCTCGGTTTAAC
>JAGFCB010000256.1 GCA_022394775.1 Candidatus Poribacteria bacterium
AAAGTTTAGGAGAATTTTTCAGATTTTTTTGACTTTTACGAAAATTATGGATATAATTAACCCAATTCGTGTGATTTTTTGAAAAATTATCGCGATTTTTTTGACATCCTCGTGAATTATGTGTATAATTAAGATAATGAGATTCGTTATCAATTTTTTCAGTGGCGGAATCTCTGGTAAATATTTGAAAGTTCGTTCTATCAAGCAACTTAGCAACCGTAAATGATAATGAGTCTCAATATCATTTATAGAATATGCATCTATGAAGAAAAAACTGGTTTTCCTCACTATTTGGGGAATGTTTATTTTCCTAAGTGTCAGTGCTATTGCTGAATCAAATCCGTTCTTAATCTCTGGGTACGGGGTGATTAACTACTCCCATTTCGATTGGGAACTCGATCCAGACAGGCGTGCTGCTATTGATGTGGAACGCTTCGTCATCACCCCAAAATACCGTATCAACGACACCATCCGACTGGAATCGGAACTCGAATTTGAACACGGCGGTACCGGTAGCACGATGGAATTTGACAAATTTGAAGAGTTCGGGGAATTTGAAACCGAGATTGAAAAAGGCGGCGAAGTGATTGTCGAAAAACTTGCCGCTGTCTTCTCCTTCCACCCATTTCTTAACTTCCGCGTCGGACATATCATCGTCCCTGTAGGGCTTGTAGCGAAACGACATCGACCCCAACACTACTTCACAACAACCCGTCCCGAAGCGGAGACACACCTTATTCCGACGATTTGGCATGAAACCGGTGTCGAATTTTTCGGATCGCTTGGTTCACTGAACTATCAAGCACAAATTGTCAACGGCTTGGATTCAACGGGTTTCAGTTCACGACACTGGATAGTCCGCGGACACCAACTGCGGTTTGAAACTGCCAATGCTGAGGCACCGGCGTTCGTTGGACGACTTGATTACGCGTTTAATGAGAACGCGACCGTCGGTATCTCTGGCTACTACGGAGACACAGCGGCGAACCGCCCGAAACCAGATGTAGATTTCGACGCACACGTCGGGATTGTGAGTCTTCATGGATTTTATGAGATGAATTCGGTGAAGATCCGAGGGCTGTTCCTTTGGGGTGCTCTCGAAAATGCCGATCGGTTGTCCAAAGTCAACCGTGCCCTCTCTAATAACCTCAATGTGAAACGGACACCGATAGGCAGTTCGGCTCTCGGTTACTATATCGAGGCGGGCTACGATATTTTATCATTTTTCAGGCAACCCAATAACAGCGCGGAACATGACGACCTGAAGGACAAGCTACCAGACAAGGTCTTAGATGTTTTCGCGCGTTACGATTTTTACGATACGATGGCGAGTGTTGAAGGGATTATCTTCGACAATCCGCGGTGGGAGAGAACGACGTGGACCTTCGGGATTAACTACCACGTTCATCCAAAGATAGTTTTCAAGAGCCACTACTCCCTCCGACGGTTAGCGACGAAGGACAAAAACAGGGAAAACACCTTTGCATTCGGCTTCGGTTTTCAATATTGATAATAATTTTCAGTTAAAGAGGCGGCTGCTGAGCAGCCACTTCTTTTTTACTAACTGACAACTAATAACCATACCATGGAGGTATCTATGAAACTCTATAAGATTTGGACACTTTTTTGTTGTTTGTTACTTGCATCCGCTTTTGTTGTAGGATGCGGAAGTGACGATGAAACAGATGAGCATGACGACCACGACCACGGTGAAGCTTTTGATGCCAGCACGATGCTCAACGACTTTGCCAATACCGTTGTATTAGCCACATACAGTGATTTGGACAACAAGGCAGGTGAGTTATTGTTGACTGTCAAGGCATTGGAATCTGATACTTCGCAAGCAAATCTTGAAAAAGCGCAGCAGGCGTGGAAAGCGACAAGAAAACCGTG
Organism: Candidatus Poribacteria bacterium; assembly: GCA_022394775.1. GTDB lineage: Bacteria > Poribacteria > WGA-4E > WGA-4E > WGA-3G > WGA-3G. The sequence continues at coordinate 1,894 of JAGFCB010000256.1, forward strand.
GGAACAGAGTGAATCGTTCCTATTCGGTCCCGTCGATACACAAGGGCTTGATCCAGCGTTAGACAGTTGGCCCGTTGATCACGTTAACCTACAATCTGTTCTCGATAGCGGTGATGATTTAACTGTTGACTTCGTTAGCGGTTTAGAAGATACGCAGAAAGGATTTCACACAATTGAGTTTTTGCTGTTCCGCGATGGCAACCAACGCAAAGCATCGGATATAACGGATCGCGAATTGGCGTACCTCGTTTCAACGACAGAGAATCTTAAAGCGAGCACCGCTCAACTACGGTTAGCCTGGGCACCAGAAGGCGAAAATTTCAGTAACATCGTCGCACAGGCAGGTGCTGGCAGCACCGTTTATCCATCGCAGAGCGCTGCGGTGCAAGAGATGGTTAACGGCATGATTGTCATCGCTGATGAAGTCGCGAACGGGAAAATCTCTGACCCTTACAACGAATCTGACACGACCCTTGTTGAATCTCAGTTTAGTTTCAATTCCATCTCAGATTTCCAAGACAATATCCGCGGGATTCAGAACGTCTATCTGGGGAATTTTATGACTGATGGGCAAGGACTCAATGTGTTTGTGAACAGTAAGGATGCAGATTTAGATGCCCGCTTCCAGCAAGAGGTGCAGGCTGCGATCGACGCTATTGGCGCGATACCTGATCCTTTCCGCGATTCAATCACTGCGAACCGCAGTGCTGTCCAAGCGGCAATTGACGCTGTCAGTAAGGTTCAACAGACGCTCGAACAGGATATACTCTCGCTCGTTCAATCGAGTGAGTTTAATTAATAGTAGTAGGCACGCTCTGGCGTGCCGTAACACTTAGTTCTGAAATATGTAAATGCGAAAGGGCTATTTCGTTTTTATAGGGAACAGCCATTGTGCTGTTCCCGCATTATACATTTATACCCCAGTGACAGAGATGAAATATTTTCGCAAGTTATTCTACCTAATTCTTTTCGTGTCAATTCTGCTGACAGCTTGCAGTTCAGAGTCTCCGGTAGTTGTAGACTCACCACCCGTATTTTCGACAAGTGAACTATCCGGTGGTGAGACGACTATCTTCGATGCCTCAAGCCACGCTTTCTCAATTCCTGCCCCCAACCTTTCGGAGGCAGCACTTGAAAAGCATCTCGAAGGTGATGTCGAATTTGAAGCGGTATTTGTCACAGCACCCGCGGTCATAAATCCAGGGCTGGGACCGATCTACAACAACGTTTCGTGCATCAACTGTCATTCCCGTGACGGTCGCGGACGTCCCCCGGTTGCGGACGAAGGCCTTGTGTCGCTACTCTTCAGACTTAGCCTCCCAAAGACTGAAGATGCAATGGACGGGAAGCCTCCTATTCCAGTACCCGGGTTCGGAACGCAACTCAACAATCGCGCAATTATCAATGCAAATCCAGAGGGTAAAGTCAAAATTGATTATACGGAGCAGACCCTGACGACCGAAGACGGCACGCGTGTACATCTGCGTTACCCAGATTACACGCTTACGGAAACCTATCAACCGTTGCCAGAGGCGGTCGAAGTATCACCACGCGTTGCACCGGCTGTCTTTGGACTCGGTTTGCTCGAAGCGATTCCTGAAGACGTTATCCTCGCTTATGCAGATGAAACCGATACTGACGGGGACGGTATATCCGGTAAACCCAATTTTGTGTGGGATGTGGTACAACAGCGTTACACGCTCGGTCGTTTCGGTTGGAAAGCGAACCAACCGACGCTCCTTCAGCAGGTCGCAGCGGCGTATAACGACGATATGGGAATAACTACATCCCTGTTCATGACAGAAAACTCAGCGGGACAACCGCAACTCACTGGACACAGTGCTACACCGGAGGTTAGCGACGAGATTTTAGATGTAGTGACGTTCTACGTGCAAACGTTGGCAGTCCCAGCACGACGTAACGTGGATGATCCGGAAGTTAAACAGGGTGAGCAGCTTTTCGCTGAAGCACAATGTGCCAGTTGCCATGTCCCGACGTTAAGAACCGGTGTTTTAGCCGGTGTCCCTTCAGTCAGCCACCAGACGATCCACCCATACACCGATCTATTGTTGCATGACATGGGTCCCGGGTTAGCGGACAATCGTCCTGATTTTCACGCCAGTGGTACGGAATGGCGGACACCCCCTCTGTGGGGTATCGGTTTGGTGCAAAGGGTTAACGGTCATACCAACTTCCTCCACGACGGCAGGGCACGGGATTTAATGGAAGCGATCCTCTGGCACGGCGGGGAAGCGGAGGCATCTCGGAAAGTTGTTGAACAGATGTCAAAAGCAGAACGCGATGCGCTCATTGCGTTCTTAGAATCTTTGTAAAAAGTGGAATTTCGCACCAACTGGAATTGGTGTGAGTATATATTGAAACTGGGTCTCAATTTCAGATATGGCAACAGATTAAGGATTTAAAAGATGAACGCAACCTCTATAATACTCAGGATTTTGTTGTTGATGTGTACTATAGCAGCCAGTCTCGTTTTGTCGGGTTGTGAGAGCGATCCTATACTCGCGCCACAATCCGAAGTTGCTGAAGAGTCCGGCGGCAGCTACGGCAATACGAACCTACCGGTCGGTGGAACCAACACCACACAAAACGATGTTACAGATGAGCAAAACGGTAAAACCGTAGGTGACCGTGCTACAATTACCAACCCAAAACGCTTTTGAAGCACAGGAAATAGCATCCATGCATCTTCTTTTTCATAAGGTTTGCAAGTTAGAAACATACACACGAATCATATCATTTGTAACCATTTTCACCCTCCTATTGGGGGTACCGTACTTTTGTCAAGGTTCCACTGAAATTAGTGGTAGAGTCATTGATAAAGGGACAGGGCAACCCATTTGGGGTGCCGTTGTTAAAATTGAATCGGGCGGACAGGTCTTAGCAGAAACAAAGACGGACATAGATGGCAACTTCCTGCTTGCTCAGAACGTTCAAGGTGAGAAACAGATTCAAGTCGCTTCAAACGGCTATAATCGTCACAGCGAGATACTCGCGTTTAACCCTAATTCAACACACAATTTGGAGATTTCGTTATCCAGTCAAACCTTTCGGTTTGCCCCGATAGAAATTATCGGCGAATCGTCGCGTATCCATAGAAAACTTACCGGGACGATGAGTATGCTCGAACCAGAAACCGTTGACCTTATCAAACCCGTTGGCACACAAGAATTACTTGAACTCATACCGGGTATTAACGGCTACGCAGACGACGGTTTTGGCAACTCGCGTTTGAGCATCGGTATCCGAGGGCTCAACCCGCGTCGAAGTGCCCGCGTACTCATTCTTGAAGATGGGATTCCGATACAACCTGCAGTTTACATCTATCCGAATGCTTACTACAATCCCCCCGCAGACCGAATCGATGCCGTTGAGGTTATTAAAAGCAGTGCTGCACTCCGATACGGACCGCAAACGATGGGTGGTGTTATCAACTACACAACACGAAAACCAGATGGGACAAAAGGATTCGCAAATCAGTTAACAGGCGGCAACAACGGGTACTACGGCGTATTTTCAGAATTAAGAGGTCTCGGAAATCCTGATAAAGTCGTGTCTGACATACAACTTCTCTATAAGCACGGGGACGGTTTTAGAGAAAATAATGCATTTGATCAGGTAAATGGAACGGTAAAAACACTTTTCCAACTCAGTAAAGAAAAAACACTCTACCTCAAACTCAACGGTAATTATGAAAACTCAAACGCGACCTATACCGGCTTGACAGAGTACTCCTTCCAAACCGATCCGAACTTCAATCCGAAAGAACATGACAATTTTAAGATCCTGCGGACCTCACTCGACCTCATCTACACCAACAAGATCTCAACAAATCTCGTCAGTAATACGATAATGTATACAAGTGTGTTTGATCGGCGGTGGTGGCGTGAAGACGATATCTTCGTGCGTCCTGCAGCTCTTGAAACAGGGAATCTGGTGCCGGTGCCTTATTTCCAAACGGGTGACCTTGTCAGAACCGGTAATGGCAAAAGCAACTTCGGCATCCTCCGCACTTTCTACGTAGGTGGTATTGAGCAAAATTACACGCTCAATCACGGAATCGCTGGAAATGTTGGACTTGCTGAAATCGGGGGCAGGGTATACTGGGAACGTTTTATTGACGATAAGAAAACCGGAGACGCACCAGATGCACGCGATGGTTTCTACTATACCGGCACTCCCGGTTCCGAAGAAGATCCGGTGAAACTTGTAGGGCAAAGCCATCATTATGAAACAATCGCCTTAGCACTCTACGCCAAGGAACGGATGCGTTTTAGCAGATTAACTGTTACACCCGGACTACGTTTTGAAGTGTTTAAACAGGATCGGGTGGACAGGTTAAGAGGCTCGGTACTCGCAGATAAGGTTTCATCAGTTCTGTTGCCAGGGATTGGTGCGAACTACGAACTTGGACGCTTCAACTTCTTTGGTGGTATCCACAGGGGCTATACAGCCCCCTCCAGCGGTGCCCTAAAAGTCACGAATTTTGGACAGAACATTGGTGCAGGTGGGCTTGACCTCAAACCAGAGAAAAGTTGGAACATGGAGCTCGGTTTCCGTTCCTGGGTCCCAGGCGTTATTTTAGAAACCTCTGGATTCCTGATTAAGGTTGAAGACTTAGTCGCTGCTGGACGCGGTACAGCCTTCAAAAACTTAGGTAAAGTTGACTTGTCGGGACTGGAGATGGCAATGAAGTTAGGAATATCGGAATTTGTATCGGTACTACCTGACCTTAACCTCTCCTATACATATCTCCAGACGAATGTTGTTGATGGCATCGTGAAATCCGCTACGATCGCCGGTAACGTTGATGTCGAATTAAATGGCAACGAATTGCCTTACGCGCCACGGCACACATTCACAATAGGATTGGCGAAACAGATTAGTGATGTCCTCCGTTTGCGCGCAGATATGCGGTTTGTTGACGAAGTCTTCACCGACTTTGAAAATCTCCAGAAGACTTTCAACCGCGGTGATACCGGACCTATTCCAAGTTACGCAATTGTCAACGCAAGCATAAATTACAAATTAACCCGCCAGTGGCAGTTGTTTCTCACTGCCAAAAACATTTTCGATCGCGTATATATCGGGTCGCGCCTGCATTCAAATGCGGGTCAACCTGAAGCGAACTTGAGCTCAGGCATCCTAATAGGACCGAGACGACAGATACTTTTCAGTATTAAACAAGGTTTCTAATGTTGGCGTAGGTTGAAAATGGGGTGTGATTCAATTGTGTATGCATCCCATTTTTAAAACCACTCCAAAGTACACTTACCAACAATGGAAGTAAAAAATATTCTTAGATAATGAGTCTCATTATCTATAAACTATAAAGGAGTAAACATGAATTACCTGACAAAAAAAATCCAATGGTTAGTTGTCCTCCTAACTGTTGCGAGCCTGTTTCTATCCGCTTGTGGAAGCGATGAGGCGGACGACACTGCTTTAGAGGAAGACGCTGCTGCTACGATCGACATTCCACAAGCGTATGTCTTTGACAGCCGCTTTGTGGAGGGCGAGAGCAGTGTCTCCTATTCTGGGCAAGTCGTACGCAACTTGCTACTGCAAGACCTAAAGGCTCTCACCGATAGCGTCGGAAAAGATGGCGCACGTTCTGTCGCCGTGTCAGATATGCTTAAACTCTATGAATACGATGACGCACTTAACCTGAAAACGCTGACGACTACAGGTGCACTCCCCGCACTCGAAAGCCAGTATTCTTCGCTTTCGACTGGGAAAAATCTGGTCGGTAAAATTTCAGACGAGCCGGTCATCGGGTACGGACGCACTGCGGATGATTTGGTGAGGGAGTGGTTCAAAATGATTGCGGATAACTCCCAAGACTCAGACAAACTCGGTACACCCATGGCTTATACCACCGATGACGGTGTTGATATGTCTCAGATGGTTAATAAAGTCCTCATCGGCGCAGTTCCGTATTACCAAGCGACAGGCGTTTATCTTAACGGCTTGCTTGAACGCGACAATAGTGAAGCACGAGACGGGACTGACCCCTATACCGCAATGGAGCACGCATGGGATGAAGCTTTCGGTTACTTCGGTGCCGCTCGCGATTACGCACGTTACACGGATGCGCAGCTCACAGGAAGCGTTGACGATTTCACGTTCGATTCTAACGGTGACGGCAGCATCGACTTCAAATCGGAATATAACTTCGGACTCTCCAGAAACGCAGCAAAACGCGATAAAGGTGGTTCCGGGGTCGATCTCACACAGCAGATTTTCAACGCCTTCCTTGCTGGCAGAACCGCGATCACGAATCAAGGATCGGTAGCAGAAATTAGCGCACACCGCCAAACTGCTGCAGAGGGTATGGAGAAGGTCATCGCCGCAACCGTCGTACATTACATCAACGATACACTCAGTGATATGTCCGAGTTAGGTACGGCGGAAGAAAATCGTGCCAACTTAAACAAACATTGGGCAGAAATGAAAGGCTATACAGTCGCGTTGCAGTACAATCCGTTCCGGTTGATTAGTGATGGACAACTTGCAGAATTACATGGTATCATGGGAGAAGCCCCTATATATGATGAACCCGGCAGCAACAGTTACAAAACGCAGATTGCCAATTACGAACGCGCTAAGGTTGTCCTACAGACGGCATACGGATTCTCCAACGATAACATGGCGAACTGGTAGGCATTAATGTAGGTAGGATTTTAAACTGCAAAGATGCCTTTCCACTGGTAGACACGCTTACAAAGCGTGTCTACCAAATTACCAAATGACGACGGAATTCAGAGTCTGGAGTATTGTATTTATCAGTTGTATAGGTTCTCGGTTGCTTAGCACTATCTACTACATTGAAGACTTAGATAGTCTCCGCTTCGCACTGAGTATGATAGACTACGATGTTGCCAAGTTGCAGCCTCATTTCCCAGCGTACCCTGTTTTCTGTTGTATTGCCAAACTTCTCTATGTAGGCACACGTCGTTACGCATTGGCATTTTCACTCATTGGAGGCTTATCAACTTTTTTCACTATCTTCTTTACACTAAAGATTGCGAAAATCCAAAACACCACGTTACTGGGAAAGATTACCATATTCCTGGTATTCATGAATCCGCTGCTCTGGTTGATGAGCAACCGCTACATGCCTGATGCAATGGGCGTTGCTTTCCTGTTAGCAAGTCTATACTTTATAACAAGACAAGCGAAAAGCAAGGAGAGGCCCCTGTCAAATTCCCACAACGCCATCGGATTTTTCCTCGCTGGTATTCTGATCGGGATACGACTTTCGTATTTTCCACTATTGGTACCTGCGTTGGTCCTACGATTAAAGCACGCCGGTTACTTGAAGTGCATCATAGCCGGGACTATTGGTTTTCTTGTGTGGCTTGTCCCACTGCTCTCAATTACAGGATGGCATACGCTCATAGCCACTGCGCAGACACAAAGCCAAGGGCATTTTTCGGACTTCGGTGGCGCAGTTTCCACACATCCTATATTGTGGCTCCGCTTGACAAAACTTTTTGAAAGCATCTGGGCAGATGGATTTGGACTCTACTGGCAAGGCCGGCACCCCATAACCGCTTGCACAGTGATTATCTTAATCGGAATTGCTGCAGCCAATTGGCAAACACTGAAGAGATGGATTACAGAGAAAATTGTTGAGGATGCTTCCTCATTTTTCAACCCTATCTTTCTCGGGTGCGTTGTCTATCTGGTTTGGATTTTCTTAGGGCAGAACGTCATCCATAAGAGCCGACATGTTTTGCCGTTGTTACCGTTTCTAAGCTTAGGCACTGCATTTGCTTGCAGTCGAATCATAACGGCGCGGGATCGACTTCGCCACCTGTTCGCCTTGTGTACTGTAATTACCTTTTTTCTCTGTTATAGTTATGTCACCCTATACACTATCGTCCAACACACAAAACCGACAGCAATTGCTCAAGTACACGAATATCTACGTGCGAGAAAACCAGAACAGGGTGACAAGCTGCATATTGTATCTGTACCATTAATAAAATACTACTTGATTTCACAAGCAATAGAAGCAATTTATATACCGATTAAAAGTGAGTCAGACCTTATTCAACTTGATAAATTAGAAACCGGATTCGTTGTGATTGGAAGCCCATTGCCGAATCGCACACCCAAAGCCGAAAAGGTGTTCTATCACAATCCGTATGTGAATCGGATGTGGTCCGAAATTCCTTTGTTTGAATACTAAGTCTACACGGACGGAACATAATGGAAAGTACTAATTTTCATATCCTCGGTGGTGGTCCTGCTGGGTTGACAACAGGGTACTACGCCAAAAAACACGGTTTCTCCAATTTTAGTATCTTTGAAGCTGGCGAACACGCTGGCGGCAACTGCCGTACGCTTAAAATCAATGGCGTAGATTGTGGATATAGCGTTTTATCAAAAGACGGTTTCCGATTCGATACTGGTGCGCACCGCTTTCACGACAAAGATCCACAAGTTACCGAGGAGGTGAAAACCCTCCTTGGTGATGATCTCTTACGTGTAAGCGCACCGAGCGAAATATTTTTTAAAAATAAATTCTACCGGTTCCCACTTCTACTGAGCGACTTGGTACAAAAACTGGAGACGAAGACCTTACTGAAAATTGCGTGGGAAAAGCTATATAATAGCCCCAAAAAACCGGCGGAAAACTTTGCAACGTTTGCGCGCAAACAATATGGGCAAACACTGGCTGAACGCTTTCTACTCAACTATTCCGAAAAACTGTGGGGTCAACCCCCGCATAAACTTTCTACTGCCATCGCGGGGAACCGGCTCAAAGGGTTGGATCTGTGGAGTTTCCTCCGTTCAACACTGCTCGGTACACCGCAGAACCCGACGCATTTAGACGGATCTTTCTTTTATCCGAAATACGGCATCGGTATGATTAGCGACAAATTATGCGAATGCATCGGTCCCGATCATATCAAACTGAAACACCGAGTCAACCGATTGCTCCACAAAAACGGGAGGATTGAGCGTATTATCGTAAATAAGGAATCGGACACGCCTCTCGCTTCCGCAGTGCAAAGCGAGATTGAAATACCCGTTTCTACAGTGATTAATACACTGCCACTGACCCTTTCAATGAAGATGTTAGACCCACCACCGCCACCAGAACTTTGTGAAGTTGCGAATACAATCAAATACCGACACCTTTTGCTATGTGTTTTCTGCTTAAACCGTGATGCTTTTTCATCGAACGCTTCGATCTATTTTCCGAGTCACGAATTCCCTTTTACGCGCTTGTATGAACCCAAAAACCGAAGTCCGCACATGGCACCGAAAGGACAGACAGTAATCGTATTAGAATTGCCCTGCTACAACGATGATGGCGTGTGGAATATGCCAGAGGCACTCCTGCAAACTGAGGTATGGGAAGCATTAAGTCGCGTCAAACCAATAAGGGAAGAAGAAATTATCCATTATCAAAGTTACAAATTACCGTTCGCCTATCCTGTGCTTGAGGTCGGGTTTGAAGAGAGTGTAGCCCGTCTCGTTGCCTACTTTGAAACGTTTGAGAACCTGTATCTGACGGGCAGAAGTTCTCTGTTTCGCTATCTGCACTTGCACGACCTATTTAAAGCAGGAAGGGAAGTGATAGAACGGATTGCAGAGGCTTAAGAACACTGATTTTGTGTAATATGTCGTGTATCGTAATCCGTTAGGGCAAAAAATTGGACAAATTGAAAAAAAATCAAATAAAAAATTTGACATCACTTCATGGAGTGTAGTATAATATATACGTGTTGATACACAAGGTAATTGAGTGTGTCTTCTAAATGATAATGAGTCTCATTTTCATTTTATAGAAGATAGATTCAAGTATGCTAATTTCCTCCGAGTGATTCAAACGGAAATACTTGCTGGAAGCAGATAAAAATATCTACCACAGTAAAGGATGTTCCGTATGGTCGGCGGGGAACAGGATACCCCGCCTCGCCATAAATTCTGATAATGAGTTTCATTCTCAAATAAGGAGCGGTTATGATAACTGTTGCGAACCGAATCTATGTCGCGCCCGAATACCGGGATGAATTTGAGGAACGATTCCGAAATCGGGCACGTCTCGTTGACGGAATGGTAGGGTTCATCTCAAACCAAGTTCTACGTCCCGTGAATGATGGCGATCCTTACGTTGTTTTTACACTCTGGGCATCGCGAAAGGATTTTGAAAGCTGGGTCGAATCCGAGGAATTCCGTAAAGGACACGCCCAATCTGGCACATTGCCGAAAGAGGCATTTACACAATCAAACAAACTTGAACTTCACGAGGTATTCCTCGATACCACTCAACCGAATTTGAAAGAAGAACCACCGGGTGGTCCTTTTAAGGTACACTAAAAGAAAACAGTAGCAGAAAAAGCGACGCAAGAAACAGGACAGGCTCCCAACGGGCAATTGTTAGCTAATGTCCGCGTTTCTGAGGGAAATCATACACACGTCGATTACAAATCGACAGCGTTCCGCGCTTCGCGGGCTTTCGCGCTCGTTTGTAGAGCGTTTCATGCCCGATGCCTTTTCTGCCTTAATTAGAATACGTTATTAACCCTGCGATTGTCAAGGGAATTTGGAGACAAACATGCCAAGTTCTACAAATACAGCGTCAGTTGAAAAAACAGCGAAAAACCGAGAGAAAAAGCGTCGACGTTCACCCTACTCTTTTCTCCCGCTGGCATGGAGTAGAGGGGCGTTTCTCAAATGGCTCCGGCGAACACATGCATGGCTTGGACTATGGGGTGCGACTTTGGGCATCCTGTTCGGGGTTACTGGTATCCTCCTCAACCACCGAGGGACCCTGAAAATTAACGCCGCGAAAACTGATCGGATAGAGCGAGAACTTTCATTGCCGGACCCGAAGCCTGAAAACATTGAGATGTTTGGAACGTGGTTGCAAACAGAACTCGGTCTTGATGAAAAATGGAGTCGCATACGCACACAAAAACCCCGTGAAATTAGTTGGGGTGGAAAATCTGTCACGCAACCCGAAAAATGGAGTGTCAGTTTGAGCAATCCGAAACGAGGGTACAGCGCAGAATATTGGGTCGGCAACGCTTATACCACAGTCAGACAGTTTGACAGGAATCTGTTTGCTTTTCTCAACCGGTTGCACATGGCAAGCGGAATGGGGGTTGCCTGGATTCTTCTCGCTGATACGATCGCCGGTAGTTTAATTATCCTTGCGCTCAGCGGTATACTGCTCTGGACACGTTTACACGGGCCACGCCTGCTTGCAGCGGGGCTTATCTTCGGATCCCTAACCCTTGCTATCATCTTTGTTTGGCAAACCTTCTAACATACGCAAGAGGGAAAATTATGATTTCAAAAACGAAAATGTGGATTTTTCGGATACTGATCAACCTCGTGTTCGGGCTGCTTCTGTTCGCAATATTGAGTTCTGCGGACAGTGGGGATGATACCGGCAAAACCGAGCGTGCCGTAAAATTAGACCCCATCGTCGTGACGGCAACAAAAACACCGCAACACCTGAAAGATACACCCGTTATTACAAATCTCATTACACGCGCTGAGATTGAAGCAACAGGTGCAGAGAACATTGGAGAGGTACTGGAACATACAGCAGGCATCATTATCCATCGCGATGGACACGGCGACGGCGTGCAACTTCAAGGGCTTGACTCCGAATATGTACTCATTCTCGTAGATGGCGAACCGCAAGTTGGGCGTATTGCTGGCAAGCTTGACATGGCACGACTCGCTGTTGAAAACGTTGAACGGATAGAAATCGTCAAAGGCGCGACTGCCTCTCTCTTCGGCAATGCTGCACTCGGCGGCGTTATTAATATCATTACCCGTAAAGCGACTTCACCCTTCTCAGTACAGGTCTCCCAAACTTTTGAGCAAAACAGCACGTTCGATAGCCGAGGCACTGTTGAATTGCAACGCGATAAACTTAACGCCCTTCTAACGCTTAGCAGAAACCACCGCAGTCCCATTGATTTGGACACTTCGGATCTCACGACGACAATTGACGGTTATGCCAATGTAACAGGTTCCGCGCGGACAGAATATCAACTCACACCAGCGACAAGTCTGCTATTTTCTGGACAATACTTCACACAGCATCAAGAAGGTATTAGCGAGAATGGTCCCATTGCTTTTGATAGACGCGGGGACATAGAAAACTTCAGTGGCAGCTTGGGGATAGCACACGAATTTGGCGATAGTGCCCCCGGTGTATCTCCGACTTTACTAACTGGTAAAATCTACGCGACCCGGTATGATGATGAATCAACTGTAATCAATAGACAGACAACAGCGATAGACGCCCAAAACCTGAACATCCAAGACCTTGTCAAGGGCGAAGCGCAATTTGACACAACGCTCTGGGAGAAACACCAAATCACCCTCGGTGGTGAGGTCATCCTTGAAAATCTTCAATCTCAGCGGATTACTGGTGGAGAACGGGGGCTTCTGACCAATTCCGTCTTTGTACAGAACGTATTCCGTCCTATCTCTGCGTTCGCACTCGTCATTGGCGGGCGTTTGGACAATCACTCCGAATTCGGCACACATTTCAGCCCAAAGTTGAGCACCTTGTATCGGATGACTGATGATTTTCGGGTTCGCTTTTCCTATGGACAAGGATTCCGCGCACCAGACTTCAAAAACCTCTATCTCGACTTCACAAATGTGACAGCTGGCTACCAAGTGTTAGGCAACCCGAGCCTTCGACCTGAATCCTCACACAGTTGGAACCTCGGATTGGAGTATGAGGTATTCAACGGTTTGCTTGGTAGGATCCACGTGTATCGCAATGATCTACAAAACCTGATTGAAGCCGAGCGTATCGGACAGAGTGCGGCAGGTGGAAGCAAGTTTGCGTACCAAAATATCAGCACGGCATACACGGAAGGGATCGACGCTGAAGCCGTTATTGGTTCAATAGGTGGGTTTACCTCAACTGTGGGTTACGCTTACCTCCGCGGGGCGGATAAGGCGACTGGGCTGGCATTGCTGAATCGTTCAACACACAGCGGTACACTTAAATTAGCGTATCTACATGCGAATAGCGGTTTTCAGGTCGATCTACGTGGGCGATACGCCAGTCCTTGGGGATTCTTTGATGATGGCGACAAAGTACTTGAGCCTGAAGAATTAGCACCGAGTTATTGGGTCTGGAACCTCCGCGCTTCAAAGCCACTTTTTAAAATCTTTAAAGCCTCAATTGGATGTAATAATATTTTTGACTTCAGAATTCCTACATTTTACACATTTACGGGACGCTCATTTTATGGCGGTCTCGCTTTAACCTATTAATACGAGAAAGGATACTAAGCATGACACGGCTCATGTACACAACCTTACTGTTCATCACCGTCAGCATCACTGTCTTTACAGTGTCTGCTGAACTTCATCAAAACAAGATCACGGTTGATGCGACCGACCGTGAGAACTGGGCGTATATCAACTTCACTGAAGGTAAAACGGTTGATATAGCCGATCCGGCAACCTCAATGGCGTGGGACCTCGGTTTTAAAAGGACTGAGGTCATCGTCAATGGGGGTGTCAGCGGCCCCGGAAAAACTGGGGCATTGGCTTTAGAGGACATCTCTTTTGAAGATGTCCTCGAAGCCCCCGAAGGCGACTACGTTTCGGATACCGAACAGATTGCGACATTCGCGCGAGGTGATGGTTGGTATACCTACACTGGTCCGCCAAATCATTGGGTCTTACCGAACCCGAGGGTCTATATCGTGAGGATTCCTGCGGATCCAACGGCGGAGTCCGAAGATATATACTATTACGCGAAAGTCCGTTTTATCGGTTATTACGAAAACAACGAGACCAAGGAAGGTTCGGGGTACATCCGCATAGAATATGTTTTGCAGGACAATGGCACCCGCGTCTTTATTGAATCTGAACCCGCGAGCGTTAGTGCGAGCGGAAAATTAACAACAACGTGGGCATCAATGAAATTAAAGTAGTAGGCATGCTTCATCATGCCGTTGCCACAAGGAGACTGAAAATGGGTTACAAAGCAGAATTTTTATCACAAGCCGAGATATGCGCCATCTATCAATGTCTTGATGGACATATCCATTTGAAATATCGCACTTTAGATATCGCTATGGATAGCTGCGATTTCCACCAAGTCGCCGAAGTCTTTGTCGAGGCATTACGTGTTTTACAGAAAATCGAAGAACCGGTAACCGAAGAGATTGATCTGAAAAACATGGATACGCTCATGAAAGTTTAACATAGAGTGTAAGAAAACTATCAATTTAACTTTGTAAAAAAACAGGCACACCGCTTGTGCCGCTACTTGATAGGAGAGTTATTATGGAAAACATCAGAAGTTTTGTCAATCAACACGCCACCGCCTTTCTTATGCTAATACTCGGCGTCGTTATCCTTTTCAGTTTCGGTTGCGGTCCCGTTGATGAAGAGGACATTGAACAGCTGCTTCAGCCGGAGGAGGCTACCGACACGCCACCCCCCATGACCACAGAGACTGAGGCAACAATTGAAGAACCCGTCGGACTTGAAACATTAACGTTCACAATCGACGCGACGAACAGAGAGGAATGGGTATATTTCTCTTTTGCCACCGGAGACGTTGTTGAGGTAGAAGATGCCGAAAATTCGGAAGCGTGGGATATCGGCTTTCAGCGGACACAAATCAAACTTAATGGTGGTATCAGTGGACCCGGAATGGGCAGTGCTGTCATGCTCACCGAGACGACTTTTGAGGCGGTAACGGCTGCCCCAGCAGACGGTTACCGTGAGGATACAGAAGATACGCTCGCTATCGTTCCGCAAAGTGAGAAAGGTTGGTACATCTACACGGGACCCCCGACACACTGGATCCTCCCTTTAGAAGATCGCGTGTTTGTGATAAAAGCCGCAGATGGCACACTCGCCAAAGTTCAATTTGTCGGGTACTACAAAGACAACGTAAACAAGGAGGACAGCGGCTTCGTCACGTTTGAATACGTCCATCAGCCGGATGGCAGTCAGAATTTCTAAATATTGAGAGCAGATCAAGGTGGAACTTCTGCTTGAATAGTTAACGGCTTTTCAACAGCGTAAGCCTCTGAAAAAGATGTATAGAACAAGTTTCGGCGTGCAGCCGAAATGAAAGGGGAAGACATGAGCCTTCTACCCATGAATTCCCCGAGGGGTCAAATCAAAGGACGCAACTGATGCGACTCTTAGCGTCCCTTAACCTAACATGTGTATTATAGCACAGCCTACTAATAAGGAAACAAATATTATGAAATTCGTGTCTGTTTTTGGCTTATGCCTGCTAATTTTCGCACTCGCAACTGGAATATGCGCAGCCCAAAAATTGGTATTGCATCTCTCTTTTGATGAACTCAAAGGAAAAGTTTCCAGCGATCTATCTGAATTTGGCAACGACGTAACCTTTAAAGGCTCTCCCAAGCTGCAAGAAGGTGTTTTTGGAAAGGCTTTGAAGCTCGACGGAAAAACCTACGGGGAAATTGCCGACCACGACAGCCTTGATATTGTTGATGGAATTACAATCGAATTCTGGGCAATCGTTGAGGGAGGTGAAAGTACTCAAAGCGGAGTTGAAAAAGGGAGATCCTGGGGACCCGGTTTGTATAACCTTGCTGCAAACTACCACGGATCGAGCACTTTATTCCAATTCTTCGATCTGCCAGATCAGTGTGACGATGAAAATACTGGACAAGGAATCCAAGATGGGAAGTGGCACTTTCTCGCTGGCACGTGGGATGGGAAAACCATCCGACTCTACATTGATGGCAAACTGGACGCAGAAATGAAGTGTGCAGGGGAACTCACCCCTAATGCTGACCCTCTGTTTATAGGGGCGCGCGGTGGACAAAAACGTTTTCTCACCGGGGCACTTGATGAAATCAAAATGTACAATTACGCCTTGACGGCAGAAGAATTGCTTCAAGATATGACGGATCCAGTTCAAGCGGTTGATGCCAAAGACAAATTAGCGACACTTTGGGGGCGGCTCAAAACTCGCCAATTGGTGCAATAAAGAACTTTACACTGAACAACTGAACAACGCGTTCATGAGGCGTTGGGCATGGAACACCGTGTATCATAAATCTCCTTAAATTGCACGGGTTCCATGTCCGACTACTCATTTCCCTACGGAGGAAACAATGCAAATTTCTCGAACAATCCTTTTTAGAGCGTGGATCTTAAGTGTTTCGATTTTTATCCTGTTTGGGATTATATGCTGCCTCGCCGTCGCAGATGCAATTGAAGTCACAGATGCAGGCGACAAAACTGTCGTTATCACATCATCAGAACGTATCGTGAGTCTCAACGGCAGCACGACCGAAATCCTGTTCGCATTGGGTGTCGGTGACAAAGTCGTCGGTTGCGATGCTTCATCGTCATATCCGAAAGGTGTAAAAGAAAAGTTGCCGAGCATTGGATACCAGTATGGACTCAACGCGGAAGGAATTCTCTCCTTGAATCCAACGTTGGTAATTGGGCGCGAGGATGTGAGACCGCCACAAGTCGTCCAACAACTCCGTATGGCAGGTGTAACGGTTCTACTGCTTAAAGAACCGCGAAGCTTTGAGACTGCCAAGCAGCGGTTGCTAACGATCGGTAAAGCAGTCGGATGCGAGAAAAAGGCTAAGGAATTGGCGAAGGCTTTAGATGCAGACATCAAGAAACTGGAAGCCAAACTCGCTTCGCGAAAAGAGATACCAAAACAAAAAGCACTCTTTCTTTATCTCCGAGGCACACAAACCACGCTGGTGTTAGGGAGCGATACTGCGCCTGGAGCGATGTTTGACATTGTTGGTGCTGAAAATGCAGCAGGGAACATCAAAGGAAACAAACCGATGACGGCAGAAGCAGTAATCGCTGCGCAACCCGATGTCTATATCCTATTTACCACAGGCTTGGAATCAATCGGTGGCGTTGACGGGCTGCTCAAACTGCCGGGATTAGCACACACACCCGCGGGACAAAACAGACGCGTTGTGACATTGGATGGACAATATCTGTCCGGATTCGGTCCTCGCTGTGGACGCGCTGCACTCGACTTATTCCAAGGCATCTACGAAACTGATGGCCACTTCATTGCCACAGGCGAGTGATTCTATAGGATTACGCCTTTAGACAAAATGCAAAAGCGAACAAAGATTCTGTTTATTCTGATCGGTTTACTTCCTCTATCAATGTGCATCGCGGCGGGGGTAGGTGCGTATCAAATCCTACCGTGGCGGATCCCTGAAATTCTGTTTTTCCGAAAGGATGGTTTTGCAGTCCTTGTTCACGTGCGATTTCCGCGCGTCGTACTATCCGCTGCTGTCGGTGCCATGTTGGCTATATCGGGGGCAACACTTCAAGGAATTTTTCGGAATCCACTGGCGGATCCTGGATTAATTGGTGTCACCGCGGGGGCAGGATTGGGCGCAACGGTCTGGATCGTCCTGATTGGTGGCGGTGCCCTCGGTATATGGGGACTCCCTATCGCCGCTTTTGCCTGTGGAATGCTCGTAACAATCAGTGTATGGAAGATCGCGGAGGGTGGTGGAAAAGTCAGCACATTAACGTTATTACTTGCAGGCATTGCCCTCAACAGTTTCGCCGGGGCGGGCATCGGATTAATGACATTCCTCGCTGACGATGAGCAGCTGCGCAGCCTGACTTTTTGGTTACTTGGTGGCTTCGGTGGCGCGACATGGCAGGTCGTTTTCATAACGCTCCCAATTGCAGTTATAGGGCTTCTCATATTGGCGCGGCAAGCAGCAGCCCTGAATGCAATGAGTTTAGGCGAATCTGAAGCCTATCATCTCGGTGTATCGACAGAAACTTTGAAAAGATGGTCAGTTTTTGGTGTCGCTTTGACAGTCGGTGCTGCGGTTGCCGCCGCGGGTGGCATCGGTTTTGTAGGTCTTGTCGTTCCACATCTTCTCAGGCTTTTGGGTGGTGCTGACCATCGGTATGTCTTACCCGGTTCAGCAGTGGGCGGCGCGATACTACTCGTCTTAGCGGACCTGTTCTCACGCACAGTTGTTGTGCCTGCCGAACTACCTGTTGGCATTGTTACCGCCCTGATTGGTGGTCCCTTCTTCTTGTGGCTACTGATCAGGTTCAAACGTGAAGTTTTTTTATAGGAGAAGTTATCTGCGATCAGCCAGCCGTAGGGGTTGGGTTACCAAACCCCTACTGAAAACTGACAACCGATAGCTAAGAATATTATGGTTGAATTGGAAAACGTTGGTTACCAGATTGGTAAACATTGGTTAGTCCGAAACATCAACGTTACAGTTGAAAACGGGGCGTTATGGGGACTCGTCGGTCCCAATGGTGCGGGAAAATCGACGCTTCTGCGCCTAATTTCAGGAGAGCTCTTGCCAACAACCGGCGAAATCCGATTTTTCGACAAACCTATCCGTAGTTACGCACCAAAAGAATTAGCACGCCTCCGAGCCTATCTCCAACAAAAACGGGACATAAACTTCCCATTCACGAGTCTGGAGGTCGCCCTATTTGGACGACACCCGCATCTCAACGGCAGAAAAGAGACTGTCAAGGACCTCTCAATCGCCAAAGGAGCACTACAGCAGGTCGAAGCGAATATGTTCGAGGACCGACTCTATCCGACGCTGTCTGGTGGTGAAGCAAGCCGTGTTGACGTTGCTCGAATCCTCACCCAAGCCCCAGACCTATTTTTGTTAGATGAGCCGACGAATCATCTGGATCCGAGACATCAAGTACAAATACTCAACCTATGCAAAACAATTTGCAGTCGAGGCAAAACTGTTATCACGGCAATTCACGACCTGAATCTCGCGTCAATGTATGCGGATCAATTGTTACTGTTGAAAGATGGAATGTCAGTTGCGTGCGGTCCACCTAAAACTGTGTTAACGCTAAGCCAGTTATCAGAAACCTACGATATTTCGTTTGATATATTATCGCATCCAGATGGCTACCCGTGGATAAGACCGACCCTGAATGGTTCATAGAAACCTCGTCTATATTTTTGAAACAATCACACTGGAAATCCGTTCTAACCTGTGGTATACTACTCAATGTATATAAGAAAACCGAAAGTTCAAATTTTGGCGTAACTTCAAAATTTAAATTTGCTATGTCTAACTTGAGTTGCCATCTATTTGCACACATAGCACTCCTACGGAGTGCGGTCGCTTAGATATACGATTTCTATAGATATATGACCCCTACGGGGTAAAGAAACACCTGAAGCATCTTCTTCAAATGTTCAAAAACTCCGTTAGTAGCAACTTGGATTATTATAATAACGGATCTTAGGAGACACATCGTGAATCAAGAAACAAACGACGCAATCATCAAAGAACTGACGCGTGTTTATTGGTTGGAATTAGAGGCAACCATCAACTATCTTGCCATTTCGGTTGATCTGGATGGCATCCGTGCTGAGGAAATTAAGAAATCTCTTGCAGCGGACATCCAAACCGAAATTACGCACGCGCAGGAACTTGCGGCTCGCATCAAGGAAATCGGGGGCAGTGTACCCGGTTCGTTCGCTTTTAAACCTGAACAAGCTTCGCTCCAACCACCAAAAGATTCCACAGATATGCTTTCGATGATCCATGGGGTTATTGAGGCGGAAAATGTCGCAATTGACCAATACAATAAGATTATTCGTATGTGCGATGGGATCGATTACGTCACGCAGGACCTCTGCGTCAAACTCCTCGCCGATGAAGAAAAGCATCGCCGAGAGTTTAGAGGATTTCTCAAGGAATTTGAGAAAGACTAATTCCATTAAAACAGACGGAAAATAGCTTGAGAAAAAAGCGAACAACGGGCTCATTACCCGTTGTTCGTCTTTTAAAGACGAAATGTCAAGAATATCAGAATATGCGCGGAATAAGGAGACCTACTGCTTCTCAAGCACCATTTCTTCACCGTCAGCAGTTACCAGGACAAGCGTCCCGCCCTGTTTCGTACAAGCGGATTGCGCAAAGGGTTTGATGAAATTACCACTGAAGAACTCGTCAAAATCTTGCTCTACTTCTGCGACTGCCCGGCCAAATGCGACCTGAAAAAAATTTTTGGGTTCAGGTGCTATGTGTACTTCTGATCCCTTTTGAAATAAAGAGAGCGTCAGACCATCGAAAACGTAAGTCCCCGACCATGCCCCGATTTTCTCTGTTTTCCCAGGAGGTATGTCATCAAAAATAAAAACGGTTTCAGACCTAAAATTGCATGTCCACGAATTGTCAGCAAAAACGTAGGTAAACTGTTTTACCTTTTCTACTGGTTCCTCGTCTTCTGCTAAGTCTTCAAAGAATTCTTCGGGGGTTCTGCCAAAGATTGAAACAACTTCCCAAGAGCCGAGCAATTCTTCATTTGCTAATGGCGAAACAGACGATTCAAGTGTTGGTTTTTCAGTTTTTTCTTCTGCTAACACTATAGGATCCACGTCGTCACCACAGCCAGCAACGCTTAGAAGCATCATACCCACAAGTAGAACTGGGATCACAAAACCTTTCGAGAGCATCTATTTTTTCTCAAAAAGAAAGTAAACTTATAGTAATTCGGCGGGATACAATCCCCGCCTGCAGAGAAGGGCACTCGCCTTGTGCAAAATACGGAATTACCGAATTAATAAATTAATCCTCATCAAACCCCGCCTGCAGAAACATCCCAGCAAAAACCGTGCAACGCGGAGGTATGTTGTTTTCTAAAGTGTTGATTTATTTTTTTGTTTTACTATAAACACTGTTCTCATCAAACTTCCGCCTTTCCCTTCAAATCAACTTGATAGCGGGACGGAGCAAGTCGTCTTTGTCAGTAATTGTTTGTCTACTCTGTCCGTAACCTTGGATCCAGAGCATCACGGACAGCGTCGCCGAACAGATTCGCAGGCAACACCAACCCGAACATAAATGCAAATGCCGCTGCGAGATTCCACCAGACAATCGGGTCCCGCGCAAGTTCCAAACGCGCTGTGTTAATCATGTTCCCCCAACTCCCCGTCGTCGGATCAACGCCGATCTGGAGGTAGCTTAGCAACGCTTCCGTCAATACCAATCCACTAAATCGCAAAATAGCGGTGATTAACACGATATGCATAAGATTCGGAATCAGGTGCTTGAGAATAATGAGCCCGCGTCGCACGCCGAAGGCTTCAGCGGCTTGAATGTACTCTAACTCTCGGAGTTTCAAAGTTTCGCCACGTAGGATACGGCATAACCCCGTCCAACTGCTGATCCCCATAATCAAGCAGAGATTAAATAAACCCTGTCCAAAAAGGAGCATGAAGGCAACAATAAGCAGGATACCGGGAATCGAATCAAGTGTTGCGTAGATGTATTGAATAGCATCGTCTACCCAACCGCCGAAATATCCCGCAATAACACCGAAAAGTATGGCAAACGGCACAGCGATTAAGGTGGTAAATCCACCGATAATGAGCCCCGTCCGGATCCCTTTTAGTGCCTGATAGAAGACATCGCTGCCCACCTTGTCGGTACCTAAGAGGTGTATACGCGGATGTTCAAGCGGCGGGTATTCCCGAACCGTTCGACCATCAGAGGTTTCAATCGTGCTTTTGGCGTACAAATGGGTTGCGAAGGGGGCGGAATAGGTCTTCTCGGTCCGTTCACGAAGCGGTGTGCAAAGTCTATCAAGGAGGCTCAGACCTCTCGGTTTATAGACAACGGCACCCTCCTCGTTTCGCGTGAGTATCTGGTCGGTTTGACGTATCAGCGGATCGCGCCAGCGAAGGCTATCCAATATACCGATGAGGAGATACCCCAAAAGGATAATCAAACAGATCATAGCGAGACGGTTCCCGCGGATCTGTCTCGCAGCGTTCCGCCAATGTTCTTGTCGTGCGGCGTATCGGAGCAGCCATGCCGCAGCAACAAGACATACGATAACGATAATGTTCTGATATGCATCGGAACGCCAGGCCCAGCTGAATCGGTCCGCTATTCCGATGCCTTCAGTATCGACTCCTAATAAAAAGATAGGCATATTATAGTGGTTGTCGGTTGTCAGTTATAAGTTAACTTCGGATGTTATCAACGCATTTTTGTAACCGCCACTACCGAATTGAGGTCGGGGTATCCGCAAGAAACCGTTGCTAACGCACAACCCAGACTTATAACCAACAACTTATAACTAAAAACTATTCCTGATAAACGGCTTCACGCGTGTGAAATCCATCTTTAATCACAGCACCGTCGAGATTGTCCTTGTCAACCTGAATAGGCGTGAGAAGGATTGATGGCACGTCAATTTTTCCGTTGTTCACGGTCTGTGTAGCTTCAGCAATCGGTTCGCCCTTCGCGAGGGCGACAGCCGCCTGTGCCGCTTTTGTTGCGATGAGATGGATCGGTTTGTAAACTGTCATGGTTTGCGTGCCTTTGACAATCCGTTGACACGCTGCAAGTTCAGCATCCTGTCCCGAAACGAGGACGCTTCCTGCCAAATTTTGACCTTCAAGTGCCTGAATAACGCCGCCAGCCGTGCCGTCGTTTGAGGCGACAACAGCGTCTATCTTGTTGTTGGTCTGCGTCAAAACCTGCTCTGCTTTCTTGAGGGCATCCCGGGGATCCCAATTGACCGCCCAATGCTTTCCTTCTGCTACCAACCGGATGTCGCCACTATCAATTGCGGCTTGCAAAGCACGCATCTGTCCTTGTCGAAGGAGTTGTGCGTTATTGTCCGTTGGCGCGCCCCCCAGCAAGAAATAGTCGCCCTTCGGCTTTTGGCGAAGTAAGTATTCTGCTTGGAGATATCCAACCTGTTCGTTATCGAAAGAGATGTAGAGGTCGGGTTCACTTTCGCGAATCAAGCGGTCATAAGCGATGACCTTGATCCCTTCGGCATGTGCAGTTTGGACGATTTGCGAAGCAGCGACACTGTCCTTTGGAATGACAACGAGGACATCTACACCTTGTGTAATCATGTTCTCTGCCTGTTCGTTCTGTCTCCGTTCATCACCATCAGCAGATTGGACGATAACTTCGGCACCGAGTTTTTCCGCTTCAGCCGTGAAAATGTCGCGATCCTTCTGCCACCGTTCTACCCGTAACGAATCCATGGACAAACCGATTTTAATCTTCTTAGCACCTTGATCAGCACATCCAGAAAGCACAGCGAGAACCGCTGTCAGAACGCAAAGAAGTAAGGTCGCTTTCATCCCAATTTTCCATCTGTTGGTGCGTGGAAGCCAAAACGGGTTGGTAAAAGTACAGCGGTGCTTCATATTACACTCCTTTCAAGAGTTACTCCTGTTTTTCTGGTGCATCTGTTTCAGCAGCCGGGGTTTCCGGCGTATCTTGGCTGACGACATCGCCGATTTTCAGAGGTTCCGCTATATTAACAACGCGGAAGACAGAGACCTTATCTGTCAGAATTTCGGAGACCGCTAAGGTCCCAATCTTTTTGGGCAGGTGTGTTAGAACCTCACCGGTATCTATATCTCGTACCGGCTTACCTTTGGTGAAGACATCAAACTCCTGATTGATAGCGATGCCTCTGTTGGATCCGATGCTGACATAGATCTTATCCGGGTTCTCATTATCAACATACTGAATCTTCCCTTTGATGGGTCCCCCTGTTCCTGTTGAAGCATCTTTCTCGCCTTTTTCGGCAGTTGCGGGTTGTGATTCCCAAGGTGTAATGAAATTGGGACCAACATTATCTCGGAGTGCGAGAACGACTTTAATCAACACTTCATTCGTTACTACCCCGAAAAGTGTTCTGTCATATTGCGCACTCGCAAACTTGATTTCATTAAGTTCCGTCGGTTTAACGATCGGGCGAGGATTTCTCCGCTGTTTGTCCGATGTCTGACCAAATGTGAGGTTCGTTCCTTCCTCAGTCATACTTGCTTCAAGGGAGGCGAATTTTGTGGCACCATACGTATGATCACGGACAGCAGAAATTCGCGGTTCAGCAATGAGATCGCCGGACGCATTGTAAAATTTCATCTCCAGTTTAATTGCGACCCGGTGTATCGATCCACGTAAAATGACTGGTGCCGTGTAACTTGCGGTGCCTGGTCCTTGTGGTGCCCTGCGTCCGCCTTCTCGCAGGGTCCGCGAAGCACTGGTTCGGAAGCGTTCCTGATTAAACTGGCGAATCTTGCCTACCACAATTACATCAGCATTGAGATGCCTCGCAAGCGTAGCGCGCTGTTCCTGTTTCAGTCTTTTCAAATTATGTCGCGAGAGCGTCATAACTGCCATAGCATCTAAGAGTTCATCCTTACTGATCGGCTCATACATGTTCGTTTCAACGAGTTTCCGATTCAGCATTCTGGCAAATCCTGCCTCTAAATCCCATCGTTTCTTTGAGCTAAAAATATTTCCTATAAACCCAGGTATACACCCACATCCGGTTGGGGAATCAAAGCGACTGTTGTCCTCGAAATAGAGTACCGCAATTCGTTTTTTCGATGCGGCTTCACTAACGACAATAGGGCAGATGATGAAACCTAAACTGAGTCCTACCACTAATAGATATGAGCAGAAGCGTTTCACTGTTTTTTAGTCTCCTTTTCGTTTTCTCACCTTTCACGATTATAGTCTAACAGTTGTCTGAACAATTATCAAGAAAATTTAACCGGTCACCGGAGCCTGTATACAAAACCTCTGACAAACTGAATACCTCGCCCCAAACCAGAAAACATTTGAAATATAGCGAGATATTTGGTAGTATTCTTACAAACCATCATCGCTTGCGAGCCGAAACTCGTTATACAAATTGCAAACGAAAAAGGAAACCCCTATGTTTACAGTGAACAGCCTCGCGTCCCGCAATTTACTATATATCTTCATATCTGTTGCCCTAATTACCGCTCTTGTCCTCTACGGTTGTAGTGACAAACAGTCAACTGAAAAACCAAAGTCCGCTGACACGGCATCTCAGGAGAAGGAATGGCTCTCAATTCTCGGTGGCGTGATAGGTGGTAGTTTTTCACAATTCGCTGGCGGTGTTCGCCAAGTCGTCACAAAACATGAACCGCATCTAAAAATATCTGTTGATGGTTCTGCGGGTTCGGTCGAAAATACTCGGCGCGTGAACGACGATCCAGAAGCCCTGGGTGTCGTTTTCGCTGCTGAAGGTTATCTCGGTTATCACGGTAAAGAGATTTTTGCTGAAGAGGGCGCGAAGACCAATATCCGTGTCGTAACGCTCCTTTTTATCGCTTATGACCAGTTTTCAACGTTAGCGAACAGCGATGTTCATCAGTTTGAAGATATTGTCGGGAAAAAAATCGCTACAGGGGCAAGCGGT
Organism: Candidatus Poribacteria bacterium; assembly: GCA_022394775.1. Lineage (GTDB taxonomy): Bacteria > Poribacteria > WGA-4E > WGA-4E > WGA-3G > WGA-3G. Next base: position 27,142 of record JAGFCB010000256.1, read on the forward strand.
TCTGGTACTGCTCAAACGTTGGAGCGGTTGACCAAACTCGCGGGTATCTGGGGAAAATTCACACCGATTTACAAGGGCGGTACTGCAGCGGCTGAGGCACTTCAAGATGGACAGGTCGAAGGTTTCCAATGGCTTGTGAGTGTGCCGAATAGTGCTGTTATCGAATTGACAACGATTAAATCCATCCGGATGCTTGATTTGGACACACCTGCCCAAAAGTATGGTTTCTATGAAAAATATCCGTTTTATCTCTCTGGTGCTTTGCCAGAAGGTGCGTATGACGGGAAAGTTAAATCTGTAAAGACTATTTTGATGCCGACCGTGCTTATCGCGAATAAAGCGGTGAGCGAAGAGACTATTTATACTATTCTAAAACACATTTACTCAGCAGAGGGACATCAGGCGATGCTGCTGGTCAATCAAGCGGCAGCAGATATGACGATAGAAAACGGCGCGAAAGCGTTCGTTATTCCGCTGCATCGCGGTGCGTACAAATTTTGGAGCGAGCAAGGTGTAGAAATCCCGCCGCACGCAATGCCAGTGGATTAAGCGTTTTCAAGTTTTATTGAGGGATGGTTTGTAATAGGGCAATTCTGCGGCGTACTTGAAGAAACCCCCCAGCAAAACCCCAAATGCGGCATTATTGCCCGTTCCTACGTGCGATAAATCGCACTACTACGAACCGAGTTTACCCTTCATTCAAACGCGCGGGAGTTGTTAATACCAAAAACTTTACACACCGGACCCCCATAAAAATTTGACAAACGCCCACTTTCATGATACAATATTATGCGGTGATGTTCGCAAATTGTGTAAACACTTTGTTTATTAAAACCTAAGTTGCTACTTACTTAATCACATAGCACTCCGCTGGAGTGCAAGACGTTGAACACACGATTTTCTATAGATATACCACCCCTCTGGGGTGAAGAAAGGCACTGAAAAGCGGTCATTTTTGCGAAAAAATCGGGTGTATTCCCTGCTACTTTCGGTATAAAGAGGCACAGGAACCAACGGTTTCCTATGCTACAAATATCAGAAGAGGCACAGGAAACCAACAGCCTATGCTACAAAATGGCAAGTTAGGTTATTAAAATAAAAAAACCGTACGCGAACAATAAGATAGAAAAAGTAATGTAAAGTGAAAACGAATTTAGTCGCGCCTGCGCTAAATTTGTTTAGAGGGATAGGGAATCATGGTACTGAAAACGAAAACCTATTTTCCGAAAACAGGTAAAGACATTAAATGGTATGTGGTAGACGCTGAGGGACAGACCCTGGGGCGTTTGGCATCCCGCATTGCACAAGTGCTGCGCGGAAAGAATGACCCGCGGTTCACACCTCACGCGGACTTAGGTTATCGCGTTGCTGTTGTTAATGCGGAGAAGGTACACGTCACAGGGAAGAAAAGGGAACAGAAAATCTATTTTAGGCATAGCGGTTACCCCGGTGGTGATAAATACCGGACCTTTGATGAGCAGATGAAGCTGAAACCGGAAGCAATTATCATGGATGCTGTCAAGGGGATGCTCCCTAAGAGTAACCTGGGCAGACAACTCATGAAAGGGCTCAAAGTTTACTCGGGTCCGTCTCATCCGCACCAAGCACAGGAACCGGAAGTCTTAACGTTTTAATTGCGTTGCGGAAGCGCTATCAGAAAGCGTTCTACAACTTTGGAGAATATCAGCAGTATGGCTATTGAACAATTCTGGGGCACCGGCAGACGTAAAACCTCAGTCGCCCGCGTCCGGATCATCCCCGGTGGTGAAGCTGGGATAACCGTCAATAAGCGACCGATTCAGGAATACTTCCAACGTGCCGACCATTGGCAGGCAGCGCAACGCCCGATTGAGCATGTTGAAAGAAGTGGTGAGTTTGCTGTCCACGTCAATGTAAAAGGCGGCGGACATACCGGACAGGCAGGTGCAATCTCTCACGGACTTGCCCGTGCGCTCGTCAAAGCGGATGAGTCGCTGAAGGCTTCTTTGAAAAAAGCAGGATTCCTGACTCGCGATCCGCGAATGGTTGAGCGTAAGAAGTACGGACAAAAAGGCGCGCGCGCACGCTTTCAATTCTCTAAGCGTTAAAATTACCGACTTGCTCGCATATTCGCAAAATTTAATGCGAGTCCCATTCACCGCAGGTCGGGTTTAAACCCGCCATTAACAGCGTCCCATTAATCATGCGTCTTATTATAACGCGAAACACACGCGTAGCACGAAGCCGCGGATAGCTATCGCGTGGCTTGCAAAGTAGTAGGTACACTCCGTGTACCGTTCACAGGTTTTATTGCGTAAGAAGAGGTCTTGTATGTCAAACATTGTCATCTTAGGTGCCCAATGGGGTGATGAGAGTAAAGGAAAACTCACCGATGTTTTTGCCGGAGACGCGGATATCGTCGCGCGCTATCAAGGCGGTGATAACGCTGGGCATACCATTGTTCTCGGTGAAAAAACGTTTATTCTCCATTTAATTCCATCTGGTATCCTCAGACCCGATACCGTGAATATTATCGGCAATGGCGTTGTCATCAATCTGGAAACGCTTTTCGGTGAGATTGACCGGTTGGAGGCGCAGGGGATTGAAGTTACCAGCGAGAACCTGAAAATCAGCGACCGCGCCCACCTTATTCTGCCGTACCACAAGGCTGTCGAGCAGTGGGAACAGATGGGAAGTGCTACCAAAATCGGCACGACCTCGCGCGGCATTGGCCCCACCTACTCGGATAAGATGAACCGACACGCCGGTATTCGCGTCGGGGATCTGCTGGAGTTTGACAATTTCCAAAAGAAGTTGGACTACAATCTTGAGACTAAATCGGAAGCACTCCAGATAGGCGGTCCCGAGCGACACGTCCTTCTCGAAACCTACTACGGTTACGCACAGCGGATCACACCGTATGTGACGGATACCGTCGCATTCATGCACGACGCACTCGCTGCGAAGAAACAGATTCTTTTTGAAGGTGCGCAAGGGACTATGCTCGATATAGATTTCGGAACGTATCCCTACGTTACCTCTTCTAACTGCACCGCAGGTGCCGTGTGTACCGGACTCGGTATCGGACCCAAGGCAATTGAACAGGTACTCGGCGTTTCTAAAGCGTATGTGACACGTGTCGGCGGTGGTCCCTTCCCGACAGAGATGCCACCGGATTTGGACGAAAAAATTCGGGAAATCGGCAAAGAATATGGTGCCACGACGCAACGTCCGCGACGCTGCGGTTGGTTGGATCTCGTCGCACTCCGGTATGCAACACAGATTAATGGACTCACCGGTATCGTTCTGACGAAACTCGATGTATTTGACACGCTCACCGATTTAGAGGTGTGTGTCGCTTACAGATATAAAGGGAAAGAGACGACCCGTTTCCCGAGCAGCCTCCAAGTTTTGGAGGAGTGCGAACCTGTCTACGAGACGCTGCCCGGCTGGGAACAGCCGTTAACTGAAGCGCGCACCGCATCGGATATTCCGCAACGTACCAAAGATTATGTTGCGTACGTCTCAGATTATCTCAACGTCCCGATCCCGATTATCTCTGTCGGACCCGATAGGGATCAGATCGTGCAGCTGGGGGAACCGCTCTGGTAATTAATTGATTACGGACTCCTGATAATTGGGAACCTCTACGATTTTTTTCATTTTAATTTGACATCCACCGAAAAGTGTGGTATTATTAAAATTTGTTATGCGTTTGAGCCGTTAGCTCAGCAGGTAGAGCATCTGACTTTTAATCAGGTGGTCACAGGTTCGATTCCTGTACGGCTCACATTCTTACGCCCCCGTCGTCTAGCCTGGCCAAGGACACCGCCCTTTCACGGCGGCGACACGAGTTCAAATCTCGTCGGGGGTATTTTAATGCAACAAGAACAAGCCCCGATTCCCACGGGGCTTGTTCTTGTTAAAGCGGATCCGCTCATCAGTGCGATAGGTGGGCAGCGACAAGTTTTTCCAACCTCGCACCCCATACTTCAGTCGAATAAACCTTTCCACATCGCGCCTCAATGACCTTTCCATCGGTATCAATCAGCACAACTGCCGGGAGGTCAACCACAGAAGATAGTCGCTCTATCACCAGACTGAACTGCTGAGCCAAGGGACCCTCATTACCATCATAGATATGCTGTCCTGGATACCCCTTCTCGCGGATATAGTTGCGTGATGCTTCTTCATTATTCCATCCTCCAACGTCAACACCGATAACCTCAAAACCTTTGTCATGGTATTTTTGGTATACTGTATCCACACACTTTAATTCCGCTTCACAGTAGTCGGTCGTCGTCCAAAAATAGAGGATCACCACTTTTCCGCGGTTTGCCAAGAGCGAAATAGGCATGCCATCTACAGAGACTGCTGAGAAGTCTGGAACCTCTTTCCCAACCCGTGTGAGTTCAGTCCACTTTATGAGTTGCCCGAGCTGTTCACCTCTGGTTTCAACCGAGAGAATCTTGCCATCCCGATCAATGAGCCACTGTGAAGGTATGCTATTAATACCGAAGTACCGCGCCAGTTCACTCTCCCACCCTTTTCCATCAAAAATCTGGAGCCACGGGATGTCATGCGCCTCAATAAATTCGCGGAGTTCCGCCTCATTTTCGTCGAGACTCACACCGATAACATCAAAGCCATCCTTGTGATACTGCTCGTAGGTTTCTTTAATATGCGGCATCTCTGGCGCGCAAAAGCCACACCACTTTGCACAGAAATTGAGAAGCACCATTTTGCCGCGGTAATTCGAGAACGAGATCGGTGTACCGTCAAATGCCACGGCTGAAAAATCTGGGAATTTTTTACCAACCCACGCTGTCTGATCCCACGCGACCTTTACCTCTGAATGCCCTGTCCACGGGTATTTTTCTGCTGATTCAGTTTCGCCCAACGCTTCATAGATATCGCTGAGGCCGCGTAAAGCGTACCAATCGTCCGGTTCCTGTTCGAGCCGTTGCTGAAACGCGTGCCGCGCTTCAACAATCAGCGGTTTACACCGCGCAAGCAGTTCAGCGTTTTCCTCGGGGCTTTTCATCAGATTCCGATAAATGTAGCAAGGCGTTCTCCCCACATCCTTGTAAAGTTTTGCCAGCCAGTGATACAATTCAGATTCATCGTGTTGCTTCGCTCTTCCAAACAGCCTTTCGAGGGTGGTAAGCGTCAATTCAAACAAGGGGTCTAAAGATTCTCTGTAATGGCCAATGGCAAGAAAGCAGGTCTCGGCATCGTTAGGGAGCAGCGTCATCGCCTGTTCAAGAAATAACAGATCCCTGTCTTTTCTACCGTGAAAGATGTGTTTACCTTCCCAGACAATGATTGCCAGCATCTTTGCCGCCGCGCCGTTGTCCGGTTGCTTTTCGAGCACCTCTTCGGAGAACTCTCGGAGTTCTAAACGCATCGCTCCTGGGAAACGTGAAACGTACTCGGGAAGTTGCGGGGGCAGGGTCGTTTTGCCGTCAACAACGCCTGCTTCAATCCTCGCCTTGAAGTAATCTAACAGTTGCTCCTGAACCTTCGATGTGAGTTCCCACCAAGGTCTTGAAAGTCCACGATTCTCCAGCGAATCAAGGTAGGTATCCCAAAAATCTGGGGCTTTGGTCACTTCATCACCTAAGTCCCACGCGTTAGCCGATTCTTGAACCAATTCTTTCTGAAACGCTGCCTGCTCGTCAGGTAGCAAGGTTCTACATTTCTTAATCAAGGTACTGAACGGCTCAATTGTTTTGATCCGCTGGTAGACTGCGTAAGGCGTTATTCTGTGCCGTCGATAGGCAGACTTCGCATCTCGATAGTATGGCGTATCGCCTTGCTGCTTTGCCCATTTATATAAGTTTTCAAGCGCGATAAGCACTTTTTCTTTATTGCTGAAGCCACCATAACCGCCGCTTGCCCTGTACCTGTCAATTACAAACAAATTTATACAAGGGTCCTTCGGGACCAATGCCACCGCTTTATCTAAAAGCAACTCATATTCAGAGTCCCTACAAGTAGCTGCTATCATTGCCAAGAATGCAGTTGCCGCGCCGTTGTCCGGATCCATTTCAAGAATACCTTCGGCTAACACTTTTAACTTTGGTAGCATATCTTCAGAAAAACGCCAAAAGTAGTTGTGAAGACCAGGCGGAAGAGCCGTTTGACCGTCCGAGACTCCCTCTTCAATCTTCGTTTTGAAGTAAGCAAGAAGTTTCTCTTGTGTCTCCCCATTTATCTCCTTCAATTCATCTCCTGCAAGTCCATCATTGTAAAGTGAGTCGAGAAGTGTATACCAGAAATCCGCAGAATTGTATTGCGCAGCCATAATCTCCTCCGCGTGTTATGTTTAAAAAGATGTAACTCCAATAATACAGCAGTTTACTCAGAATTAGTATCGCGCTTCAAACACCTGTTTGTCAATCGAAATACCAAATGTGAGTTGAATAATATGCCTAAGTTAGGCACTTAAAAAAACAAGCCCCATAGGGGTCAATTTAGGGATTTTGCCAGCATCTTGTAGGAGTTATTATAGACATGTCACCCTTACAAGGTTCAAGAACTGGTGAAGACGCTCTTCTATAAACATACTGAAAAAATACCCAAGGAAATAAATCCTACGGAACTCAAGAGGATTTGATGTCTGAAAAGTTTGTGGCTAAGTTCCGGTTCGGTTAGGAAACCGAACCTACCGGGTCCAGGTCGGATATATTTTCCAAAATTGACATCTATAGTGTTTAAAAACAAGCCCTGATTCTCACAGGGCTTGTTTGTCTTAGAACTATTATCTTCAACTTGCTGACGGCTGATGGCTAACAACTTACGTTTTCTGCCATTATTCAAAATATTCTGCGTTGATGTCTATGAAATCTTCCCATTCTTCAGGGACCTCATCCTCTATAAAGATCGCCTCAACGGGACATTCCGGTTCACATATACCACAATCGATGCACTCTTCGGGATCAATGTAGAGTTGGTTAACTTCTTCAAATTCGTCAGCTGCGCCAGTCGGGTGCGGGTGGATACAATCCACGGGGCAGACATCAACACATGCGCTATCTTTTACGTCAATGCAGGGTTCACAAATTACGTACGTCATTTTTTCTCCTTTTTGTGTGTTTTTAACTATATGAATCGACTTGTTATACCATCTCTGAAAGGGCCAGGGTGGCACAAACTATGGTAGATTTTAGAATTACTTTTGCATCTTCTGCAAGTACAAACCCCCCTAGGGGAAACACCCCAGCAAAAACACCCCCCTTATCAAGGGGGAATTGGGTCCCTTGTAGATGTCAATATATTTTTCTAATTCACCATAAAAGTTTATGCTACATGCATATTGAAAGGTATTCGATTAGAAATGGTATTAGCATCAGTGCGTATACCAACCTTGTGTTCTTTATTTTATCAATTACGGCAGGGCGGTAGTTATGCGCGCGATTGTCCAGTGGGTTTCCGTATTCAAATCGGGCTTTATGTACCCATAAGTGCCTTGAACATAGGGGATACCTACCATGTTTTCCAATCGAAACGTGAGTTCTTTTGCCTCTGCGATGTCCACCTTGTCCTCTTCACGCTTTTGTAATTCAAAGCCTTTATGGAGCAACTTCACTTGTAATCCATGTCCTTTTAAGGCAGCTGCGAGACGATTTGCCAATGTTTCAAACTGCGAGAACTGAAGTTCTGGGCTGTCTTCCTCCTGCCATAGACTAAAGCCGTTATGACGGACAGGAACATCTAAATCTTTTTCCTTTAACAAAGTTTCCAGTTTCACCATATCATCACAGCGATAGTCCACTCCTTCATCTACGAGGATTTCCAATTGAAAACCGCTATCGGCAACTGCGAAGGGTAGTGCCTGCTCCTCAATTAAAGCCTCCAGAATTTCCTTAACTTCTGGGACACGGTACATATCGCAAGCGAGGCGAGTTGTCGCTTCATCTCTCTCAGACACAGATCTCCCGACAGAGATACCGTGACTCAGGATTTCTCCATCCATCCACTGCTTTACCACTTCGTCTATACGCTCTTGCGTCAAGCCGTCTGATTTCTCACTAACCAATAATGGACCGCTATTGGAAGCGATGAGCGGCAGACCGAGTTCGATAATTAAAGCGTCTAATAATTCTTTCACATCATTTGGACTCATAAGTTCTCTCCTTTTCTCAAATTTACGATTCAACGCCGCGGGAAACGCCACAAAGAAACACAAACACTGGCACTCGTCCAACTCGTATCCGAGGCTTCATCACGGTTTGCATATTCATAAGCATTTAGCACATAATTGATGCCGAATGTTGTGTCTATCTGTTCGGCAATCTCTCTGACCTGTGAGAGCGGCATCTCGGCTTCCGAACTTTTTTGGAGTTGGAAACCGCGATGGAACAGTTTCGCTTTCAATCTGTTCGCTTTTAATGAAGCCTCAAATTGATGGGCTACCGCCTCAAGTTCCGATAGTTCTACCTCCGTTCCGCGCCATTTCTCTAACCTAAATCCGCCATGAAGGATTTTAACAGGGTAACTCGTCGTATCGTCCTCTGAGAGTGTAATCAACCGGAAACCGCAATCGGTGAAACCGATAGGCAACCCCTGTTTCCAGATGACTGATTCAAGGAGTGCTTCAACTGCTGAGGCTTCCAACAATTCCTTTACCGGTGAATCGGCATCAGTTTTGACGTAGAACTCCATAATCTCCGGACGTCCAGGCGGAAGTACATGGATCTTCCGATCCTTGTTCCATTGCGTGATGACATCCTTAATACGCGCCTCTGTCGTCGAATACTTTGCCAAATCTTGAGAGGGTGCCATATCGATAACGTCAATGGGTAGACCTTCCTCCACAATTAGGGTTTTCAGTAATTCCTTGACATCCGTCGGGGTCATGTTGGATTCTCCTTTTAGTAAATTAAGAATGCAAATCGGCAGAAAAGGTTACATAGAAGGCATTTTTTTGGGACATGCAACCGTTAACCCCTTTTGAGGAATATATGGTCGAACTCGCCGGGATATTCCGCCTTCATCCAAGCGACCAACTTCTGTTTTGCTCGATGCAACCGCACCTTCGTCGCCGATGGACTGATGTTCAAGGTTTTTGCAATTTCTTCAAGTGTCATGTTGTTGAGTCTGAGTTCAAACGCACGCTGCTCTGATTCAGGCAACCGCTCTGCCAAAGCACGGACAATTTCTAACTGTTCTTCAGCAATAATCGACTCTATAGGCGAACGATGTTCAGGTTCTATCGTGTGGGTTTCAAAGATTTGATCAACAGGATCCGTCTTAACATTTCTCTGGTTTTCTCGGATATGTGCTGCGATGAGTTGCTTTGCGATGCTGAACATCCAGTTTGAAAACTTTTTGCGATCCCGAAGCGTTCCGAGGTGTTTGTGTACCCGAATAAATGTCTCTTGCATCAGGTCTTGCGCGGTCTCCCAGCTGCCGACGCGTCTATAGAAAAAATTAAGAAGCGACATCTCATAACGGTGATAGAGGATTTCAAATGCGCCCTCATTCTCGTCGTCTAAACTTTGATACACCAGTTCTTCGTCGCGTGATTCATCCATTGCCATCACAACCTTATCTTTATAACCTAAGTTGCCACCTACTTACTCACATAGCACTCCGCTGGAGTGCAAGACGTTGAACACACGATTTTCTATAGATATACCACCCCTCTGGGGTGAAGAAAGACACTGAAAAGTAGTCATTTTTGCGAAAATTGGGTGTGTTCCCTGCCACTTTCGGAGAACCCGAAGAGCCACAGGCTAACGGTTTCCTATGCTACAAAGTGGTAACTTGGGTCTTTACAGACAAATGTCCCTAATCCGCCCATATTAGATCCGACGGAAGTACCGTTTTTCCGTCAATGACACCCATATTAATTTTCGTTTTGAAGTCGTCGATAAGTTCTTCCTGAACGTCCGAAGCGACCTCCCATTCACTGGATACGCCACGATTCTCAAGTGTATTCAGAAAAGCATCCCATACATCTGCGTTGTTTTCTTTCACGGTTTTACCTCCGAAATTTCTGTGTTCCCAAAACCTGTAGTCTCGGTTTGATATTTTGAATTTGAAAAGTCATCGTCAGTTAAGAATGCAAATCCGACAAAAAGGTTACATTAAAAAGGCAATATATCTCAATTTACCATTGTTCACTGACTGCTAATTACCACCTTGTTTTTTATTTTTACGCAAGTTGCCACCTTTTATACACATAGCACTCCGGAATCAACGGTATGAATGCCGTATGGCATTCCCCGGGAGTGCAAGAGGTTAAATACACCGTTTTCTATAGATATATCACCCCT
>JAGFCB010000029.1 GCA_022394775.1 Candidatus Poribacteria bacterium
AACAGGAACACTAAAACAAAATATGTCCGCTTTTGGGTAGATATATCCAGTTTTGAAGGAACAGTTCTGATGCCGAAAATTAAAACACATAAAGGTGCAGCAAAACGTTTCAAATTCACGGCGAAAGGTAAAATTCGCCGCAAGCGTGCTTATGCTGGGCACCTATTCATCTCGAAATCGTCAAAACAGAAACGTAGATTGCGACAGTCAACCCTTGTTGACCCGAGCAATGAGAAACGTTTGAAACGTCTGATTCATCAATAGAAGTGAACGCCCAAACGCGCAGGAAACAACGCAACCGTGGGCAAAATAGTGGAAGCGATCCCGGATCACACCGTAGGTCGCTACAGGAGTTTTAGATGGCACGAGTAAAAACAGGGAATGTACGTCGCAAACGTCGGAACCGGATGCTCAAGCATTCCAAAGGTTATCGTGGTGGACGGAATAATCTCAAGCGCACGGCTATTGAAGCGGTAGAGAAGGGTTGGAATCACGCCTACGCACACCGTCGCTCACGAAAACGTGATTTTAGACGACTTTGGATTGCAAGAATCAATGCCGCTGCCAGATTGCACGGACTCACCTACAGCCGGTTTATACACGGACTTAAAGTCGCTGGGATCGAGCTGGATCGAAAGGTCCTCGCTGACATCGCTGTGAACGATGAGGCGAGTTTCGGGCAGCTTGTCACCCTCGCAAAGGGGTAGGTTAACGGATTCATTGCGCAGTTTGTACATTAAAGAATTAATACACTAAAAGGCTATGAAGGGACTTATGTAAGCTGTTGAGACCTCCCAAATAGAGAGACCGCGTCATCGGTTGGAAGCGTGGTTTTGGGAGCAACAGCCGAATTTCATCCTGGAGCTATCAAAATTAGATAATGAAGCGGGTAGATTTGTAGGTGCGACATTCCGGTCACTATAATCTGCCAAGCGGGGTGGTACCGCGGAAGTTTATGCCTGTCGCTTTCGTCCCCAGAAGGAAATTAACCTTCATGGAGCGAAGTGATAGGCGTTTTTTTATGGCTATCAGTAACGAACCGCAAGGAAAATTAAAAATATGAAAGCAGAATTACAGGCGATTCAGGCAGAAGCACTTGAGGCTATAAAGTCTGCGGATACACCAGACGCGCTTGAATCGCTTCGAATTAAGTATTTTGGGCGCAAAGGCAAACTAACCGATGTCATGAAGGGCATGGGTAAACTCTCCGCAGAGGAGCGTCCTGAGATGGGAAAACTCGCTAACGAAGTGCGTGCTACACTAACGCAAGCATTTGAGGCAGCTACACAGGCACTCCACAGCCAACAACAAGAACAGCAGCTCGCGGCAGAAGCTGTGGACATCACCCTGCCTGGACGGAAGCCCGCCTACGGGAAAGCGCATCCTATAATGCAAACCTTAGAACAGATTGAAGCGATATTCTACCAAATGGGGTTTGAAGTGGTGACCGGACCGGACGTTGAAACCGAGTATTATAACTTCGATGCGCTGAATACGCCTGCCGATCATCCCGCGCGTGATCTACATGATACCTTTTACCTCACAGACGGACATCTCTTGCGAACGCATACATCTCCGGTTCAAATCCGCACGATGGAGAACCAGAAACCGCCGATCCGCATCATTGTACCCGGAAAATGTTATCGTGTGGATTACGATGTCTCACATACGCCGATGTTCCATCAGGTCGAGGGCTTGCTCGTAGATAAGCACGCCACTTTTAGTGAACTCAAAGGGATTTTGACCTCGTTTGTGCGACAGATGTTCGGGGACAAGACGCAGATGCGTTTCCGTCCACACTTTTTCCCGTTCACAGAACCGAGTGCAGAGGCAGATATCTCCTGCGCCGTTTGTCAAGGGAAAGGATGTCGAAGTTGCGGTGGCACCGGATGGGTTGAAATCTTGGGGGCTGGTGCCGTTGATCCAGCGGTATTTGAAGCGGTGAATTATGATCCGAATGAGGTTACTGGCTTCGCTTTCGGGATGGGGGTAGAGCGAATCGCAAACCTTCAGTTTCGCATCCCAGACATACGCACTCTCTATGAGAACGATCTCCGTTTCCTGCGTCAGTTTTAAAATAGTTATCAGTTGTCAGTTATCAGTTTTCAGTAGGAGACTTACGGCAGGTAGCGTAATGGTTACAGCCACAATACCCCTTAACTGATTATCGAAGCCTGATGACTTTTCACCCTGAGAACTGAAAACTATCAGAGGTTTTTTATAAATGAACGTAACCCTAAATTGGCTAAAAAATTATATAGACTTTGAATTTTCTCCAGACGAACTCGCCGATCGGCTAACGATGTTAGGCGTTGAGGTTGAGTCTATCAAGCAGCCCGGCACCGCACTCGAAGGCGTGATCGTCGGAAGCGTCACCGCTATCCGACCACATCCAGATGCAGATAAACTCGTCCTTTGCCAAGTAGATATCGGTGAGAGTGAAGAACTCCAAATCGTCTGTGGTGCGCCGAATGTCCGAGAAGGGATGCTTGCCCCAGTTGCCACAATCGGTGCCACACTTCCTATCGGTCTGACAATCAAACGTGCCAAACTGAGAGGCGAAGCATCACACGGCATGCTCTGCTCCGAAAAAGAGTTAGGACTCTCCGAAGATGCCGCAGGTTTGATGGAATTACAAGCGGACATACCGCTCGGTACATCTTTTTCAGAAGCACTCGGATTAGACGATGTTATATTTGAACTTGAGATTACACCGAACCGTCCCGACTGCCTCAGCATGATTGGTGTCGCTCGCGAAATCCGAGCGGAGACAGGAAACGCTTTAAAGCTCCCGCGAGTTGACTTCAACGAAGCCGAAACTGATATCCAAGAGATGACTTCTGTAGCAATTGAAGCACCCAATCTCTGTCCGCGCTACGCTGCGCGCGTCATTCAAGGGGTTAAAATAGAGGCTTCGCCGGAGTGGTTACAACAGCGGCTTGAATCTGTTGGTATCGGCGTTATTAATAACATTGTTGATATTACGAACTTTGTATTAATGGAATACGGACAGCCGCTTCACGCTTTTGACTATCATAAACTCACAGAAAACCGAATTGTCGTGCGTCGTGCAGCGGTCGGTGAAAACCTGACAACTCTTGATGAAATTGAGCGTGAACTCACACCTGATATGCTCGTTATTGCTGATGCCGAAAAGCCCGTTGCGCTCGCTGGAATTATGGGCGGATACGATTCCGAAATCACGGATACCACCTGTGATGTATTGCTGGAGAGTGCCTATTTTAATCCGTCGAGTGTCCGTGCGACTGCTAAAGCATTGGGTATTAGTACAGAAGCCTCTTACAGATTCGAGCGTGGTGCCGATCCGGGTATAGCCCTCGCTGCGCTTGACCGCGCTGCACAACTCATCGCTGAATTGGCAGGCGGTACGATCTGTAAAGGCATCGTTGATGTCTATCCTGGACAGCAACCCTTGACTCGGATTCAACTCCGTCCGGAACGGGTCAATTTCATACTCGGAACTGCCCTTGAAGCGACAGAGATGACACAGATTTTAAGCCGTCTCGGTTTCGATGTCAAAGCAAACAGCGCGGAAAACTATGAAGTCATTGTGCCGACATTCAGGTCTGACATCACCCGCGAAATTGATCTTATTGAAGAAATCGCGCGCGTCCACGGATACGATAACATTCCGACAACGCTCCCCAAGGGTGATATTCCGGTACCCGCTCCGAATCCAAGTACAGAAGTTCGCAAGCGCGTAAAGCAATTTCTTCTCGCCGCCGGAATGATGGAAGCTGTCAACTACAGTTTCTGTGATCCGAACTGCTTTGACAAGATCCGCTTCACGGCAGACAGTCCACTCCGCGAGACCTTGAAGCTGCAAAATCCGCTGAGTCCAGAGATGTCAGTACTCCGTACAACACTGTTACCACATCTCCTTGAAAACGCACAACACAACCGCAACCACCAGATAGATACTATTGCCTTCTTCGAGATAGGAAACGTCTTCATCCGTAACGGAGAACAGAAAGAACCGGAACGGGTTGCGGGCATTCTGGCTGGGCAGATTGGGGAAGGTGTCTATAGTAATCCGTATCGATTCCCTGATTTCTACGACATCAAAGGATTTGTAGAAGGAATACTTGAAGTATGCGGCATTGTTGATTATACGCTCCAAAAAACGGACACGCCAACTTTCCACCCAGGTCGTAGCGCAGAAATACTATTGCGGAATAAACAAATCGGCACATTCGGGGAGGCGCATCCAGAGGTGCTCGAAAATTACGATCTGCCGTATAAGGCGTACCTCTTTGAATTCGACATGGAGGTGTTGACGGACGCTGCTATATTTGCGAAACGCTTTGAACCTATCCCCATCTATCCTACGATTGAGCGGGATCTTGCGATTGTCGTAGATAAAGATGTCCTATCCGATATGCCGACTGAACTTATCTACGCAACCGGTGGCGAATTAGTTAAATCCGTACGTCTCTTTGATGTCTATGAAGGCGAACAAGTTCCAGAGGAGAAAAAGAGTCTTGCCTACGCAATCACGTACCATTCTGCAACTGAGACCTTAACAGACAAAGCAGTCAACACACTCCACGATAAGGTTGTCAAGCACCTCAATCAGAAACTTGGTGCCGAACTACGGATGTAGAATGCTGATGCGAATGTGATGTATGGACTGACTCTATAGATTCTTGATGACTGTTCATGTCCAAATCTCCGTTGGAATTAACCGAAAACCATCGTGAAACGAAGTGGAACGATGCCCAGATTTAATAGTTAAAAAAATGCAGGCACATCGAATAAAGAACCTATTTTCCGCCATCGCTCGTTATTACGACTTTCTCAACTCGCTCTTAAGTCTCAAGCGTGACAAGATGTGGCGACGGGAAACGGTCAAAGCAAGCGATGTTGGACCGACAAGCAAGGTGCTGGATGTCTGTACCGGGACGGGTGAACTTGCCCTTGCGTATGCAGACAAAATTGCGGCGGACGGTTTTGTTATCGGGTCAGACTTCTGCTTCGAGATGCTTGTTATCGGAAACCGGAAGGTGGAGCGGAGGCATGCGGGCACGCCCGCGAGTTTTCTGACAGCGGACACCCTCATTCTTCCGTTTTTAGACGATACCTTTGATGTGGTCTCCGTCGGTTTCGGTATTCGGAACGTTTCAGATTTAGAAATGGGGATACGTGAGATGGCACGCGTCGCTGCACGGGGTGGTAGGGTCGCTATTTTGGAATTTACGCAACCGGTAAATCCACTGTTTAGAAGCCTCTACTACTTCTATTTCACCAAAATTTTGCCTTTCGTTGGAAACCTCATCTCTGGCAGCAAAGATGACGCTTACGGGTATCTCCCGCGTTCCGTTATGAAATTCCCGAATTGCGATGCTTTGAAAGCGGTTATGGAGCAGTGCGGATTGACGGACGTGCGTTTTTACCGAAAAACATTCGGCATCGTCGCAATTCACGTTGGAAAGAAACCGATAAACGGCTAATGCTAATCTTCAGCCAAACGCTCCACATGTGCCACAACAGACTCGGACACCCCTTCCAAGCTATACCCACCTTCCAATGCCGAGACAACACGTCCTGATGCGGTTTCTTCGGCAAATTCAAGCATTAGGTCTGTGAGTGTGGCAAATCCATCTGCTGTGAGTTCTGTGCCAGCAAGCGGGTCGAGGTAGTGCGCATCAAAACCCGCTGAAATTAGTAGGAATTCCGGCGAGAAGTCTCGGAGTGCTGGAATGAGAACATCCGTAAAAACTTTGATGTATTCGGCATCACCACTTCCGGCAGGCATTGGAACGTTTAAGGTCGTGCTATGTGCTTTGCCGCTACCGCGTTCGCGCCTTGAACCCGTACCGGGGTATAGCGGCGATTGGTGGATAGAAAAAAAGAAAACAGATTCATCTTCATAAAAAATGTCTTGTGTACCGTTGCCGTGATGGACATCCCAATCAACGATTGCTACTTTTCCGGCACCATGTTCACGCTGGAGATAGCGCGCCGTAATGGCGATGTTGTTGAATAGGCAAAATCCCATGCTTTGTCCCCGCGTAGCATGGTGCCCTGGGGGACGTACCATCGCGAAAGCGTTTCTTACTTCGCGGGTCGCAACTGCCTCCGCCGCACGTAGCACACCGCCTGTTGAAAGCAACGCGATATCAAACGATTCAAATCCGACGGTCGTATCGTAAGTGAGTGGGATATCTTTTTCACAGTGTTCCCGGATATGTTCAGAATAGGCAGGATTATGTGCATAAGCGATCTGATCAACGCCAGCCGGAGTCGGTTCAATTTGGTGCAATTGATCCCATACATCGCTCTGTTGGAGCACTTCCAAACTGGCACGCAGCCGATCCGGTCGTTCAGGATGTCCCGGACCGGTATCGTGATTAAGATAGTCTGGATGATAGGCGAAACCTGTTTTTCGTGTCATGTCCGTCTCTGTGCCCTCGTAAAAAATTGACTGTGCCATTTCAATATGTGATAGGATATATTTGCTCATCACTTAACGTTGGTATTAACGCTTCTTCTCTCGTAACTCTTTGTCAGTATAACATAAAACAGGAATAAAACAACTGAAAAATACCGCGGATGAAAACAAATACCTCTCACTTAATAGACGGTAATATTGGACAGGTCTTTACGCCGTTAAAATGGGCAAAATGGCTCATCAATAGCTGGAACATCTTTGAGGCATGGCTTGATGGTGCGTGTATCTGCGACCCTACTGCAGGACAGGGTGCGTTCCCGCTTGCAATGCTCCACATCGCAAGGCAAAAAGGGGTGACTATTACCCCGGAACGCCTGTCACGACTAACGCTTATTGAGATGGTTCCTTCATATCTCGAACAGTTTAGAGAGAATGTTAAGCGCGAGTTTGGCATTGACTTCCCTACCGCTCAAACTTTCTGTCAAGATGTTATCACAGAGGCACACGAAAGAAAATACGACCTTCTCGTCGGGAATCCGCCCTGGGCTAACTTCGGAGAGTTACCCACAGCATACAAAGCGCGTATAAAGCCTTTTTTCATCCAAGAAGAACTCGTGCCAGATAGACAGAAAACGCTTTTGGGTTCTTCCCGGACAGATATTGCAGCACTGGTCCTGAAGGTCGCTTTAGGAAGATTACTTAAAAAGAACGGCACAGGATACTTTTATATCCCAACATCGCTCTTTTTTGGTGAGGGTGCGCATAACGGATTTAGGAATTATAGTGCCAGAGGATCGCAAACTGGTACTGACGCTCGTAGGAATTTTGCTGTAGATACTGTTTATGAATTCACATCAACGAAAGTATTTGACGGCGTTGGTACGTCGTATTGTTGCGCGAAATTTCGGGCAGACAGGCAACAGGATTTCCCCGTCTCGTATTTCAAGGAATTAGACGGCGAATGGGTCGCGCACAAGGCACTGCCGTTCAAAAACCTGACAGATCCGTGGCGAGTCGTGCAAAATCTTGATGAACTTAGGACGGAAACGACGTTTGAAATCAGACTGGCACCAGAACAAAAACCACGACAGGGCGTAAATACATGTGGCGCAAATAGCATTTTCATCTTTGACCACAAACCCTCGGATATCCCTGAACAGTTCCTATACCCGCTTGCGACAAAAGAGATATGGCAACAACAGACATCACAGCCCTACAAATGGATCCTACTACCGTATCATCAGCAAACAGGAAAACCTCTCACTTGGGAAGAAATTGGACAGTGGCATCCCTTAAAAGAATATCTTCAAAACGCGCAAGATGCTCTAAAAGTCAGGAAGGGAGCGCTTCTCAGATCCGCTATGAATAGAGGTAATTGGTGGGCACTGCTCGGTGTGGGTACTTATGCGTTCGCACCGTTCAAAGTGATCTGGCAAGCATACGGGAAAAGTGATTTCACGCCGGTAGTGCTGAGCAGTGTAGATGGACAGATGTGGCAAGGCAATCAGGCAATGCACGCATTTATCCCGTGTTGGGCTGAACGTGAGGCACAACGGATTAAGACGGCACTTGAGCATCCGGAGATTCCGACACTGTTACGGCAACTCAATGGTGCGGGCAAGTGCAATTGGGCACAACCCGGGAAAATTAAGAAAATACTGGAATTCAATCAAGAGGCTTGAGATATTGTGCGAGGCTCATATTGAACGTGTCCCCGCACATTGAAAGATGGATTTATTTTTCTGACGCAATTATCGAGCCGCTTTCACTCTTCCCCATGTTGTTGCCAGTTTATCTTCCGGTTCAACGGCGAAAGCATCTTCCCAACCGTTCAGAAGCTGCTGAATCTCATCCGCTTCAAGGGCGCGGCTAAGAATGACGATTTCGTCAATACCACCGGTAAAAGACTCTGGACCGAATTTAAGCTGTAACACCTGACCTGCGGCGACCTTGCCGTTCCATTCCGGTTTCCAGTCCGCCTTGGCATCCGACAACGCGCCTTTTTTACTTTCGGGTTCACCATCAACGTACATCTCAACATTTAGACCATCGTACGTCCCGGCGACATGGTGCCATTTTCCCTGTTCCAATTCTGTTTTACCATAAAATCCAGGCGTGATACCAGCATCCGTCCAGACTCTGAACGAGAAACCATCAGGGATCGGTTCGCCGGCGGACTGATCTTCCAGCAAATAGGCACCATTTTTCCTGACACCGGTATCTGAATCAGCATCTACTCGGAACCATGCAGCTACGGTCAATTCCTTGCTGACGCTTTGGAGGCTTTTGGAATCTTGGACATCAATACTACCGCCGCCACCAGCGACGACAGCTTTCCCAAATTTACCGTTTTCAAATTTAAAATCGCCGGCAATCTTGCCATCATTGCCGTTGCCTGATGCATCTTTAGCGTCGCCTTCAAAGAGCCACACACCCACAATTGCTGGATCGTCCTCCTCCAGTGACCATGAGGTGGCAGAAAGACATAAGAGCAGTGCAATACTTGTAATCAGAAATTTCATTTTAATTCCTCCATGAGGTAAAATGCCTAAAACCACTTAGGCACAATAATAGTTTTAAGACATTGGGATAAAAGGCTCTTCTGTGTAGCCTTCACACAACATATTATATCATACCCTTTGTTGAATTTCTTGTGTATTTAATTTTTCCTTGCAGATTCGGGCGAGGTATGCTAAACTTTAACACTCTTTCGTCAAATCCGCATGCTTTAGCTTGCGGGATGTAGACGGCGAAGCACTTGATTGAAAAATAAACTTCCTACTCTGATAAAAATGTAGTATAATGATAGTATCACGTTGGAAAATAGCATACGATGTTTTGCCTTTCGGCTCCATGCTTTCCTCCTACATAGTAGTGGATAAAAACGTGATACGTGATATGCCATGAGAAAAGCCCGCAAATACAAACTTCAGTCTCAATCTAACACCGTCAAGTTAGGCAACATGCTTGACGATATGTGGGGTATCCACGTTCATATCATGCGTTTACAACGTAGGTATTACCGTATGTTTGATAAGAACCTATCTGCGTATCGGATCAATTCCCATGTTGCGAAACTCAAAAAACGAACAAAGCCACATTGGGCAGCTTTGCCGAGTCAAGTTGTGCAAGACGTTGTTTTGCGTTACGGTACATCGCAAGGTGCTTTTTTGGATAATATCAAAGATCGTAAAGCGGGTAAAACGACGCGTAAAGTCGGTAGACCGAAAATACAACCCTGTCATAAATATAACTCTATGACGTTCACACAAGCCGGCTATACATTGGAAGACAATCGTATCAAAATCAATTGTATAGAGACGTGGTTCTCTTACCATAAACACCGTGATATTCAAGGTATAGTCAAGACGATCACCCTCAAGCGTGATAAGTGCGGCGACTATTGGATATGCTTTTCGTGCGAGAATGTTGAGGATTTGGCACCCAAACCCAAGACGGGTAAGAGCGCAGGGTTTGATTACGGAAACAAAACATTCCTGACGAGTAGCGAGGAACATAAGATAGAATCCCCGCAGTTTTTCAAACAATCCCTGAAGACGTTGCGATCTCTCAGCCGAGAGTTGAGTCGTAAAGTCAAAGGTTCCGGAAATTGGTATCGTGCGTGTCGTGCTTTGGCAAGACAACACAGAAAAGTCGCCAGACAACGAGCAGATTGGCAGTGGAAACTTACGACCGAACTTTGCCAAGAGTTTGATACGCTCATTTTTGAAACGCTGAACCTTGAGGGTATGAAACGGCTTTGGGGTCGTAAAGTTTCTGACCATGCCTTCTATCAGTTTCTACAGATACTCGCACAAAAGTGTGCGAAGCACGGTAAAGCGTTTGAAAAAATCAATCAATGGAGAGCGACGACGAAACCTTGCAGTGATTGTGGCTACCATAACGAAGCACTATCTCTTTCGGATAGACAGTGGACGTGTCCCGAATGTGGTTCGCACCATGACAGAGACATCAACGCTGCGATAAATATCAAACGGGCAGGCTTGGCTGCCTAAAGTGGAGCGACGCTAAGCCGGTGGACTCTTAGAGAAAACCGCAGTTGCGAGGAAGCACAGGCCCCAACCTTTAGGTTGTGGGTACCTTGACAACATCTTTAGAGCGTACGTTAATGAGGTCAGGTAAAAGAGGACAATCAGATGGTTCAACACAACACACCGCGCGCATTTCATGTGATGACAAAGCCGATCGGGCCGATATGTAACTTGGATTGCGAGTATTGCTTCTATCTCGATAAAGAGAAACTCTACCCCGAAACGCGATCCTTTCGGATGGATGACGAAGTCTTAGAGAATTACGTTAAACAGTATATCGAAGCACAGGAAGTTAATGAGGTTACATTCGCATGGCAGGGCGGCGAACCCACATTGATGGGTGTCGATTTCTTCCGACAAGCGATCCGATACCAGCAGAAATATCGTCGTCCGGGTATGCAGATCCAGAATTCGTTTCAGACGAATGCCACGCTCCTTGACGACGAATGGGGCGAATTTTTCAAGCGGAACAAATTTTTGATTGGGGTGAGCATTGACGGTCCACCGGAAATTCACGATAAATACCGCTACGACAAACGCGGTCGTCCATCGTCTGAACAGGTAATCCGGGGGTTGCGCATCTTACAAAAACACAAGGTTGACTATAATATATTGTGTGTCGTTAATAAACACAACGCCGAGTATCCAAAGGAAGTCTATAACTATTTCAAAGAACTCGGCGCGGAGTTTATGCAGTTTATCCCAGCGGTTGAGCATTTTGATGGTAAGAATGTGTCGCCACGCTCCGTCACGGCACGACAGTATGGCAAATTCTTATCCGCGATTTTCGATGAATGGGTAGTAAACGACATCGGCAGAATTTTTGTACAAATCTTCGATGTCGCGTTAGAGGCGTGGTTGGGCTATAACCCAAGTCTCTGTGTCTTCAATGAAACCTGCGGTGACGCACTCGCGATTGAACATAACGGCGACCTCTACTCCTGCGACCATTACGTTACGCCTGACTACCACGTCGGCAACATAGCAGAAAACACGATTCAAGAGATGGTAGATTCAACGTTCCAACGCAAATTCGGCACCGATAAGCGGGACACGCTCCCCGAATACTGCCGGAGCTGCGAAGTGAAGTTTGTCTGCAATGGCGGGTGTCCGAAGAACCGTTTCATCAAAACCCCTACAGGTGAAGACGGGTTGAACTACCTCTGTGCAGGTTATAAACATTTTTTCAACCATATTGATGAACCGATGAAGATGATGGCTGCCGCGCTGCAGGCAGGACGACCTGCGAACAGCATCATCCCTGTTCTTCGCCAACGTCAGCAGGAAAAAGTACAAGCGAACGCCCCAATCGCCTCCCAAACCTCACAGAAAGTCGGGCGGAACTCACCGTGCCCTTGCGGTAGCGGTCGAAAGTACAAACAGTGTTGCCTGAACAAAAAATGACGTTAGCGGGGCAAAATTTTGTTAAAAAATGCGATGATTATTGCCGGTCCAAATAGGTCGGGAAAAACAACCTTCGTTTCTGAGTATCTTCGTGGTTCAGAAGGTCTTAAATATATAGGTGCCGATGCAATCGCAGAAAGATTGGTCTCAAGACCGAAAGAGATGGACAGCGTTAAAATTCAGGCAGGACGACTCTTTATACAGGATATCCATGAACTCATTGAAGCGGGGACAGATTTTATTGTAGAGGTGACGCTTTCGGGAAAAGGGTTTGCAAGAACCATTGCTGAATTAAAACGTGCTGGCTATACGGTCACCATCGTCTTTATTTTTCTTAAGTCTCCTGAGACAAGCGTTGCTCGTGTGCGAAATCGTGTGCAAGCCGGTGGACACCATGTGCCGACGGAGGATGTCATCCGTCGCTTTTATCGGAGCAAACATAACTTTTGGTATACGTATAGAGATATGGTAGATCGATGGAGTCTGTTCTACAACTCTATAGAACACTTTCAGGAAGTTGCTTCTGGTGAAGGCAACGAAGTTAAGGTGATTAATGAAGTTTTCTTTGAACTGTTTATGCAAGACATTCGCAATGGAGGTGCATAATGCATAACGACAAATTAAGCCTTGAAACCCACGAGTGGGCACGGAAGATGCTACGAATCGGCAATCGCGCCGTCAAAAGAGCACAAGAGGAAAATCGCAAAAAAGGGATTCCCAATGTGTATGATTTCAACGGACACCTCTACTACGAACTCCCGAATGGGGAACTAACGAAGGAAGATCCGTATCCGTTATCAAAAGAGACGGATTCAAGCGAGGAAAAATGCTAACTGTCTGTTACGACCCGTACGCCGGCACCTTAGGCAAGTTTACACGTGCCGAAATTTTTAATCTCGTCGCTGAGGCAGGCTACGAAGGTATCAATATCCCTGTACACTCCGGTTTTCTCGGTGAACTCTCCACTGCGGAAATAGACGATGCGGTGAACCTCGCTGAAAAACATGGACTTGTCGCACCGACGATCGGTTTCGGCAACCATATTCTGACGACACCGGCTCGAAAGACCGAAGCGTTGCAACACTTTGAAATTGTGCTTGAGGTCGCTTGCCGATTCAACGCCGATGTTATTGGTGTATGGGTGAACCCATCAGAAGGTGTGTCACGACAAGAATCTCTGGACGCGCTTGCCGATAACCTGTCCCAGATGACAGGCCCCTGCAATGAAAACGGAATGAAAATCGCGCTTGAGTTTGAGAAGGGATGCCCGCTCGATAACTATCGCGAAGGTGTCGCATTCATTGAGGACACAGGATTGCCTGTCTATTTGACCTGCGATACGTATCATCTTTTCAACGATGGTGCGGAACCACACACAGCGGCACACGCTATGAAAGCCTGTCTCGGTGATGTACACGTATCAGGGAGCAACCGCGGTGAACCCGGTGGCGGCGTTTTCGATTTTGAGACGTTCGCGCAAGGTTTGAAAGAGGTCGGTTTCGCCGGTCCGTTGGTTGTCCAATATAAGATGGAAGATGTAGCGAGCATCGCACGCAGCTGCGAATTTACCAAGAAATTCCGAGCAATGATACAGGCATAGAGAGGAGATTTCAAATGAGGCAGGTTGTCTTTTTAATTTTCGTCGTCACTTTTATAATTGGGCACACTTACGCACATGTAGGAGAACACCCATCCACAGAAACGGAAAATTTCCAGTTCGTTGCCCATCACGAGGTAGCTAAATCGGGGTTACAAACCCCTTCTACCAGTGGGCAAGGTGCTTTAAAGTTCAAAGTCCTCTATACACGTGACCATTTCCCAGCGGAAGTCGTTGCAGCAATTGACAAGGCACACGGCGGATTTGACGTAGACAGGCGGGAAGGGAAAGGCGAAACCTACTTTGCATTACCAGAAGTTGGTATCATCCAAATCAGTTCTGATTTGAAAACGACACGGCTAATTGAAACGCCAGCAGCATTGAAAAAAGCCAACGCACATTATGTAACCGTCTGGACAACGACCGACGGCACACCCTATCTCTCTTTCCCCGCAAACGATGTCGGTAAAATCTTTACGACAACGATGGATGGTAAACTCGTGCATACATTGGAAGCGCCGGGGGCAATGACGGATTTCAAACATCAGGCAGTCAATACCTATTTCAGCGAAGGTGGGAAGTTTGTTCCAACTGGCGTAACACACCTCGATGGGATGCTCTATGTTACGACGGGTTACTCTGATTTAGACTATATTCTCGGTGCGAAACTCACGAGTCTTGAACCCCTTGAGGCGGACTGGTATCCGCTGGCGTTCGGCGGTAAAGGTGATGAACCCGGACAATTTGGGACAGGACATCACATTACGGTGCCTTATGGAACCAAGCGATTGGACGCTTCTGATCGAGCGAACGCTGAAATTGAGCGCTACTCCGCAGACGGCACCTATTTGGAGACGCTACCGTTGATTAAAGGCTCATTCCCGTGCAGTATTGACTATGAGGCGGGATACGCTGCTGTTGCATGCCTCTTCGGACCGAATAAAGATAAAGGTGCCCCGCTCTACATATTGGAGGGAAACAACCTCGTCTCAACCGTTATGTTAAAAGAGGAGCTGGGTGTAGAGACGTTCCAGCACCTGCACGGTGCAGTCATCCGCAAGATTGATGGTAAGCTTTACATCATCGCCCAATCCTGGAATCCTGGCGACATCGTGATTCTGGAACAGGTAATGTAGGTTCCCAGTGCTGGTGAGATTACCTAAACTTACTTTAGCTTCGTCAAATTGTTCTCACCAGGGACGTATAAATACGCACTCCTACCTGTAAAGTACTGCGCGTATACATTTTCCCAATCGCTGTTTGTCAGTTTCCAGCGTGGTGCGGGACCGAGTTTAAAATAGACGATGTCCGCTTCTTGGAGGCTCTTAAAGGGATAATCCCCTATCGGCGCGCCCCGGTGCCGAGATACAAAAATAACGGCGTTGTGAATGTTTTGCTCGGCTACCATCGGCGGCAGCTTCTGGTAGACATGCCCCCAATTCTGGTATCTTTCCCCAATACGGACATAACTCCATACAGTGTTGACGCTGAGCAACAGAAGGCACGCTCCAACAGCAAATGCAAGCCCGCGCCGCTGACGTAGTTTGAACCGCTCATATAGGATAACCATCCCACGTGCTACTAACGGAATGAAACCGAGAAATGTCGATTCGGTGTAATAGCGCGCATTTACCGGTGTGTATCCCCAGGTCGAACCTTCAAAGTAGAAAAAGGCATAAAGCAACAGATTACCGACAAGTAGTGCAAGACAGAAAACATCGTATCTGTTCCGTGAAAGGTGGAAAAAAGGTATAAATAGCAAACACCACGGCAAAATTAACGGTACAAATGCAATAATCCACGTCAATGACAACGTTGCATCTTTCAACAAATTGTGATGATAGCTCCCCCAACCGAGTGCGTTGAAGCTGATGCACGGGAGGATGTGTCGCCATGTCCTTTCGATTGCCCATGCTGGTGTAAAAATAAATGCCCGTTCAATATTAGGATCGTAGCCCTCCATCCGAGCACCAAATCCAATTTTATCGTAGGGCTGCGCAACCGTGTGCGTGAACATGAGTGGGTCTTCTGTGAAATGTGTATTCCACGCCATACACACACCGAGCATCACAACGAAAGGAATAAAGAAGAATCCGAAGCGTTTTACTGTAGCAAACAGAGCTTGTCGCTGCTGGAATTGGCTGAAAAGATGATACAGTGTCAATACTGCCCCGACAACGCCAAAGACGACTGCCGAGAGTGGGCGCGTATTGAACGCATAACCCAATGAAAACCCTGAGAGCAGCGGGTAACCGATCAGCGCGAGAAGTGGAGCGTCACTCTCACATTTCAAAGTCCTAAGGAGCGTAAACAGATAGAGCGAAAGGTAAAAACGGCTGACCGGTTCACTGAACCATGTCGATCCCATACCGAGCGTTGCTGGCGAAATGAGCCCAAGCACCGCTGCGAGCAGCGCAATTCCGTTGTGGATGTCACCATATATCTCTTTCACAAAAAGGTAGAGAAATAGGAGGGCACCGCCTGTTGCGAGCGCAGGAATTAGCCATGGAGCGTTGATAAATACGCCAAACATCAGCATCAAGGCGTTGCCAAACGGGTATTTTGAATACCATTTACCGTTTAGGACATTAACATGTGGTGAAGAAGAGAATCCGTGTTCCGCGGGCGCGGGGAACGAGAGTTTACCCTCCGCAAACAGCTTCGCTTGGAATAAATATGAGACAGTGTCTGGTTCAAAGTAGGAGAATTGGAAATAGATACCACATAGGAGTACCGATAGCAGTACACCGAGTATTGCGATGATGAAAATAGGTTTAATTCTCATGGCGTTATCTGGTAACCTTTTAAAAAATTTGACATTTGTCCATCAATACGGTATAATATCATTAAGTTTGAATTAAAGTCACTAACTTTTTGTAGCAGGTTCAACCTTTTCCCAATAACGGGAGCAATGCTGACCTTACAAATAACGCTGAAAAATGCTTAACACTATTGCATTCAATATCCATCACCATCATTCGGTCCACTTCTGAGTAGAGCGGATGAGGGAATGTGAATAAATATCATTGATAAGAAACAAGTTTAACTTGTGTGAACCCTGGTAAACAAGCCGCTCTCCTCCGTGCTATATCGGCACGTGCGAGAAAAGTGTAAAAGTTTACTGGGGTTTTTTTTGACTTTTCATAGGGTTTCGTCCGTAACAACCTATTCTGCATCGAATCCACCAAGCAAGAATGGCGAGTTACAAAAACTCTCTTAACTGATAACTGATAACTGATAACCGAGAACTAAAATATGGAAAAGTTTGATAAACCTGCCGGGACAAATGACTTTCTACCCGAGCAGATGGTTCAGCGAAATTTCGTTGAAAATATCGTTCGTGAAACGTTTGAGACCTATGGATACGCACAGGTTCAGACCCCTTTGTTTGAATCCTTCGCGCTTTTATCTGCACAATCTGGTGAAGAGATCCGTCACAAGATGTTTACGTTCGTTGGCTCGGATAGGGTAGACTACGCGCTAAGACCTGAGTTAACCGCGCCTGTCTGTAGACTTGTTGCTAACGGGCAACTGAAACACATCCCCTATCCGTATAAACTCTACTATATAGGGCAATGTGTCCGACAAGAACCGATTACCGACGGTGTCAAAGTTAAACGTGAATTCCGACAAGCAGGTGTTGAACTTGTTGGTCCGGCTTCCGCGCACGCGGACGCAGAAATTATTGCGATGCCGATCCGAATCCTTGAAAAACTTAAAATCTCACCGACCCAGTTAAGAATCGGTAACACAGGGGTCTTCCGCGAGATTTTCAAACAGGTTGCGCTTGATACTAAAGACCACGGTGAAATTATTTGGGACATTGATTACCTCGTCCGTCTCCGCAATGACAGTCAACTTTGGGATATGGAAGTGCTTCAAGATGCCCTGAATATGTTACGTCGGTTGCAAGGTCCCGACTATCAAGGTGCTCACAAGATTGAGACCGCTGCGATTCAGGAATTAACCGAAAGTACGGCTTCTACCTTTGCCGAGGAACTGCCAATAATCGCTGAGGAAACCTATAAAGCACGGTGGCTTCGTTATTTCAATGTTTCTGAAGAGACCGCACAGCATTGTATAGATGTCTCAAAGGTCTGTGGCGATAAGGACACCGTAATGGCAACATGGCAGACGCACCTCAGCGATACTGCGCAAGCCGCACGCCAAGAACTACTCACCCTCTGCGACTGCTTGGAAAACTACGGCATTACAGACTTTGAAATCAATCTTGGTATCACGCGTGGGTTTGATTTTTATACCGGCACGGTTTTTCAGATTGAATTGCCTAAGAAACGTTTACCGCTCTGTGGTGGCGGAAGATACGACGGACTCATCGCATCCTTTGGCGGTCCGCCGACACCCGGTGCTGGTTTTGCGTTCCAATTCGATGCACTTGTCGAAGCGTTTGCTGACACAGGGGCAGTGACTGGTAACGGAAGAAAAGACTACTTCATCGCAGTTGAGACCCCAAAACAGACTTCGGAAGCACTCCAGCTCGCTGAAACCTTGCGGAAAGAAGGCAAAAACGTAGAAGTGGATTTAATGGAACGTGATTTCAAAGCACAACAGGATTATGCTAACCTATTGAACTACGATTATCTGCTCCGTTTAACTACAGATGATTCAATAGACCAGATTCACCTCAGAACTGGGGACACACAAAAAACCACTGTCACTCAGCTCCCGTAGATGTTGTTGCTTTTCAAAAACTGTTAAAGAATACAATTACTTTTCAGAGAAAGGAGTACAATTAAAGAAATGAAAACGGAATCACAACGGACGCTGAATCTACTGTTACCGAAAGGCAGTCTACAAGGAGATACCCTTGAAATGTTTCAGCGTGCCGGCTACGAACTCAACGGCTATACCGCAACAGACCGATCCTACCGAGCGACCTTTCGCGATGATAGCGAATTTCAGATTAAGATTTCACGTCCACAAGAGATACCTGTCTATGTCGGTATGGATGATTTCTATGATTTAGGGATTACCGGTCAAGATTGGGTTGAAGAAACGGATTCAGATGTTGAAGAAATTTTGCCTTTGGAATACGGACACATTGATATCATCCTCGCTGTTCGCGAAGAACGAGAAGATATCAATACATTTGAGGATTTGGTGAATCTCGCTGATGGCGACATTCTCATTTCTACCGAATATTTGAATCTTGCCGAGAAATACATCCTTGAAAAGACGGAAAATAGGATCGCACCGATGATTTTAACGCCGTGGAAGCGGCTTAATACCGCTGGTTCTTACCAATCACCGATCACACTCATGCTATCTTTCGGGGCAACCGAGGGAAAGCCACCCGAGGAAGCCGACGCTATCATCGACAATTCGACGGCATCACGGCGTACAATCAAGGCGAACTCGCTCAAGGAGATTGAACGCTTACGCGAATCCGAATCTACCCTCATAGCGAACCCAAAGGCACTCAAAGATCCATGGAAACAGGAAAAGATTGAAGAATTTAAGCAGACCTTACAAAAAGGTTTGCAGAGGCGGCGGAGTCAAGCACTTCCCGGACACATTTAAGGAGCAAACTCATGGCAACCCCATTCATTAAACCGCGCGTCCCGCGCGGGATGCGAGACATCTTACCTGAACAGATGATTCGGAGGCAGTACGTCATAGGTGTGATTCGTGAAGTGTTTGAGGAATTCGGTTTTGAACCCTTACAAACACCCGCCCTCGAATTATCCGAAGTACTCACTGGTAAATATGGACCGGATGCTGAGAAACTCATCTATCAGGCAGGACACGTCGGTGGAAAGGAGGACATCTCTCTTCGTTATGATCTTTCAGTCCCACTCTGTCGGGTGATTGCGATGCACCCGCAACTGCCGAAACCGTTTAAGCGATACCAGATTGATCCAGTGTGGCGAGCGGAACGTCCGCAAAAAGGACGCTACCGCCAATTCTTCCAGTGCGATGCAGATACGGTAGGCAGCGAGAGTATGCTCGCTGATGCTGAAAATGTTACGCTCATCTATCAGGTGCTAACGCGTCTCGGTTTCAAGCAATTCGAGATTAACATTAACGACAGGAAACTCATCACCGGCATTGGACAATTTGCGGGTGTACCCACCGAGCAGCTTGGTGGACTGTATCGTTCTATTGATAAATTGGATAAGATTGGGTTAAAAGGGGTCAGCACCGAATTAGCCGAAAACCAGATCCCAGAACCCGTTATTGAAAAACTACTCGCATTGCTTGAGGTTAAAGGCGATACAGCGACAGTCCTAAATGCACTCAGTGAGCAACTCGGCGACTCTGAAGCCGCACGAGAGGGTATAGCGGAATTGGTGGAACTGATCGGCTATCTCACGACGCTTGGTGTACCGGAAGCGTTTTATAAAGTGAATGTCTCGATGGTGCGTGGCTTGGAATATTACACAGGTCCAATTTATGAGACGGTTGTTGAAGAACCGAAAATCGGAAGCATCACAGGTGGTGGCAGATACGATGAACTCATTGGAAGTTTCAGCAAACAAGGATACCCCGCAACGGGCACCAGTTTCGGTATTGAACGGATTATTGATGTGATGGAAGAATTTGACATGTTTCCAACCACAGTCGGCAAAACGGTGGCCCAGGTGTTAGTCACTGTTTTTGATGCCGACCTGGTGCAGGAATCCCTGAAAGTAGCCTCACTTCTGCGCCAAAATGGTATCCGTGCAGAGGTTTACTCCCGTCCGGCGCGCATGAGCGCACAGATAAAATATGCGGACACCAAAGGCATTCCATACGCTGTTATCCTCGGCTCGGATGAAGTGGAGGCAGGCACAGTTGCAATCCGCAACCTTGCTAACAGGGAACAACACATTGTCCCGCGCGGTGAAGTTGCTGAACGCATCCAAGAATGGACAAGGATATAAAGAGTGCTTGTTGAATGTTGCAAATGACAATAGGAGTTTTGCAGAAAATGAAACGATTTTATCAACGCCTCAATCTCACTGGTTATATTATTCTTCTCTGTTGCATTATTCAGGTGATACAATTGACAAGTGCGGGGTGCAGTCATACGAAGCCGTATTACCATCCCGATGTCCCTGAGATTGAAAGACGCGAGCGTGAAACAGAAGGCGTACTCCGTTACCGGCTTTTGTTACTCGGCGATGGCGGCGCCCCAAAACCAGATGAACCAGTCCTAAAAACCCTCAGCGAATGGGCAGAAAAGGACGCTGCGAAAACGAGTATTGTCTTTTTAGGGGACAATATGTATCCTGAGGGGATGACTGAACGCCGAAAACATGAAGCAACGGAACGTCTCGGACCCCAACTCTCTGTTGTCAAAGATGCGGGCGTCCACGGACTCTTTATCCCCGGAAATCACGATTGGGCAAGCGGAGCATCGGAAGGGTATCGTGCGCTGCTTGCACAAGAGAAGTTTATTAATGATGCGCTTGCTGGTGAACAGAATTTCCTGCCATCTGGCGGTTCACCCGGTCCAGTTGCGCTTGAGCTGCCGAAAGTTAACCCCGTAGTCCGGCTTATTGTACTGGATACACAATGGTGGATTCATCAACACGAAAAACCACAAAAACCACCTGAAACGGTTATAGCAGAACTTATAACACTATTGGATACAGAATTGCCGGTCATCGTTCTGGGACACCACCCGTTGCAAAGTTACGGTCCACATGGCGGCTATTTTGACTGGAAGGCACATCTTTTTCCTACCAGAGCTCTAAAAGAATGGCTCTGGATTCCAATACCGGTAATTGGTTCAGTGCATCCGTATGCAAGGAAATACTTTTACAAATTCGATCAAGATATAGGCAGCGCATCATACGACAATTTGATAGGGCAACTCAACCGAGCCTTCGTCACCCGGAAACCACTACACCAAGGCACCCCGCTTTTAATCTATGCCTGCGGACATGAACACTCTTTACAAGTCTTAAAAGGTGATAGTGTCGATTATGTTCTCGTCAGCGGGGCTGCCGCGAGCCGAAAGGTGACAGAAGTGTTGTCCGGGGAAAACACCTTGTTTGCGCATCAGCATACAGGTTTCATGGCGGTAGATTTTTTTGATGATGGGAAAGTCTTATTGCGGGTGGTTGAACCTGAAGGTAAAAGTGTTGTCTTCCACCGATGGTTGATTTTTTAGGGCTTTAATATTTTGTATTACACCTCAATGCGCACAAATACAAGATATGCGGTAAACGAAAGAACAACGAAAAATAGAACCAACAAAAGCAAATTTATCGCCGCAGCGTTAAAATCGCGACTGAGACTGAGCGTATCTTCAAAGGCCGGAATAGATTCTGGGCTGATAGGCTTCTTCGACATTCCCTCACGAACCCCAATAATATGGAGACTATCAGGATCTGCTCTATCCATATCCGTGACGAATTCTCGGTATTCGCGTGCATAACGATGCACATTCTCTAAAAATTGTTGATGCCGTTCAAACCCTGTTCCGACAAAAACTTCAAGAAGATGCTGGATAAGCGTAATAGGTGAGATACGGGTGATGGAACGTGCCAGTTGAATTTGGGAAATCTGTTGATTTAACTGTTCTTGGGACAAACGTTCCTCTTGTTCAGTACCTTTGGCGACATACTCACTATCTATCTGTATCTTTTTATGTGGCAACTCACGCGTCTCTTGCGAAAGCGCAACGTATTCTTCCTTGAGGTCTTTTATGTCTTGGTTTCGGCGTTTGAAGTATTCATCATAAGTCATTGGGTTTGAGAAACCACTTGCAATGGAAGCGAGAGTACTCGGTACAAATACGACAAAAACACACCACGTCAATAAGAGTATCACAAGGCTCGCAACACTGTTCTGCACAGATGACGAAACTAACAAACCTAACGCAATAAACAGGCATAGGTACAAAATCGCAATAATGAAAATAATACATAAACGTATCCACACATCTGCCCCAAGATCAATGTCTCTGGACATAGAAATTACCAATAGATTCATGAATATCGCAAGAGTAAACGGAATGCTAATACTTACTAATGCCCCTAAAAATTTGCCAATCAATACAGTGTGTCGTGGCACTGCATTCGCCAACATCAATCGGAGCGTACCGCGTTCACGTTCACTGGAAATAGAATCAAAGGTGAACAGAATTGCTATCAGACTCAGAACATACCCGATTACAAATCCCCAGTCTACTTTGACAGTATCCGGACGTATATTGAATACATTAGGAAACGCTCCGGGATAATACAACGACCAGAAAGCCCTTAAATTATTGGCGATATGAACGAAAGATGTGCCGTAGACATAATCTGGCAAAAAGATGTCACCGCCTTCTTCACAAAAATAGAGTGGAGACGGCTTTTTGTAAAGATTTCCAGGTCCTTCTTGTGCAATGCTAAATAAATCTGTCTGAGATCTTAAGGTATTCAGAGATTTTGTGGTCGCATCGTGATATTTCTGCATACGCTCAGGATGCTCCTGGACATGTATAACTGCATTAATCAACATCAAAACGAAAAGCAACACAGTCGCAAGTGCAAATCGGAGGCTATTAAGATTGTCATACAGTTCGCGTTTTGTTATATGCCAAATCATATCTCAGTCCTCAGTTATAAGCTTTCAGTTATCGGTTATCAGTTATCAGTTAAGACAGTCCTTGGAACACTTCCGCTCTCTGTGAAGGTTCCACTGCAAACCTCTTTAACTGAAAACTGAAAGGTTTTTCGTAGAAAAACCGAACTGATAACTGACAACTATCCTACACTTCACTCCTTTGGAAAACCCAAAATATTACCATAAAGAGAATTAAGTTCATCATGAGCAGCAGGAGTAAATCCGGTAGTGCTCGCTTCGCATTTATATGCACATCACTTCTCTGAAAAGAAAACTGAGGTAAACTATTCCAATCCACTGACCCTTTGTCAGGAGAAAACCATTTGCGATCCTCAAAAGCGTTTTTATCGTAAAAATAGTCAATCACAGTCCTTCGATACTTTCGTATAGCTTCGTAAAAATCTCTGAGTCCGATCAAGTCTGTACCTGCCCACGCTTGCGTCGCAGCATCATACATCCCGACTGGCGAAAGCCTCAAAAAGATGCGATCAACTATTGCTGGTCGAAAGTAAACAGATTCAAGTGCCTGTTTTCGCACGAGCCATGTGCGTTCTGCAGCGTCAATCTTCCTCGGTATGATGAAACGGTAATAGTTCTGAACATGCGGCACCTGAGGTTCAAATTCATCATCAAGTTTATTTAGGTGAGGGTGGTTCATAAATCATTTTATTGAAAAACAGTTTTAATGTGCGTGACATTTCGAGTGGGAAGCTCCCACATGACATTCATCAACATTGCGAGTTGTAAACTCAAGACACCGAGTCCGAGAAAAGTGGAGACGTATGGCAGACCTCTGACAGGTAAAGGTTTATGCCGTCCCTGAGTTCCCAAGAGTCTGCTGAGTAAATCAAACGTCGGTTCAATCGCTGTTTTTCGGGCATCTTTGACTTCATTGAAAACCGCAACCGCCATAGCATCCATGGGCCCAAAGATCGCAGCTGCCGCTTCCACAGAAATATCGGGTGTTAGGAACATGACTTGTCTCTTCGCAAAGGTGCTGGTGCGTTTTTTGTCTCTATAACCGGCATCAGCGACCAAACACTTGATGCCTTTCTCAATGAGGCGATCCTGCTTTTCTGCCAGCACTTTGCGTTCATGAATATTCGCGGGTAGGACATCAAACATAACCGGGAACCCGTGTCGTGTCGTCGTCAGATGGAGTCCATAGCCATAAACCCATCCATGATAGCCACTTTTCGACCAGGTTGCTGTTGTATCAACATTTCGCAGTCCCTTCGGGATATGGTTTTTCTCACGATCCTTCTTGTGCCAGACGCAACCCTTTGCTTTGAATAAACTCTTATCTTCATAAGCCAGATCGTGTGAAAAACCGTATCTTTTACAAACGCCTGAATCTACAATGAACTCACAAAACTCACTGACAAACACTGCCAAGGCTTTATATCGGCGTCCGAGTGTCGAACGAGATGGACAAGATGGCAACCGTAGCTTTTCAAGCATAAGCGGATGCGTGTATAACCACTGATGCTGCCCGCGAATCGCATTGATCTGCTTCAACGTCATTATAGTGTAAAAGACGACTAAGGAAGCATCTGAATAAATCTTGGGTCTACCTTGATGGACAGCGATTTCTTTGGTTTCAAGAAACTCGTCAAGTAAAGAAAACAAAAATGTGATATAATCTTTCATGTCAGGATAATACATGGGAAACTCCTTCAATGGGTTGCTTTTCATTAAAGGATACCCATTATCCTGACACGACTCAACTTTATTTATGAACCACCCTCATTTAGGTATGAAGCTGCAACATAGGAGAATAGAAGTGATGACTTATCTTTATACCATTTCTCGAATAAACCTGAGCCACCTTCCATGCCGAAATGCGACTCTTCTCCCGGGATAGGATCATTGGCAAGAAAGTCCTTACGTTCTCTCTCGAATTCATCCCATATCTGTTCAATTTGATTAAAAGCGGATGCCAGACGCTCTTGGAAAGGCTGCGCAGGAGTCATCCTAACAAGAATCACATTCGGATATACCAACACCAAAAAAGCCCAGACAAACATCGCAAGCATTAACGCAGTGCTTGTTCTTCGAGTTATTACGGAAATCAACATACCTATGAAGTAAAATGCCGACAGATACGCAATTGAACTCAATACAATTCCACCGATCCGCAGAAAATCGTCAATGTTTAGCGATACAATGCGAGATGTCATTAGCAAAATCACCACCAATAGAAAACTCATCAAAAGTGGTACTAGCAAACAGAGCATGGCACTCATGTATTTCGCCAATAAGATTTTACCACGACTCACCGGATGTGTTAGGACAAGACGTAATGTACCGCGCTCACGTTCTCCCGCAAGTGCATCGTAAGCAAAAATAAGTGACATTAGGCTCAGAACTACTTCAAAGATAAAGACAATATCAATCGATGAGAAGAGATTCAGAAGTGGATTCGTTGATCCATGCACCTGACCATCCCACAATGTGGGCACAAAACCGTAAGATACAAAAATTTCGTTACTCAACCGTTTATCCAAGCCAGCATTGAATATACTCAATAAATTAGGTGGACGGACAACAGCAAAACTACCACTAGAATAGGTTCTGCTTTCCAGCAATCGATCATGATTCGATTTAACAGCAGAATTATAACTTGCTAACCGGCGATCATAATCCTTAATCAACACAGATGTATTTGCAACAACAAGCAACAACATAATGATAAACACCACTACAAAACGGAATGTCATTAGGTTGTCAAGGAGTTCTCGGCGAATGAGGGTTGTTATCATCATGTATTCCTCTTAACAAATTACCAGTTTCCACCTTTTATATATCTCCTA
The DNA here is from genome assembly GCA_022394775.1 of Candidatus Poribacteria bacterium. GTDB lineage: Bacteria > Poribacteria > WGA-4E > WGA-4E > WGA-3G > WGA-3G. The sequence continues at coordinate 25,840 of JAGFCB010000029.1, forward strand.
AAGTTTAGACAATATTGTAAAACTTATGCTGCCTTGTCAAAAGACGAGGTGTATGGCGTTGAAGATCGATGCTACTATTCTGCAAGTTTGTTTTTTTAAACTTCGCAGAAAATGATGCCACCGCAATTTGCGTGCGGAGATAAGCCACCCCAAACTGATTCCCAAATCAGAACATTCACTTCAAATCACTTTTCAGCTCTGCTCTTTTGGCGCAGTTTGCAAGCCAAAACTTGCTGTTAAAAAATGAGGCCATCGTTACTACAAACGAGTCGCAAAAAAGTTGCACTTTTTTTAATTTAAAGTTTTCGGAGGGATTTTGACAGTTTTTAGTTATGCCAGGTGCCTTGAAAAAAACTTTCGAGAATGCCCTACAAGCCTTTTGCAAAAGATGCTCCGCTATAGTAACCCTACCCAAAAGATATAGAACCTTGTAACGGGTTTATCAGTGATAACTGCGGTTTCTTCAATATATACACATCGTAACATGCACATATTACGATGTGTGTATAAGGACAAAGATATGTCCTGCCTACGCTTTACTTTTCTGAGTTTTGGTATTCTGGCGGGCGTACTTTAAAAATTCCATATTCCGTAGATGTGGCTCAACCTCTTCCAACTCAAAACGGATTTCCTGTAAGTCTCCAATAACCTGTTTTAAATCCGAGTCTACTTGGTGATAAGTTTTCTGAGCAGCTTTCGGTTCGTATCCGGATTTTTTGAGGTAATACGATGTCGCCACCCAGACACATGCGATAATCGTGATTGTTGTCACGCCGACGGCTATCGTCACGATAGTCGTAATTGCAGTGGCAGCCTGAAGCACAAAGAAGAACACCAGTCCAAGAAAAATCAGTAGTAGCAGCATTAACATACCAGTTCCCTCCTTCACGCATCTTTGCCTTTGGCGATTCGGATGAGTCGTTGCACTTCCTCTTTAAGAACGACAACCTCTTCTTGAACATCTTTGACTTTTTGTTGAAGTGCCGCTATGTCACTTTGCGATGCGCCCTTCGTCAACCCCTTTTTCTTTTTAAAGTAAGATAGGCTCAACCAGAGGCATCCGAGTGTTGTTACTGAGATACTCGCAAATATAATAGCGACGATGAGTGTGATTTGCTCCATTTTCAAATCCTCCAATTTTTTCCAACAAATTGTTATGTTACCCTATTAGAGTCAGTAAATTATAAAAGGATAGTTAAAAATGGCAGCTAAATCTTTCAGTCATCCACACCACCTAAAACCAACCACTCCATCTATCAATATTTTTTTTCGATGGATGGCTGTTCTTCTGCTGGAAGCTGAAAATCCTTTTCTGATTTGTCTTCCTGAAGCAAGCGAGCCACGTCGTAGCCTCTACGGAGCAGTTCAACGAGAAGTTCGTCATCTGCGGCATCATTGACCGAACTTAACGTTTTGCTCCTTACGTTAAGTTCAGAATGAATCGACATCGCTTCAGATGCGTCCCGCACACTGGCGTAATTTACCCCCAAGTAGCGTTGGGTTGTTACCACACTTTTATGCCCTAACATCTCCTGCACGGCATAAATATCGTTCGTCTGTTCATAAAGACGCTGTGCATAGGACTTCCGCAAAGAATGCGTGCCGAGTTTTCCATTTAAACCCGCCGCTCCAAATGCCTCCTTTAGCGCATTGTGTGCAGCGATCCTCGTCATCGGCTTCAGTCCGCGTCCTTTCCGCGATGGAAACAGTGGACGTCCAGCATCAATACTTCCAAATAACTCGGCATGCCAAGCAATGAGAGTTTCGATTGCCTCTCTGCCATCCACATTTACCGGCACGGCTCTGGATACCTCGCCACCTTTTACAAT
>JAGFCB010000280.1 GCA_022394775.1 Candidatus Poribacteria bacterium
CTCGGACTCGGTATTCCTGTCGTTGATAGCGACGCGCTGTCCCTCAGTTTCTTGCCGATGGTAGGTATTGGATTTGACTACGCTGCCGCGGACGGTCCCTCTTCCTTGATTGCTCCGCAGCTGTTCACCTATCTCACCGCTGGCTCCATCTATTTTGAATCCTGGATCCAAGGGTTCTTCAATTCGCCTTTTGATTATGGTGACGATTCCCTCTACACTCGCAATTTTGTGCTGTTGTCGCTCAACGATACACTCTCTGTTGGTCCGCAAGTAGAAGTAACAATCGGTTTAGGTGATGACGGTGGCCTGAGCAGTATGGTTGTCGGTGGTCGGGCAAATGTCGGCTATGGTGAAAACAATACGCTCGGTGTTTTTGTCGGACTTGAAACGCAAAAGGGTGACGATGAAACAGGACTTACTGGCAGAATGACTTTCGTTCGTACATGGTAGTCGGGCTTTAGAAAGCTCACACACGGCTTCTCCCGTCGTTGTGTCCTCCATCGCGAACCAAAGCCGTCGTTGATGTCTTATGGTTCGCGATAACACCCTTTATCCTCAACAATGTATTCAGGCGGATCTCGCGATATCCATATACCCGTCTCCGCCGTCCGCAACACGATAAGTTTTGATGAATTGACACAAAGGAGATCATTCCAAATGACAAAAAAGGTTATCATAACAGTTTTGGTACTCACCTGCCTCCTGAGTCTAAACGTTTTTGCCCTGAATGGATCTGTTGAGGGTGAGAAGGTTTCTGACGCAAAGTATATGGCAGATACACTGTGGGTACTGGTCGCCGCATTCCTTGTTTTCTTTATGCAGGCAGGGTTCGCTATGGTGGAATCTGGATTCACACGTGCTAAGAACGCCGTCAACATTCTCATGAAAAACCTGATGGATTTTTCAATGGGTTCGATCGCTTATTGGGCAATCGGCTTTGCGATTATGTTCGGTACCGGTAACGCCTTCATGGGGACGAGTGGATGGTTTGTCCCTGCAGACTCTACAGCGTTTGCTTCATTAGAGTGGAGTTCCGTGCCGACGCATGCTGCATGGCTCTTCCAACTCGTATTCGCGGCTACTGCCGCTACGATTGTCTCTGGTGCCATGGCGGAGCGGACACAGTTCAAAAGTTATCTGATTTATAGCGTCTTCATCACCGGTATCATCTACCCGATCGTTGGACACTGGATCTGGGGTGGCGGTTGGTTATCGAGTATGGGGATGTGGGATTTTGCCGGTTCAACCGTCGTTCATTCAACCGGTGGTTGGCTCGCGTTGACAGGTGCTATCGTCTTAGGACCCCGCATTGGTAAATACGATGCTGAAGGGAAACCGAGACCGATTGCCGGACACAATCTCCCACTTGCTGCGCTCGGTGTCTTTATCCTGTGGCTCGGTTGGTTCGGATTTAACCCGGGTAGCCAAATGGGAGCAGATGCCGCTCCGATTTCTGGTATAGCCGTAACAACAAACCTCGCTGCCGCTGCTGGTGCGATTACTGCTATGATTACCGCATGGATTTTCCTCGGTAAACCCGATGCTGGTATGTCGCTGAACGGCGCACTCGCTGGATTAGTGGCGATCACTGCAGGCTGTGCTTTTGTTAGCCCAGTATCCTCTGCAATTATCGGCGCGCTCGGCGGTATCGTTGTGGTTCTGAGTGTTCTCATGTTTGAAAGACTTCGGATTGATGACCCAGTCGGTGCTATTTCTGTACACGGTACCTGTGGCGCATTAGGCACGATTCTGCTCGGATTTTTTGCCAACACAGAAGACTTAAAAGGCGTTTTCTTTGGCGGCGGATTTGAACTGCTCTGGGCACAGATCGTTGGTGTTGTCGCTGTTCTCGTATGGTGTTTGGTTACCGGCTTTATTCTCTTCTACGGAATCAAAGCACTTACAGGGTTGCGGGTCACAGAAGACGAAGAGCAGGCAGGGCTTGATTACGAAGAGCACGGCGCAAGTGCTTATCCGGACTTTAATGTTTCCTCAATACGTTAAACGTGTTATCCAGATAGCCTTCGGGCTACAAACCTAATACGGATCGCCCATAGGAAGTTCACTTATATCCCTGAGGTTTACTTCGCTACTTGTGGGCGCTTCCGTCTTTCTATTTGAATGCTTTTTCTCGCTTTGTGTCGAAATTATCGCTTGATATGACTGTGATATTCTGCTAAAATTGCGAATTATAGTAAAATCCGAAAATAAGTTTACATTTCATCACGGAACAAACACCCTCCTACTGCTGGCGAGGTTTGTAACCTCGCCTCCCCGTGGGTGTATAGGTAATTATGAGATTTACTATAATGTCTCTTTATCGTACAATTTGAAATATATTAGGTCTTTACGAATAGGCGTGCTTCATAAGCACACCGGAGTTGGAACGCAACCCGCGGGCAGACTTAGAAACGCTCGCGATCGTAAAATTGAGGCGGCAGACAAAGTTGTCTGTCTTATAGAAGCAACAAGACAAGCAATGGATGCTTGTAAATATTATGGAGGATTCCGATGCAACAACGATGTGCATCACTGATCGCGCTTTTCAGAGCAAGTTTTGGCTTGCAAGCTCCGCCAAAAAGGCGATCTGCTTACACGCGAATTGGAACACTAATTGTTATTTTATTCATCTGTGGCGTGCCGAGTTTGGCGTTGGCGCAAGATGCAACTGCACCTGATTCCGGCGACACCGCTTGGATGCTGACTTCGACTGCCCTTGTGCTGTTTATGACGATCCCTGGACTCGCGCTTTTCTACGGTGGACTCGTGCGTGTCCAGAATGTTCTCTCTGTGCTTATGCAATGTTTTGCATTGACAGGGTTGATTACGATTGTGTGGATTGTCTGTGGTTATAGTCTCGCTTTTAATACCGTTGGTATGGAGGCAGGGAAGGTCACCCTCAATTCTTTTGTCGGTGGACTTGGCACGATGTTCCTACGCGGTGTCGGCATAGACTCGCTATCTGGGACTATTCCCGAAACCGTTTTTGTTACCTTCCAGTTGACGTTTGCGATTATTACACCTGCCTTGATCGCAGGCGCATTCGCTGAAAGAATGAAGTTTTCGGCGATGTTGATTTTCTCCATCTTATGGTCTGTAATTGTGTACGCACCGCTCTGCCACATGGCGTGGGCAGGTGACGGTTCGCTATTTGGCGATATTATCGGGGCACTTGATTTCGCAGGTGGAAATGTTGTGCATATTAATGCAGGTATCGCGGCTTTGATCGCTGCCATCTTGGTAGGGAAGCGGATTGGTTACCAAACAACAGCAATGCCACCCCATAGTTTAACGCTAACCGTCGTCGGTGCGTCGATGCTTTGGGTAGGTTGGTTCGGTTTCAATGCTGGTAGTGCTGTTGCTGCGGATGGTGCCGCTGGTATGGCGATGCTCGTTACACAGATATCAACCGCAACTGCTGCCGTTGCGTGGATGTTCGTTGAGTGGGGAAAACACGGCAAACCGAGTGCTTTGGGTATTGTAACAGGTGCCGTTGCTGGTTTGGTCGCTATTACGCCTGCTTCCGGTTCTGTTGGACCGATCGGCGCACTCGTTATTGGGCTTGTCTCCGGAGTCGTCTGTTTCTGGGGCGCTACAAGTCTGAAAGCAAAGCTCGGCTATGACGATTCTTTAGATGCGTTCGGTGTTCACGGCATTGGTGGGATTGTTGGTGCCTTATTGACTGGCATTTTTGTCTCCAAGGGCTTAGGTGGCAATGGATTGGCTGATGGCATGACAATAGGCGCGCAAGTCTGGGCGCAATTGCTCAGCATTATCATCACCCTTGCTTGGAGTGGAATCCTTTCGTTTATCATCCTCAAAATTGTGGATGCCACAGTCGGCTTACGCGTTGAAGAAGATGACGAACGTATGGGACTGGATCTCTCACAACACAACGAACGTGGCTATAACCTGTCATAGAAATGTGATCGGTTACAACTACACTACAAATATAAGGGCGGACACTCTACAGCGTCCGCCCTTGTATTTTTGCTGATTACGCCGTCGTTATCCGTCCGACGATCTCTTCATCGGGCAATCTACCTTTTTCCACAAGTAGGTGCTGACTCGCTCCGATGTTTCCATAAATCTCGGTAATCCATGTTGTCCTAAACGCATCACCGGTGTTGTGGATAATCAACGATTGAGGCGCGATGAGCGTGCCTGCTGTCCGAAAATCACCGACTTGACGGATACTCGGTATCGGTAAGCTCTCCAAAAAGGCTGTATCGTCACTGTTATCAAATTCTGCGGCATCTACGACAACATTCTTGACATCTGTGAATCCTGCCGCTAACAAACCCCATAACCCCGCTTCACCTATCCCAATGAGGTTCACCTCCGAAACATCGCCCCTGCCTGTAAAGCATCGCAGTGCTGTCACGATATCTTGCACGCGTAGTGCTGCAGTGGTTCTATTGTAGGTGGTAAAAAAGCCCAAGTCTTCGGATCTCTCATAATCGCCGTGCTCACCTGTTCCGAAAACGTCAATGAGTAGCACCCTACGATCAGCACTGAGCAAGTCCGTGATAAGTCGAGACGGATTGCCTGTTTCTGAATCGATGAGTTTTTCTTTCCCTTCTGGATGAACGATAAGCACTACAGGGTCGTGTCCTACTTGCGGTTCTGGACTGAATAGGATAGCAGGAATGGCATCACCGACACCTTTTCTGCCGATAACAAGATGTTTGGCAGATAAATTCGTCTGATAGGTTGTTGGAAACGCACCCTCTGGTTCAACCAGCGTGACATCCGTGGGTTTCGGTATATCTAACCCGATCGCGTGTTTTAATCCGCTTCCCAGTTCTTCACTGAATGCTTGGCGTTGCGTTTCATTTGTCGGTTTCCGTTTTTCAATCGCTGCTTGAGAGCGATGTATCCAAGCCGGTAAAAACGCCTCCTGTTTCAAAGCGTGTGTTGGTATTTCGCGTGCGGCGAAGACTAACAGATCCTCATCTGGCTCAACTTCAAAGGCAACCTCTTTAAACGCTGAAGCGTCTTCTGCTTCCAAAAACCATTTAGCGAACCATGCATACACCGCCTCGCGGCTCTCTTTGTTGTAGTTATGTTCTGCGTCTACCTGAACTTGATGCACCTTATCTTCTGCATCAAAATGGGCATAGATACTTCGGATAGCGGGATACTCAACGGTCGGTGTCTTCACTGTCCAGTCGCCTGTCGCTGAAACGAGTAGAAGTGGACGGGGTGCCATCAACGCTCCAATTTCGAGGTTACTGGTATCTAAGCGGAGGTTCGGGGCGTTTTCACAGAGACACCCACCTTGCATCGTTGCAGAGATCATATTGACAGGTGCCGAGACCTTAATGCGTTCATCAACTGCTGTCAAGATAAAGGTTTGTGTGCCACCCCCCGACGCGCCTGTACACCCGATACGTTCGTTGTCCACATCCGATAGGCTCTCTAAAAAGTCGATAGAACGGATACTGTTCTGGAGTTGAAGCCCCATCGTACTGAGTCCCCAGAGACCTTCATGCGTACCACCATAGCGGTGATCTATCTGTTTACCGCTATCGTTGTAACCGAGCATATCGTAGGCAAAGATGACGTACCCCTGTTTCGCGAAATTGATACAGCGACCCGGAATTGAGCCGCGTTCAATGTTTTCGAGTCTACCGCGCCCCCAATGTCCATGCGGACTCACAATCCCCGGAAACGGACCTGATTTCCCCAGCGGACGGTACAGGTTTCCGGTTGTGAAGAAGCCAGGAAACGGTTCAAAATAGACCTTTTCGACGCTATAATCTTCCCGCTCAATTCTTCCGAAGATCTCGGCATTCATCGGTGTCGGTTCGTGTGTTGGCACTAAACCGTTGGCAACGCGAATCTGCTGACGCAGTGCCGCTGCTTTTTCGGTCCATTCTGCTTCGGTATAACCCGGAAAAGTATACGGTGTGTTAAGGTCGCTTGGCGTACCGCCGCGTGCGTCGTTAACACGCTGTGAAGCCTCAGTAAAAACGTGAGCGAGTTCGTGGTGTTGTTCAGCCATTATCAATTCCTCTGTTATGGAGATGAATCTGATTCAATCAATTGCGTTTGTGAATCTCCGACTTTCTTGCTTTCAACTTCGGGAACAGGTGCAGTATCAGTGGTAGCATACTCGTCAGCTTTTAGCGGGACAATCGCAAGTCTACACCCAAGTGCCTTGAGGACAGCCGCGAGTGTGTCAAGATGTGGTGCTTCTTCGCTTGAAAGGATTTTCGACAGCGTTCCTGGCGACATCGCAGCGCGTTTGGCGACTTCCGCAACTCCACCTTGCGATTCCACAAAGGTGTAGAGTGCTAACAGAAATACTTCAGTGTCTCCATCAACTTGGTATTCTTCCATTGCAAATTGAATATAGTCAAGTGCCGCATCCCAGTCCTCAGCAAAGTGCTTGATTAGGTATTCGCGCCATGTTCTTAGTTTTCTCATCAATCTTCGGGCAGGAGACCCAATGTTTAGCGTTGGGAGGAATGCCCGCTCTATTTTCCTTGACAAAAGATGCCAAAAATGTTAGACTGTTCCTTGTAGTGTAAGGTTACGAGTTAGGCTGCTGTTCGCTACTCCCGTGTGCGACTCGTGTAAAGCTACAGCACGATACGGAAAAGAAACAGATACTGGCGGAACACTTGAGTGTAATG
>JAGFCB010000063.1 GCA_022394775.1 Candidatus Poribacteria bacterium
TGTGCCGTGGGCAATCGGTATTTCCACCATCGCCGTAATATTCTTGATGTTAGGTATCGGCACGGAGTACTTATCGCGTTTTCAAAAACCCTACAGTTTTGACGCGACTTCAGAGATGACGGTTGATATTATTGAAGCTCCTATTGTGTTGGATATTGAATCGAAACCGGATGTCCGAACGCAACTCGGCAGCATTCCGGCCCCCAGTAAAAATGAAGGTGTCGGTCAGCAACCTGATGATGTCTTATTTGCTGCCGCGCAATCGGAAGGAGAAGATATTTCTGTTCCAAAACAGCAGTGGATTCAGGGGAGTTCACTCGGAGACACGTCGGCAGAAACACTACTCACTACCCCTGAAGGGGAAATCTATGTTATTGACGGTTACGGCGCAATCTATAAATCATCTCATGAGGCAACAGGGTGGCAATATGTCAACAACATCAAGTCACTTTCGGATAATTGGTGGGATGGTAGAACACTGATGGCGAAGTGGAACGATACTCTCTATATGATTGTATCCAATATACTCTTCTCTTCAAAGGATAACGGTAAAACATGGATTTCGGTCAGTAACCGTCCAATCGGAGAAGCCGTTGGATTGGCGATAATGGACGACGTGCTTTACCTCGCTCATTCATATACAGTTTCCCACTCCACGGATGCAGGGAAGACGTGGATAGCCGTGAACGACGATCTGGAAGAGGAAATACGCACCTTGCGTATAATCCGAGACACGCTGTTCGCTACAACAGCCACGGGTGTCTACCGACTTGATGATGAGCAGACATGGATAGCCGTGAACGACGGATTGGCAGGCGAAATACATATTTTGAGTGTGGTCCAAAACACGCTATTTGCTGCAACAACCGCCGACTTCTATCGACTCGACGTTGATAGTTGGCACCCCTTACAATTCCCTATTCCTGAAGCTGAAATCATGGGTTCCTTGGCATGGACTGATAACACGCTCTATGTCATGGCACAATTGCACTGGGACAAACTGGATGGTGATACCTTGCGGCAAATGGACCGTGGACAGAAGCGGTCCTGGTGGATTTTCCGCTCAACCGATAAAGGTGAATCTTGGACGGATATAACCCCTACAAATGCATGGCCCGTCCAAGGGCACGCGCCATTTGTTGAACTCGCTGCAGTCGGAAAGACGGTATTGGTGATCGGCAGCAATGATGGTGGTGTTGTTCGCTCAATTGACAGCGGAGACACATGGACACGCGAGGAAAATACCGGTATTTCAATGTCAATAGGTTATAGTATCAATAGCGTTGTAGCACTCAACGAAAGTACATTTTTATCATACGGCGATTCTGGAATGCACCGTTCTATTGATGGTGGCAAATTGTGGGAACGGTTCAATCCAGGGTCAAGAAGCTTCGTGAAGGATTTAATTTCCTTCGGGACAGACAGCGGGGCAAACGCGCCTACGCAACTCTACGCAACGGCCGGTACAGGGTTAGTTAAATCCAACGACAATGGAAAAACGTGGCATGCTGTTAATCCAGAAATACAAATCACCGAATTTTATCGAGAAAATCCACCGCAAATTCTTGAGATATTAGCATCCGATGGCGTAGTTTATGCCAAAGGGAGAGTTAACAATGAAGCGCGTCTGTACCGGGTTTCAAAGGATGGTAATACGCTGATGCGGATCCAAGAAATACCGATGCCAGAAAGCACTTCTGGCGCGACCCAGTTCTTCAAGCAGTTTGCAGAAGCGGATCAACGATCCAGCCAACGGCTTATCCATGGGGGATTGCAGGGTAATTTTGCTGTTAGCGATGACACTTTCTATATGGAATATAACTATAAACTCTTCCGATGGGAACTCGGTGATACACAATGGTACGATACCGAAATGGAAGAAGTCACCGAAATCTCACCGGATAAGATGATGCGAGGATTCAAACTTGCCGTTTCAGGGAACACCGTCTACGTCGGCAAACGGGATGGACACCTCGTCGTCTCGTTTGATAAGGGGAATAATTGGGTGGATATCACACCGAGTTTGCCGTTTCCTGTTAAAGATTTCGATGATATAGTATTTTCGGGTTCCACAGTATATGTGGCAACCGACGCAGGCGTTGCGACCTCAGATAACGGAAAAGATTGGCGTGCGATCACCGATGCAGCAGGAATGTCCGTTGCTATGGGTCGATTAGCAGTTGATGGCACAAACGTTTATGGTATTTCCAAAACTGGCATCTATCGGTTACAAACGGATACCGGTTCATGGGATCAAATTATACCTGAAATACCAGAAACACCAGATTCGGGGACTTCATTTGATATTGATGGAAATGTGCTGTATGTCGGTACTAATGGCAGCGGCGTATTTCACTTCAATCTTGAGGAATGACGAGAATCGATATACTTTATCTGGGCGGTGCTACAATGCCCGCCCTTTTTCACTTTCAAAATTCGCCAACCAATTTACTGACCTCACACTCTTGTCCGTTTTCAGATCCATTCAACTCCCAATTCTTTGATCTTATCCGAATTTTGCTGATGAGGTTTGTGCCCCTACCTCTTTCTCACACGCGCCCGGACATATACATTTGTAAACGGATTTGTGGTATTATTCCGTTAACAAAAAACGGAAGAGGTCATGTTGTTCCATTACACTTGCGCCTCCTTCTTATTATCAGCAAAATAGGATTTCAACCCGCTTTACATGAACCGGTCCTACCTTTTGCAGAATTGTGAGATTATTTTTCCGCTTATCGCGTCACTATAGGTCAATGTGAAATGATGAACATTCCCTTTTCAGAGGTATCCGATGAAAAACGACGATGCTCGACTCATCCAACGCGTGCTTGATGGCGATGATGCCGCGTTCTCCGCACTCGTGAGAAAATATCAGAGATCCGTTCATGCGCTCGCATGGCGGAAGATCGGAGATTTTCATATCGCTGAGGATATTACACAAGAGGCGTTCCTGAAAGCGTATCAGAGACTCTCGACGCTAAAGGAACCCCAATCCTTCGCGAGTTGGCTCTATGTCATCACCGCGAATCAGTGCAAAGCGTGGCTCCGTAAAAAACGGACGTGGATACAGTCGTTGGAAGATACAAGCAGCACGCAGTTAGAAAAAGCAACCTACTCTGGACATATCATTGCGGAGAACGAGCGAATGACAACGGAAACACAACGCGAAGTCGTCAAGGAATTGCTTGCGAAGTTACAGGAGAGCGATCGGACAGTCATCACGCTCTATTACCTTGGGGGAATGACTTATGAGGAGATCAGCAACTTTCTGGGTGTGTCGGAAGCGGCGATTCGGAATCGTCTCTACCGTGCACGTCGCCGTTTAAAGGAGGAGGAACCCATGATTAGAGAGGCTTTAGGTAACTTCCAAATTACACCGAATCTTACAGAGAATATCATGCACGAGATTTCACGTCTGAAACCGATTGCACCGTCAGGGGGTAAACCGCTTGTGCCGTGGGCAATCGGTGTTTCCACAATCGCTATAATATTCTTGATGTTAGGTATCGGCACGGAGTACTTATCCCGTTTCCAAAAACCCTACAGTTTTGAAGCGACTTCAGAGATGACGGTTGATATTATAGAAACCCCTATTGTGTTGGATATTGAATCGAAACCGGATGTCCGAACGCAACTCGGAAGGGCTGCCGCGCCGGGTCAAAACGATGGTGCCGGTCAGCGACCCGATGCGGTTTTATTTGCTGCTGCACAGGCAGATGGAGATGATATTTCTATCCGCAAACAGCAATGGGTTCAAGGCAACGCACCCAGCGGTCCGTCCCTAAGAACGCTATTCCGGACCTCTAAAGGAGAAATCTACATCGTTGACGGTGGGGGCGGGATCTATAAATCATCTACGAATGCCGCGGGTTGGCGATATGTCAATGCCATGAGTTCGCTTACTGATAGCTGGGATGGTAGGGTGCTTATGGCGGAGTGGGACAATACCCTCTATACGGTTGTATCTAATGCACTCTTCGCTTCAACGGATGGCGGTAAAACGTGGCTTTCAGTCGGTCCTTGCCCTGAAAATGATCCCGGTAGATTGGTGATAATAGACGGTGTGTTTTACCTCAGTTTTGATACGGTTTACTGTTCTGCAGATGCTGGAAAGACATGGATAGCCGTGGGAGACGGATTGACAGGCGAAATACAGTATCTGGAGGTAAGTCAAAACACGCTATTTGCTAAAACAACCACCGGTGTCCACCGCCTTGATGCTCAGAAGGCGTGGGTAGTTGTAAATGACAGATTGATAGAGGCAATGGATGAAATAGATACCTTGTACACACTCCAAGGAACGCTCTTTGCTACGACAACAACACGTCCTCGACTCTACCGCCTTGATGTTGATAGTTGGCAGCTTTTGCGATTTCCCGTTCCTGAAGCCGAACGGGTCGGTGCGTTTGCGGGGACTGAGAACACGCTTTATGCTATGGCAGCATTGGACTGGGACAAAGAAGATGGCCCTGCTTTGCGGCAAATGAGCCGTGGACAGAAGCGGTCGTGGTGGCTTTTCCGTTCAACCGATAACGGTGAATCGTGGACAGATATAACGCCGACAAACGCATGGCCAGTTATGGGACACAATCCAGATGTTGTCCTTGCAGCAGTAGGACAGACAATATTGGTCATCGGCAGCAATGATGGTGCCGTCGTCCGCTCAGTTGACAACGGAGACACATGGACACGCGAGGAAAACACCGGTATTTCAATTACGGATTATACTGTATCGGGAATTGAGGCGTTGAATGAACACACATTTTATACAAGGGGCAACTCAGGCATTCATCGCTCTATTGATGGGGGTAAGTCATGGGAACGGTTTAATCCTGGGACAGGCAGCTACGTGCCGAATTTAATCGCTCTCAGAGCAAATAACGGGCAAAATCCCCGTACAATACTCTATGCTGCAACCGGTAGGGAAGTTGTTAAATCTATTGATAACGGTAAAACGTGGCGTGCTGTCAACCCGCAAACACAAATCACCGAATTCTATCGAGAACATCCACCGCAAATTTTTTACATTGCAGAGTCTAATGGTGTGCTTTATGCAAAAGGTAAAGCCATCGGAGAAGAAGCACGTCTTTATAGGGTTTCTGAGGATAGCAATGCGCTAATGCAGATTCAAGCAATACCGATCCTGCACTCGCGAACGTTATGGAACCAGTTGTCTCAAGGCAGAAGGCTCTCTTTTGACTTACAAGATAAATCGTTTCTTGAACAGTTGCAAGAAGGTTCTTCTGGCGCGACTCAGTTTTTCAAGCAGTTGACAGAAGGGGATCCGAGACGATCCGGTGAACTTATCCGTGGAGGGTTGCGTGGCGCGTTTGCTGTCAGTGGCGATACGTTCTATATGGAATATAACTATAAACTCTTCCGATGGGAACCCGGGGATACTGAATGGTACGACACCGAAATGGAAGAAACTGCTCAACTCTTTGGGTATAGAATAATGGAAGGGTTCAAACTTGCGGTTTCAGGGAACACTGTCTACGTAGGAAAATGGGATGGACATCTTGTCGTTTCGTTTGATAAGGGAACTAATTGGATTGATCTCACGCCGATCTTACCCTTTCCTGTTAAAACTTTTCATGATATAGTGTTTACGGGTTCCAAGGTGTATGTAGCAACGGATGCGGGTGTCGCTGCGTCAAAGGACGGGAAACAGTGGGATGCTATCACCGATGCAGCAGGAACACCTCTCATTATCGGACGATTAGCCGTTGATGGCACAACCCTTTATGGTGTTTCCAAGTCAGGGGTCTATCGATTGAACAACAACACGTGGAAAGAGGTTGTTTCAGAGATACCGAATAGGGTGACCTCGTTTGCTGTTGAGGGGGACGTGTTGTACGTTGGCACACAGAACAGTGGCGTGCTTCACTTCAATCTTAACGAATAGTAGGAATCAATATACGCTCCTTGGGCGGTGCTACAATGCCCGCCCTTCTTTCCGTATTCAAATCCTCAATAATTTGCTTACCTTATACTCTTTAGGACTTATGCAACGCGTAAGTCCTATTTTTGTTATTGAAGTCAGGTTGCCTCGCTGATTTTGTAACGGCGCACTCCTGAAAATCCGATACTCCTGGAAATTCTGATTCTGATAACCAACTACCAAAATATTTACACACCCTTTCCAGAGCAGATGCGCTTTTAGCTGCGTTTATGGTATAATACTTAAGGTAAGCAATCAGTTAAAGTAAGAGTCGTTTTGGTATTCCTGGATGATGGGAAAACTCTTGTCGGTGAGGGATTAATTGATAAAATTTCACACGATCTGATTGGCGGAGATCCTTGGAGATGGGAGATTCCTAAGGTCTGGATGTGGGATGCTCATACTGGAAAGCGATTAGACAGTTTCACCACCGAACTTCCAAAATTTAATTCGCTTAAAGATGCACGCTTCAGGGTTGAAGTAAAAGCATTTGCCGATAGCACACGTGTTATCTTTGCCTTTGAAAACAAAGACGGAACAATTAGCGTCAAGGATGGTCGCACGAATCGTGAAATAACTACGCTTCCAAAACCTAAGTGGGAGGTAAGAGCGTTCAGTTTTACGCCAGATGGCAGAATGCTTGCGATTGCGACTTCCAAGGACGTACATCTCTGGGACCTTGAGACAGGAAAACAGGTACTAACGTTTCAAAAGCGGGTTGCTAATTTCAACGGAAATCCAGTGATACTTACATTCTCAAAAGATGGGAAAACTCTCGCCGTTGCGGGTTTAGACGATATTGAAATATGGAATATGGATACATATTCGCAGGTCGTTACACTTAAAAATAAGGACGGGGGTTTGTGGGAATTTGTGTTATCGGCGGATGGTGCAACCGTTGTAACTATGAATCACCACGGCACAGTGGATTTATGGTCTGCCCGGACAGGCAAACACGAAGGCACTTTGACAACAGGATGGACGAGTAGGTTTTCTACGTTGGTGTTCTCGCACGATGGGAAAACGATTGCAAGCAGCACGGGTAGCAAAATCCATCTGTGGGATACAAATACTTGTACCGAAAAATTGCGGATGCAACTCCCCGGACGCATTGAAGGTGTAAACAAACACATTGAACCGAATTTGCGAGCTGCTGTGCCCATGGTACGTGGAAGCGAAATCGCCAGTTTAGCATTTTCGGATGATAATACTACCCTCGCCACTTTTACTGTTTCCGACAAAGTTGAGATATGGGATGTCTCTACTGGGCAATATAACAACGGTTACCCGCTTGAGGGCATACTTCGTAGGGTGCCCCATGGTCCCTTAACAGATGATTTGAGTTCCGTACCAGTACCGCGAACTTCGGTAATATATTACATCTTCGCAACATCATTTGAGCGCTCAGGTTATGCTTGGCATACAGCCGTTTTCTCACCAAATAGTGAAAAACTGGCTGTTAAAAATCAGAACGATATCGTGGAAGTGTGGGATGTCCTTACCCAAAGACGTCTGTGTACACTTGTGGGAAGCAGTCCAAACTGGAGTGCAGCATTGGTGTTTACGCTGGCATTCACACAAGATAGCGAAGTGCTGGCAGTCGGTGAAGGAACGGATATTCACTTGTCGAATACCGATACTGGCAAGACTTTTGCTACGTTCAGTGTCTCTAAAAAGAAACTGAATTTGATAGATAAATTACAAAAGTTTCTCGGCTTGAAGGGTTTTGATGTACCAGTGGGTGCTGTGGCGTTGGGGCGCGCTGGGGAACCCCTCATAGTTGCGGCGGGTGCAGGCAAAACAATTCATTTATGGGAGGTAGCAACCCGCAAATCTGTAACACTCGAAGGGCACACAAGTGAAGTCTGTAAATTAGCATTCTCACCCAACGCGACTTTTCTGGCAAGTGGAGATATAGATGGAACAATTCACCTGTGGTTGCTACCTGCAGGACACAAACTTGCCACTTTCAAACCATACATGAGTCCCGTTAAAGAATTGGTGTTTGCGCCTGATGGGAAAACCCTCGCAAGCACAAACCTACATTCCCGTTTTGCTGGAACGATACTCCTATGGGATGTTCCACCTAAATAACGGATGATCTTTTCAATAAATGGGTTTTTCGCCGCGAATATTTCTATCTCTCTTTACACGAATACGCGCCTTTCGACAAAGTTGGTCGGTTCCCGAAGCTTGCTATTCAAACCCAAGTTACCACCTTTTTATGCACATAGCACTCCGCTGGAGTGCAGGAGTTTGAATATGCCATTTTCTATAGATATATCACCCCTCCGGGGTGAGGAAAGTGGACCGAAAACCTTATTATAGTGGATTCCCTAATTCTTATACATCTTCCGAACTCCGAAACCCCTACGGCACAGGCTAACAGCCTATGCTACATATGTAAACTCATTTTTGGATTTCACTATAAACCATCCAAAATCTGTTAGTGGCAAGTTGGGTTGTTCAAGAAATTTCAGAATTCTGCAACCGTTTTCCCCCTAAGTCGCGTCACAAGGTGTTAATGTGAAATACTAAAACTCCCCTTTCTGGAGATATCCGATGCGAAACGACGATACTCGATTGATTCAATGCGTCCTTGAAGGCGATGATGCCGCTTTCGCTGAACTGGTGAAAAAGTACCAGCAGCCGGTTCACGCGCTTGTGTGGCGGAAGGTTGGAGATTTCCATGTCGCTGAGGAGATTACACAAGACACCTTCCTGAAAGCGTACCAGAAGCTGACGATACTCAAGGAGCCGCAGCGTTTTGCGAGTTGGCTTTATGTGATAGCCACAAACGGTTGCAAGGCATGGCTGCGTAGGAAGCGTTTATGGATGCAGTCGCTGGATGCGACAGGTGGTATGCAGTTGGAAAAGGCTACATACTCCGGATATGTCATTTCGGAAAACGAACGCGTAACGGCAGAATCACAGCGCGAAGTCGTCAAGCAGCTGCTCGCGAAGTTACAGGAAAGTGAGCGAACTGTCATGACACTCCACTATTTCGGGGAGATGACGTGTGAAGAGATTAGCAAGTTTTTGGGGGTATCGGTGGGCGCGATTAAGAGTCGCCTCAGCCGTGCACGCCACCGCTTAAAGAAGGAGGAACCCATGATACGCGAGGCATTAGAGCATTTTCAAATCACACCGAATCTTACAGAGAATATCATGCGCGAGGTTTCGCGTTTGAAACCGGTTACCCCGTCAGGTAGTAAACCGCTCGTGCCGTGGGCAATCGGTGTTTCCACAATCGCAGTCGTCCTTTTGATGTTAGGGATCGGAAACCATCAATACCTGTCGCGTTTTCAAAAACCGTATAGTTTCGACGCACCATCAGAGATGACGGTTGAACTCATTGAAGCACCCGTCGTGCTAAACCTTGAAGCCAAACCGGATGTTCGGACGCAATTCGGAAATGTTAGCACACCGAGCGAAGAAGAAACCGCCAGTCAGCCGCCTAACGATATTTCAGCATCGGTTGCAGACGCAGAAAACGAAGTGCTGCCGTTTAAATCAGATGAGACATCTAAAAACCACGCACATTGGAAGTTGCCTAAAGCGGCGAAAGCACGTTTCGGGAAAGGTGGGATTACCACAATTCAGTTTTCACCCGATGGAACCCAACTCGCGGTAGGTAGCAACATCGGTGTGTGGTTGTACGATGTGGAAACAGGTGAAGAGAAATCTCTGTTTGGCCGCGGCGTGTGTAAAGCCCTCAGTTTTTCACCGGATGGCCGTTTCCTTACCGCTTCTTCCCAGGAGACGCTTATCCAATTGTGGGAAATCGCTACCGAGCGCGAAGTGCCGCTTATCGACTTGTACGGATCTGCTACCGTATTGCGATTCTCTTCGGATGGGAAAACGCTTATCGGTTTGAGTAGTGCCGGGCATGCTGCAATTACCCGATTGAATATTGAGAACGGGAAAGGGAAAACAAAACACCTTAAAACTGGATTATTCGGGATCGGTCTCTTTGGTTCGGAGGATTTTCAGGGTGTTTACGCGATGACAAGCGATAAAATCGCGATTGGAAAAAGGAGCGGGACGATCCAATTATGGGATGTAGCAACCCGTAAAAAGTTATCGACGCTCAGAGGACACGTAGATTTGCCGCTTCAACCGTTGAATAAACCTGGGCATCGTATGTTTAAAAAGAATTGGGTCTTAGCAGTGGCGTTTTCGCCGGATGGCACGCGTCTCGCCAGTGGTAGTACAGATACGACAGTCCGATTGTGGGATACCACTGGTGACACGGATTGGGTGACGCTGCAGAAACATACTGGACCGACAAATGTGCTGGCGTTTTCACCCGATGGAAAAATGCTTGCCAGCGGCAGTACCGATAAAACAGTGCAATTGTGGGACACCACCACTGGTGAACCCCTCGCGACGCTCACTGGACATCTCAACGGTATTACTGCGTTAGCATTTTCACCCGATGGTCGGACACTCGTCAGCGGGAGTTCGGATGGCACAATCCGATTCTGGCAGACAGCGACTGGAACTCCAATAGACCCCCTTATCACTGGGCACACACAATCCATAAAAGCGGCGACCTTCTTTGAGGATAGTTCCACACTTGTCAGCGCGGCGTTTAACGGTGAAATTACCTTTTGGGATGTGGAGACATCGCAAAAATCCACTGTCCACAATAGTGGACATCGGGATTGGTATTCAGCTGTGGCGTTTTCGCCAGATGGCACGAAACTCGTCAGTGCAGCAGCAGATGGTACGATAGTTTTCGGTGAGTTCCCTGCTGGGTTCGCTACTACCAAGCCAGATAATCTAACTCGGTTGACGGATGTATCGACTGGGGACGAACTTGCAACTTGGCAGAAACATGCCAGAGAACCTACCTTTTCTCCTGACAATAGAACGAAAACGGTGGCGACTATTTCGGGTCGTGCCATTCGCTTATGGAACACGGAAACAGGTGATGAATTGGTAATTCCGCTTTATGAGGACCTACCCCTCGGCTTTCACGAAAATATGCCAACAATTTTGGCAGTGGCGTTTTCACCGGATGGTAGATGGCTTGTGAGTGGCACTACAGAAGGCGACATCCGAATGTGGGACGTTGCGACCGGTGAGGCTTTGACTGTCTTTGCAGAACCGACGGAACAAAAAAATCTGGGACATATTTCGGCATTGGCGTTTTCACCAGACCGCGCCTTGCTCGCTGCGGGTACACCGAGTCAACTCCATTTATGGGACGTGCGTACCGGTCATAAAATTTTTTCGGTGAGTACTGTGCATAAACGCGGTTGGGGGATACACCATGATTATCCAAGACCGTTGGTGTTTTCGCCAGATAGCACAATTCTCGTCAATGGGCATGGCAGCGGTACAATCCAATTATGGGATGTTAAGACTGGAGATAGAATTGCTGCGCTTGATGGACATACACAGGAAGTGGAGACGTTGAAATTTTCGCCTGACGGTGAAACGTTGGTTAGTACGGCGCAGGATGGCACAATCTTTCTGTGGGATTGGGATGAGGCTATCACCGGTTCGGTCAACACCGACGAATAGTTCCTGATTATGGTAAAGCCCATAATTATCTGCACACGCGGTAGGGACGGTATAGGGAACCGAGAAACTCAGTTTCCCATACAAGCATGTAATGTGGGATACTATCGCGAAGCGTAAACGTATTTTTCGATTCCACTATAAGAGGTTAAACAAATAAAATGAAACGATCATTTCTCTATGCCTCACTCATCGTTCTAACACTTATTCCGGGCGGATATGCAACCGCAGATATTGATAAAGGACTTGTCGTTTACTTCACGTTCGACAACGTCCTGGGTAAGCGTATTTTTGATGAATCTGGTAACGGGCTTGATGCTGAAGTTGTCAAGGACACCAAATTTGTCGAAGGTAAATACGGGAACGCCATTTACATCGCTGGTGAAACAGAAGATTGTGTGAATATCCCTGCCGCGAAAGCGTTAGAAATCAGTGAGGAGATCACGATGATGGCGTGGGTATATCACGAGGATTGGACGGGAAGTTCTTCTCAGTGGTTTGATAAAGGCAGTTATAGTCGTAGATCCAACTACGGCATGGCAATCCATGATGAAAGAGACGAGCCTGATCTTGCTGTCTTCGACAAAGGTTCCGGAATCTCGCTTATCTTGGGGAGCGATAACGTACAGAACTTCATCATAACTCAGAACAGTATGGAGAATAGAACGTGGCATCATATTGTTGGTACGTATGAAGGTTTCACTGCGCGGATATATCTGGACGGTGAAAGCGTTTTTGAATTGGATCTAAGGGACCCCTTTAATTTCAACGGCACGAATGACGAAGATCTGCGGATTGGGTGCGCTAAAAATAAACCCGAGTATGCGTTTGAAGATGGCTCCATTGATGAGGTCGCGTTCTGGAATCGGGCACTTAGTGAAATTGAAATTAGAACTGCGATGCGTGGTCCCTTGTTCGCAGTTTCACCGAAGGATAAAATCGCTACAACATGGGGGAATATTAAGCGGAAAGCACTTCAACCATAGCGAAACCAATAGTCTAAGGTTCTAAACGTACTCACCGATATTACGTAGGACTTACGCATTTTTCCATGATAACGAACGTCCGACGCACTCTGCAGGCGGGGTTTCAAACCTCGCCTGCGAGGAGACTGCGTAAGTCCTATTACATTAAAGTTCTGCACTGACGGTCATCTCTAAACGGTGTTCGGGTTTCCGCTGTTTTGTTGAGAGTAGACGGTAATTGAGTCGCAGGAGTAGATCGGTGAATTTCCGTAATCTGTAGTCTGCTATCGTCCGGATTTCGTGGCTGATGCCTTCGTAGAAAGTATATTGCGCGAAGGGTATGCCGCCACTGCTTTTACCGTAGCCGAGTTTGTAGTTGAAATCAATGCGTCCCTTGCCGATAAGACTATACGTGACGCGGTTTTCATAAGAAAAGGTGCGCGTTTTGGCTTCGGGGTCCTCGTCAAGCTGCTCCTCGTCGGTTGTCTGTTTATAGCCACCGATACCGCTCCAACGCAACGCATTGGTCAATTCGTATCGGAGGTTCAGTTCAGTGATCTGTTCAAGTTGACGTAGGTCTGAAATAGGTTTCGGAGAAAGCTCACTCACCCCTTTCTGCGCGAGGTCTTCAAAATCAAATTGACCATATTTTTCGTTTTCCCGACGTTGTTCCCAATTTGCGCCGACAGACAAGCGTTGCGTCGGGTTCACGGAGAAACCGACATCCCAAGTGTTGTGATGTCTGTGGCGTTCCTGATTATTAATCCGCTTGTTGAGGGTTTCCCCTGCCCGAAAGTTAAATTCAAAACTGAACGCCGTTGAGGGTACAAATTCGAGTCGGTGGTGTTGGTTCACGCGCCCGAAAAGCGTATCTGAACCTTGTAGATTTTGGAGCAGGTACAGAGAGACCGCATCTTCTACCTCCTGTTCTTCTGTCAGCCAGAGTCGTGTTTGACCTCTGAGTGCGTTCAGAAACCACTCAAGACGTGATTTTTGTAACGGCGTTGTAGTATTGTTAGAGAGTGCTCCCCTTCGGGGATCCGCTGTTTGCGAAGTCACGCCTTGTCCAGCGGTTGGCTGCGTTGGGCGCAAACTATCGCGTCGTAGGGGAGAGGTAACCTCGCCCCCACGCTGCTGTTGTTGCAGCGCTCGGTTGCGCCGAGCGAAAAACTGGCGGGGTTGAAAACGGAGACGGAATTCCGCGTTTACTGCTGTTGTCGGCTTATCGCCGACGTTTTGGTAGATTTTGATGTAAGTCCCTTCCTCCGGATCTTCTACATAATGTAGATCATCTATCTTCACGTAATATCCGTCTCCGGGTTGGAGCATAACACCGGTGTGTGGATGAATGTTGGTATAGACTTCGTGGCGTTGGCTCGTTAGTTTTTTATCTAATTCGTAAGTAAGTTCTATGTCAATTGCCCGGCTTAGGGGTGTCAATTGAATGTTAATATCTGCGAGTTGCGTCGTCGTATCCGTGCCGAGGTTGGTGTGTGCTTTCAGCATTCGACGCGCGAGGTTTGCAGTCACATTCATACCACCGCTGAGAAAGGATTTCTGCTGTGAAAAGATGCCGACTTTCCAAGTGCGTCCGGTTGTATTCCGCTGCCAATCGGATAAACCGATCGGTTCGTCATCAACAGTGAGCAACGGTTCTTTTGCATAAGCCTCCTCAAGTTCGTAACTGGTGTTGAGAGATGCCCAACTAAACTCAACGAGATCGATACGTCCAATCGCGCGATTACGCTTTCGGTTGCGTGCAGCATTACGCGCTTCGTTTGATTCCACTCTGCCTAATGTTCCCCTAACTCTGAACGGACCGAGTGGGTAAGCCAAGTTACCTTCCTGTCGGAGTTTCTGCTGCGATTCTGTCCGTGTTGAATCCTCATTCTCGACCCGCGAACTACTCCGATAGTCATCCCAGCGGAGATTCGGTAACTTCTTGAGCAGCTGCATACCTTTAGATGGATTTTGTTCCTGTGCCGCGGTGGCTGCCCTTTGCGCGCCTGTGCGTGTATTTCCGCGTCTATTGATAGGCGTTACACTTCCACTGCCCGCCTCACGATTGAAGTTTACACCCCAATTGAAATTATTGCGGATCGTTGCGTTTTCAGTCGGCAATGCCTCTGCCCCGTCCGCTAACCCCCCTTTATCCCCCCTTATCAGGGGGGTGCCTGGTGTCTCTTGCGCGCTTTCCGCGCGTTGTGGTGCTTTCTCTTCGCTTCTACCGATACCAGCATCAACAACTAACCAATCCATCGGCATCAACTGAACGTCAAAATTCGCGGTTCTCTCATCCCGTGCAGTTTGTGAAATGCCTGCCGTATCAAATAAAAACGCGTCATCAAACCCCTCTTTGGTGTATTGTGTTTCATAACGATTACGATTGCGATTACTACTTGACGCACCGACAGGTACAAAGCCAGCGTCCATTGCCCGAACGTCGAGGTTTGTGTTGAGTTTAGGTCGCAGTTTATCTGTCCATGTCGCAAAGTCCCAATCCGCGTAACCGGTCAGTTTCCACGCCTGACTTACCTCTTTACGATCAACAGTCGAATAGGTGTTTTTATCAAGATTACTGTAGGCGAGTTCACCTTCGATCCATGCTTTTTCAGTAATGTTCACGCGGCTTTCTAACCCCCATACGGTATGTTTTTGGGGTGCCGTGAGAAGTGATCTGCCGTCCTCTTCAGGATCAAGGATATTTTGACGCAGTGCCTCCAGATCGGTCTCTTCAAGTATGATTAAAGCCTGTTCCGGTTGCTTCAGGTCCGCCTCAACGGCATAAGAGGCACCGAGGGTTATCCATTCTCCGGGCAGCTTGAAAACACTGCTGAGTCCGTAGAGGTTTTGTTGATACGCGCGATCTTCCGGAATGTATTCAAAGTCGATCCGAATGGTGTCGTTGCTTGTGATGAGGTGTTTACTGTTGAACTCGACAATCGGGTCTCCATATTCGCGGATGATGTAATCGTTGTTTTCACCACGTCTCATCCTTTCGCCATTCAACCAGACGATTTCACTGCCCGCTTTTACAAGGATATATTGCCCATCAACCGTGAGCCGATACTCGCTCCGTCCTTCTTCACCGCGAAGGACTAAACTTGTAGATTGTCCTTTCGGAATAGCACTCGGAATAAGATGGAAGCTCCCCCATTTGAAATCACCTTCGACTTGAACGCCTTCGAGTGCCCGCGGAAAAAAGATAAACTCAGAGGTGCCGAGCGTCCCCTCAAAGTCGCCTAAGGTGCCTCTCATGTTTGGATGTGTGATACGAATCAACTTCTGATCAATGTCTTGAATATTTTCGGTTGTCCCTTCGGGTTGAATAGGGAGGTCTTGGTCGGAGAGCAGTGCAAGGACGCTGATGTTTTCAGAGACTTTACCTTCCACATTAACTCGGAGTTCCTGATTCTGTGATATATCCCGTCCACTGCCAAGCGAGATACCAAATGTTTGGCTACCCGACACTTCGAGTTGTGATGAATGGCTATCGGCTATCGGCTGTCGGTTGTCAGCAAGGAGATTTTCTGATAAACCGGAGACCTCTTGCTGAGGACTGTCATCTGATGGAAACTGATTACTATTGGAAGTTTGCTCGCCGTAAAGGTCGCGTTTATAGACGTCTTTAATTGCGAAAGGCAACGTGCGGTAGGTTATCTTTAACTTGTAAGGGGTGGTCGTAGCATCCCGCAACCCCCCTTTATCCCCCCTTATCAGGGGGGTAATAGTGATTTTTCCTGAATAGAAATCAATTTGGTAGTCTATACTTCGGACGAGGGTTTTTCCATCTGCTTCGATTAACCGTTCGGTGTCTGGGAGAATGGGTGGGTACTTCACCGTGAATTCCCGTTCATCCGTTTTCAGTTCAATGGATTCGGTTTTCTGGAGGACGGAAAAGGTAGGAAGTTCAAGAGCTTTAGTCTTGTCATCAGCGGATTCTTGTGCCGTACTTCCGAGACATGGTAGCAGGCATAAACAGAAGGAAACAAGAAATCTTTTAATTTTCCTTGCGGTTCGGTTAGGTGGGTTTGATGTTTGGAGTCTCATTCCGTAGGGTTGAAGAAACACCTTAGCAAAAACCCCCCATTACATTACGGCTTACGTTTGCGGGTATATAGGAGGCAGACAGTTTTTTTAGGTTACTTTTTGGATAAATCAGGGACATCTTTAACCGCTCTTACTGTGAGGTACGATAACCACATTCCTCCAAAAACTATCTTTTACGATAGGATTTACGCATACTTTGCAGATTTTGTTGGTTTCCGATGTCCTTCTATTGTAGTGTATGCATTGTTTAAAATCAGAAATCGGAGTATTGCGGATTTTCGCCTCCTACAAGAGGTATTTGATAAGGTGCGTAAGTTTTACACGAAAAACTTGGAACACCTTTATGTCGTTCGCTTCAGCGTCGCTCACAAAGACGCGTCCGGTTTTCGAGACTGCGATCCCTACGGGTGCTAAGAGTGCTGCGTTACTAAATTCTGTGATGCTCTTCCCATTAGATGCGAAAACCTGGATGCGCCGGTTACCGCTATCGGTTACATAGACATAATTCCAGTCGTCTAAGGCGATGCACTTCGGTTCTCGGAGTTGTCCAAGTTTATCTCCTTCACCCCCCCAAGCCCTGATAGGGTTACCGCTGAAGTCGTATTTTTTGATGAGATGGTTTCCTGTGTCAACGACATAGACATTCCCGTGGGTATCAACACCGAGGTCTGTAGGATTCCAGAGTCGTTCTGGACCGCTTCCGAAGTTCCCTCTTGCTGTAACTGGGACCCCTGCGACATTGAATTCGATCCAGCGATGATTGCTGGTATCCACGATATAAACCTCGCCATTCCGCCCGATACCGATGCCTTCGGGTTGATCAAGCAGCATATCATCTACATTCTCGCTGAGTGGATAAAAAATCCGGTCCACAAAATTACAGTATTGTACCCGATTGTTGCCAGTATCTACGACATAGAGGCGGTAACTCCGTTGGAAACTTAATGCTATATCTGCCGGGTGATCAAATTCGCCTATCCGCCACCCGCGTCCCCCGAATTCCGTGATGAAATTTCCGAGGTCGTCAATAACTTGTACCCGATTGTTACCCGCGTCAGCGACGTAGATTCTATCTGCTTCGTCTATTGTGAGACCCAAGGGTGCCTGAAATTCACCTGCGCCTTGTCCAGCATTGCCGAGTGTCTTTATGTAGTTGATACCTACTATTAGCGCAGGCTCCCGTTCACGGTTTGATGGGAGAATTTCGACGGATTGCGCAATTTCACTTTCGGGCAGGGTGCAACTCACACAGAGTACAAGGATTAAAAAACAGATTTTTTTATCTTTCCTTGCGGTTCGGCTTTTTATCTTTCCTTGCGGTTCGGTTAGGTCTGTTTGAGATTTCAAGCGTTTTCTCCGTTTATCCACATGCGCCGTTGTTGCATGCTGCGTTTTGTTTTTCATCGGAAATCCGATTTTGTTCTTAGCAACAACCGTCCATTACATTACGGCTTACGTTTCTGGGATGCACGGGAAACCAAAGGTCTATGCTACATCAGCCTGCGGGCCCCAAGGTTAGCCGCGTTGTACCTTAAATTTGAAGACGAAGGTTGTTTGTTGGTCATTGAAATCACTTGTGACTCTTGGTACAATGATCCGTAAGCTGCTATAATTAATACTCCGTTTGCGGAAATAGAGGAAAAATCGTGCGTGTTGCCTGGGCATTACCGTCGTTTTTTCGATGTCCGCCCTCGGTAGGACAGCTGGGTCCCCTTGTATTCTGATGGATTTATCCCATCGAAACACCTCTGCAGCAAATTCAGGCGGCAGCGTCGGTCTAAAATTCTTTTTCAGATAAAAGGATTCCTGCGATTTGTCAATCGGCTTCGTAACATTCCCTGTTCCATCAAGCATCTGGCAATCCTTCTTTTTAAAGGAGATCCAGTGGTCAGTCCCGTTATAGATAAAAATACCGAATGCATCGACAGCTTTCACATCGTTAAGTGGGACTGCCATCGCCTTGATACCGTTTCTAAGATAACCGACGGTGCCAGTCTGTGGCATAATGTAAGCATCAGGATCAAACACAGGGATAATCACCTCTGGCTGGAATGTGTCTTTTATAAAATCAGGCACCTTTGAGCAACTTAACGGAATTAATGCTAAACAGAAGAGTGCTAAAATTTGTAAGAGGGACACTCGATAATGTATCTCATTTTTCATTTTTTTTAAAGTTCCTTTATTGAAGTCATATTGAGTAAAACATGAGAATTTTGTCCGATAGGGAACGGAAGGGAGATCATTTGTGTCCTTTTCTCTCCGCCTCAGATCCCCATTTGATTTGAATTCTTACCTCTTACTCACTATGGGTTAAATAAGAAAGGCACGTATGCTTTTTACCCAAGCTTCAGGGGCTTCTATTCTGAGCTAATCTAAGCGGCGAAGTTCTTCTTTTTAGCCCCAGCGTTCTTCTTGTTCTATTATAGAGCGTAGCAGGTTTCTTGTTGTTTCAAATGCCTGTTGATTATCAGGACCCGGAAAGAGAAAATACATTGCAGCCGACTTAGCAACCACTTGAATAGCACGCTCAAGTGTTACAATTCCGCTTCGCCGCATTCGATCAGACTCTACGATGTAACGAACCTGTGGGATGTCTCCGAACTGTTGGAAAAACTGAGCTTCGCGATGTTTTTTGCGTAACGCTTCGTCTGCATCCGCAAAGGCCCAATTTTGTGGAACCTCGAGGTTCCTGAGTTCTTTAACTTCCGCGTCTGTTAACCTGATCCAATCTTCGTCTTTCAACTTTTCCCAATCTTTGTCTTTTAAATTTCCCCAGTCTTTGAGCGTTAAGTGTAGCCATTGTTTAGCGTCTTTCAAGTCTATGTCGTCTATGTCTGTCAATTGTGGTAATTGATCATCAGATTGTAGGGGGTGTTCATCGAACGTATTATAGTTCGGTTTGATTACTGTTTGCTCGTCTCCGGTATCTCCACAACCGAAACAGATCAGGAGATTGAGGATAGCTGTAAGAGAAAAAAAGTTGGAAAGGATAAATCCGTTTTTCATGGTCTACCTCCATTGGTCCAAACAAGTTATGAAATTCGGCAAATTTTATTCCAAAACCAACAATTAACGAGACATCCATAGAAGGCTGGGTTCCAAACCCAGCCTGCATTGGAGGTAGGTTTGTTGTTTTCTAAAGTGTTGATTTATTTTTCGGTTTTACTATAATAGCCGAGAAACGAGATAACAGTTCATTTAAAAAATCCTTCGAGTGCAAGCATAGCGGCTCCCACAATGCCAGCGTCATTTCCGAGGTGTGCCTTTACAATTTTCATTTGCGCCGGTATATCCATCGCACGTTTAGAGAGTTCAGCGCGGATCGGTTCAAAGAGGAGTTTCTCACCCGCTTCTGCGATGCCGCCACCGATGATCGCGATTTGCGGATTGAGAATATGCGCGATTGAAGTGAGGGCAATGCCTATATACCGTCCTGTTTCAGCAAAAATCTCAATTGCGAGTTCGTCCCCTGTTTGCGCGGCTTCCGCTATCATCCGCGGCGTTAATGGCGTTTCGGCGTTTGTTGCAGCGGCTAAAGTAGTGCTGCGTCCAGCTGCTATCTTCTCTTGGATGCGTTCCACGATGTTTTTCGCACCTGCATAAGCCTCAAGACACCCCTGATTCCCGCAACCACAATAACGTCCATTGGGTTCGACGACGGTATGCCCCAATTCCCCGGCAGTGTTCAGGCTGCCGTGATAGACCTCACCATCAATTACGACCCCGCCACCTACACCTGTGCCGAGCGTTAATGCGACAAGACTCTCATATCCAACCCCCGCTCCGTGATAGAGTTCACCTAAGGTCATTGCATTTACGTCGTTGTCCATACCTCTCAATACAGGCTTGTACTGTTTATTAATCTTCCGCGCCGCACCATCTTTTGCGTTGTGTAGTTTTGATAATTCTGTATTGACATAGGCGACAAGTGGTATGTCAGTCCAACCGGGAAAGTTTGGTGAAAAATGGACAACCCCTGTTTCAGCGATAATCAGTCCGGGTGAACCGAGTCCAACCCCAATTTCGAATACCTCGTCCTCGGATCCAGATGCTTTAACACTCCTTGACGAAGATGGATGCGTTGCGTCAACGCCCGATGTTCCATAGATGTTTATTGTTTCTGCTTTTACAAGCACTTGACGGACGGCTTCTGCGATCCGCGCAGCCACCACCTTGGGGGGGCCTGTTTCCACATCTGTTGG
This sequence comes from Candidatus Poribacteria bacterium, assembly GCA_022394775.1. GTDB lineage: Bacteria > Poribacteria > WGA-4E > WGA-4E > WGA-3G > WGA-3G. The sequence continues at coordinate 20,691 of JAGFCB010000063.1, forward strand.
GACTACCACGCGACAAGAGACATCACCTTCTGATGAGACTAAACCTGCTTTAATATCCGTTCCGCCGAGGTCAACGCCAATCCTGTGTTTTGTTGCTTCCATATAGTTTGTCAAGATAATTCCGTGCTCCAAAAAACTTGTGCGCCATCACCAACACGACAGAGGTAAATTTCAGGTTCGATGCCGATCTGTTCGTGGTATTCCTTCTTCACACGGGTCTGGAACGTTTCTAAAGCGTCTTTATGAACGATGCTAACGGTGCAACCTCCAAACCCTGCACCAGTCATGCGACTTCCAATCACGCCTGTTATACTACGTGCGATGTCGGTAAGTAGGTCTAACTCCTTACAGCTGACTTCGTAATCGTCGCGGAGTCCGTTATGTGACGCATTCATTAGACGACCAAATTGTATGAGGGCTTCATCTGTTTTTTTTGTTATCTGTTGATTATGTGCCTTGAGGACAGAAACGGCATCTAATACACGCGTGTTTTCTTCAATCACATACCGACATCTCTTTTGTGTTAACATCGGTAATTCTTCTTCGTGTTTTTTGAAGTCCGTTAACGCGATATCACGAAGTGAAGAGATACCGGATATCCACTTTCTAAGGATCTCTACGCCTCTTTCACATTCCGCACGCCGTTTATTATATTCTGAGGTAGCAAGTTCTCGTTTTACCTTGGTGTTACAAATCGTAATATAGTGCCCTGCCAAATTAAGCGGGATATGTTCATATTCGAGTGAACGGCAGTCAAGGAACAGCCCGTGGTTTTCCCTTCCTAACAGTGAGATCATTTGATCCATAATACCACAGTTAACGCCAGCAAATTCGTGTTCGACGCGTTGGCATAATGCTGCGAGTTCTTTCTTATCGCTTTCTGATACTAACGCTTCCATCGGTGCCTCAAGTTCAGAAGGAGCAGTTAAGAAAGCAAGTGTAGCAGAGACTGAGAGTGCAGCCGAAGAACTTAACCCTGCGCCAATAGGTACGTCGCCAGTGATAACGGCATCTATTCCGGTTACTTTTCTCCCTGATGCTTGGAGGAGGGATGCAACACCGATAAGGTAATGGCTCCACGCGGGTGCCTGTTGTGGGATAGAAGGGAGCGCGTCAAGATCGAATTTCCAAGAATCGTTTACATCTGGCGCGTGTAATGTTACATGTCGGTCGGTTCGCTGACGCGCAGCGATATTAATATATTTATCAATCGCGACGGGAAACACATAACCGTCGTTATAGTCTGTATGTTCACCGATGAGATTCACTCTGCCGGGTGCGGATGCGACGAATGTAGGCAGGCTGCCGAAGGTCTCCTCAAACTTCTGTGTAATAGAGGCGATTCGATTCGGTTGTTGATCGTGGGTTCTTAGGGACCTCAGGTCGCTGTCCGAAACATCTTTGTTCATTTTTTTCCAATTCTAATTGTAGAAGGTGCCGGGTTTGGCAGTTATATCGAAAAAAATTTCAGAAATCGTCCTAACATATCAGGAAGTTCTTCACGCGAGATATAGCAATCAACACTTATGTCAGGATCTCTCTGTACTTCTGATGTTGGCAGCTGCGTAAGGAGTTGTTCTTCCGGGGCGTGCGGTGCGGGTTGCAGATTTGGTGGTGCGGGTTCTTGAGGCGGCGTTGTACTTTCCGCAATAATCAATTCGCCGACAGGTAAATGCGTGGCAAATGGATATACATCTGTTTCAGTTAGAACAGTGATATGGGGAAGAGACGTGTCTACTAACCGCTCCATTTGCATTGTCAAATAGGTGGTTTCCGTTAAAGTCTCTTCGGATCCTTCTGGTTGGCATGCAACAACCGTAATCAGCGGAATCCGTTTTTGTAAAGCGTTTTCAATGGTTGCCAGAAGAACGGACACATCAATTTCAGCGGGGATCACATCCATATCAGCGATGAAAAGAGAAGTCGGATACCCTGAAATCGTTCCTTCGGCAGCGATGCCTGCGGTATCAGTCGATCTGATTTGTGCTGCTGCCGGATCGTCGAGTAGGTGTTCGATACGTTTTTGAGCAAGTAAAGGAAATAGAGCATTGCAGTGCGAGCAGGTGTAAAGGTTTCGCTCAAGTTCGCCTCTGAAAACAAATTCGTTGCACCCGGCGCATTTATACCATAAATTGATGCTCTCTGGTGTGTCAGTAGAGATACGCGCTTCCATATTTTGATGCTGCTCCGATAAAACGTCCCTATTCTTCTGAAGTCGGACGTTGTGGTGCGTTCCTTGTAAAAAACGGCCATCATCGTCTTTAGACATACGTGTGAGCTGCCCTATAGGAAATGCCCTATAGCTTCTGCTTCTGTATTATAACAGTCAAAAATTGTCATCAGTTTTGCCATAACAATAAGGCTTCTGACGTTGCCGCCAAGATTAAGAAGTACGACGCGTCCATCATTCCTACGAATAGTGGTATAAGAAGCGACAAGCACCCCTAAACCCGAACTATCCATCATCTGGACCCGCTCCAGATTTAGAATTAAATTAAGTTTTTCCTCGTTTTCTGCTGCATTATTCGCTGCTTCAATCTGTTGGTCAATGATGGATTTAAGGGCTAAGGTATCTGCTCCAATAACTTTACCCTCAATATCTAAAATTGTAATACTGCCTTTATGTCGAACATTAACTTGCATAGTAATTCCTTGAACGATAAAATTATTCCAACCCCAAAGGGGCAATTGCTGCGTACAATACCGGCTCATCCGATTTAATCAGGTTCAGTGTTTGAGCCGGAAGACTTGGATGCATTGAAGAAAATAGTCTTAAAACATACTTTTCGGACGCTTAGTGATATTAAAAGTATAAAAATATGAAACAAATATCATTGCGCCTCCAGTTCTGTTTTGTATTTAACCATTTTAATGATGGTACCATTAGCTTCATAGGTAACAGCATCCATACAGGCTTCCATCAAAAATAGGCCTCTGCCACTACTTTTGAGCAAATTCTCCGGGTCAAGTGGATCAGCAACTTCTTGACGTGTAAATCCTTCGCCTTCGTCCTGAATAACAATCGTTAATTTATCGTCATCAAGGATAAACTGAATTGTCGCTCTTTTGCGTGGATCCTCTTTATTTCCGTGTTTGATTGCGTTTGTGCCAGCTTCGATGGCAGCCAGGTTAATCTGCTCTTGGGTTTCTTCAGTGAAACCCACCTCTTTTAATACTTCGCTGACGACAACGTCGAGCAGGTAAACATGTTGCATTGAGCTTGGAAGGGAAAGCATAATAACTTGTGCGGTTTCGGTTTCTTTATGTTTGAGTGCTTCGCTTTCTTCCAGAGTGCTAAGGCTAAGTTCGTTCTCAGTCAACATTAACTGAAAAGTTATCTGTTCACCCAGACCCTCTCTGTCGTCGTTTTCAATCGCGTTTGTACCCGCTTCAATGGCAGCAAGGTTAATCCGCTCTTGCGTGTCTTCATCGAAATCCGTCTCTTTGAGGATTTCGGTGACAACAGCTGTGAGCAGGTAAACATGTTGCATTGAACTTGGGAGAGAAAGCGTAATAGCCTGTTCAGTTCTCTCGCCCACGTTTGAAGCTCCTTCTCTATGCGCTTGGATGTTTTCCAAGGGTGCCTACAAGACGGACTTGAAAATAGTCTCGTCTTTCGTTATTTTGTTGTGCGGGTAAGTGCCTACACGGCATGCCCGTCCTGTTTTAAACGTCGCGTTTTATAACAATTAAAGCCCTATCATCACGGGTTTGTGTGCTTCCACTGAACCGTGCTAAGTCATTAACGATCGCTTCACATAAACCTGATGCTGACAGCGAAGCGTTTTTAGAGAGACAAGCAGCGAGCCTGTCCCCACCGTAGAACATATCGGTCAGTATTGCATCTTGATGCCCGTCATTCTGCTCTGAAAACGAAGTGCTGCCGTTTAAACTTGTGGATACACTCTGATTGCCATTGGAAGCCTGGCTGTCTCCAGCTTCTGTTTCAGTGATACCATCCGTATAAAAAAGAAGGATCTCACCGGGTTCCAAGAGACAGGTGCCAGTTGTGAATTTTGCCTCCTCAAACGCGCCGATCAACATACCATCTGTTTTTAGTACCTCTGCAGTCCGAGTGTTTCTGCAATAAAATGGATAGCAGTGTCCACCATTTGAATATGTAAAGGTGGCAGTTGATATATCAAGTATCCCGTAAATCATTGTTGCGAACAGATCCGCCTCGGTATCCCGTACCACCAAATCATTTACCCGTTTGAGGATTGAAGCGGGTGCGTCTTCTTCATGACAGAGTAGACGGAGCGCCGTCCGAATCATCACCATCAATAGTGCGGCAGGAATGCCACTGCCCTTCACATCACCAAGTACAATCCCAACCCGTGTTTCACTGAGCGGAATGAAATCGTAGAAATCCCCAGAAACAGAAGTCGAACTTTGTAGTAAGGTTGCGATGTCAAACTCATCAAAATGTGGCGGCTGTTCGGGTAACAATTTTTTCTGAATTGCAGCGGCGGCTTGCAGATGCCCCGCGAGTTGTTCTAATCCTTCTTCGCTGAACCCTTCGCCCATTGCCCGCATCAGAGGGTTGATGTATTTTATAGGTCGCGTTCTGCCGAGGACGGCTTCAACACGCGCGGTTACTTCCCTTAAGTCAAAAGGTTTTGTGATATAATCGTCAGCACCGGTATCCAAACCCCGGATTTTATCCTCCGTCTGCCCACGCGCCGTAACGAGAATGACAGGAACGTTTTTTGTCTCCTCTATATCTTTTAGTTCCTCTATAACCTCAAAGCCGTTTTTATGTGGCATCATCACATCCAGAAGGATCAGATCAGGTGGATCTGCACAGGCACTCTGCACTGCACTCTCGCCATCACTTGCGGTCCGTACATTGTACCCCTCTGGTTCAAGGTTCATCTTTAGTAATTCAAGTATATCCAGATCGTCATCGACGACTAAGATCGTTTCAGCCATATTTTTAGATTTTTTAAATATTGTATTTCTGCTCCGATTTCTCCGCTGTCGAAATCGGGTTTCCCATGAAAAATAGTGGGTGCCCGTAGCCCGTAATGTAATAGTTCTCACTGCGCAGCAGGATCTACGGAATGGGATTCTAAAACCCCGCCCCCTCACTGAACAGCAAGTACTTTAAAGGAACGGAATAAAAAACTGGAAGTTGCACCCTTGTCCGTTATCCCCAGCATCCACCCATAATTGCCCGCCGTGTGCTTCGACGATTCCAGCGGCGATTGAAAGCCCTAAGCCGCTCCCACCCTGTTGTCGGGTCTGTACACTTCCAAGTTGCCTGAATTTATCGAAAACCTTTTCTCTCTCGTCAGCGGGGATACCTGGTCCGGTATCGATGACTTCAACGTGAAAACCGTCGCGCTCACTCCCGTTCTGGGAAGATGTTGATATTCTGACTGTCACCTTTCCGTTATCGGGGGTGAATTTAATAGCATTTCCGATAAGGTTGATAAAAATTTGCCCAACGCGGTCAGCATCCGCAATCATCAACGGCAGATTCGGCGGTGCCTCCAAAAGTAGAGAGATAGATTTCTCATCTGCTTGTGGGCGGAGTTCTTCGATTCGCCGTTTTGCGATCCAATCTATCTGTACTTGTTCCTGCTTCATCTCAATACGTCCGGCTTCAATTCGTGAGATATCAAGCAGGTCGTTAATAAGGACAGCGAGACGCTTTGATTGTCGGAGTGCGCGGCTCAAGCTTTCGTGCTGTTTCTGATTAATATTGCCCGTTTTTCCATCAAGTATCAAAGAGATAAAGCCGATAATGGAAGTTAGGGGTGTCCGCAATTCATGGGACACCAGAGAAACAAACTCCGATTTCATTTGCTCTATTTCGTGTTCATTCGTGATGTCATCAAAGACATAAACTGTACCGGCAACATTGTTGCTCTCATCAGGAAACTGGCTCACTATAATACGGAGAACCCGATCCGCACCGCCATTGCGTTGATGTTCATTGTCCCTTACTTCCGCAATCATCGTTTGGTGCTGTGCCATTTCACGCTGCGAGGCAGATAGAATTTTCAGATCAACCGTTTTCGTATCTTGTATTTGGGGTTCTCCAGTTGATTCAAACGACAGCACTTCGTTTTCAGATGCTTTCGTCCATCGGATTGCGCCGGTTTCTGTATCAATCGAGATATAGTTTTCATAGCCATCGGTTTCTCCGAGGTTAAGAAGTCGTTCAGCTACAGGATTAACATACAACACATACCCGGTAGGTTCAACAACAATCAATCCTTCGCCGAGATTGTCTACAATAGTGGTAAGTTTTCTTTCCTCTCGCGTGAGTTTATCAACTGCGGTTTTCAGGTTTCGGCGCATCTCGTTGAATTCTTCAGCGAGGGTCCCGACTTCGTCGTCGCTATCCACGACAATTTCGCTGTCAAATTCACCTTGCCCAATACTACGCGCGGCTTCTGCCACTTTCAATATAGGTGTTGCTATCCGCTGTGCTGCCCACCATGCAATGAATACAACGATACAACTTGACCCAATGGTAACATAAAAAATATAGTTGTTTAATTTTACCACACCCACATAAGCCGCAGCCGTCGGACGTGAAATAAAAACGATCCAATTGCTGAAGTTTTGCCGGACCTTCCACGGCTCAGCAGGCGAGAGTTGGGTCCGCGCCCAACCGTACACACGCGGTTCGTTGAAGCTATCCGTTTCACCCGCTGCTTCATAGTCGTAGTATTTCCCTTGCCCTGCTTTTTTTGCCTCGATAATCGCTTCCTCTGCTGCGTTGTTCATTTCTATGTAGGTATCCACTTGATACCCACTTTCCGGTGAAGCGGCAATAATTTTACCGGATTCATCTGTTAAGATAGTGTGCATTTTCTCCAGGTCAAGGCTCGACTCAACAATACCTAAGAGCTCAGGAAGTACTAACACAATCCTCAGCACACCGACCGTATTATTTTCCGTATTTGCCGCCGAGGCTCCAAATGACAGCACTACGTTTTCAGAGGTCGTACGTATTGGGAGTGCGATTGGTAGTAGGTGTACGCTTCGTATCTTATCATAGCGGATGTCTTCAGCAAATGGGTACCCTATTCCGTTGTTGTAGGCTCTCTGCCACCAAGTTGTGTTGTTTACTTTGTGAGGTCCACCTCTTTGGGTAAAGTACTGCAATTGCGGGTTGTTTGAGCGTAGCACGTACCCGGATGCGTCGGTAATAGTCACCTCAGTTTTGTCCCCTGCGTATGTCTCAAGTAGCCGGATACTATCCACGAGCTGCTTCCAAACATTAAAAAATACGGCTTCCTCCCCGTTAGCAGTGTTGGCATGCACAACTGCTGCTCGGATGTTTGGGAGTTCGGCTTGGATTTTTTCGATTTTCTCGAAAACAGCATTATCGACGCGAGCAAGTTTTTCTTGTGCCAGAAGTACATGGTTTTCGCCAACAGACTCTTTTAGCGCATTTTCACCCAACACCTTGATCGCCAGTGAAACGACGAATAATGGCATGAGTGCGACTAACAGAAAAAGCACCACCTGTTGACCGCGGAGTCCAACCCTAAACCGAAAACGCTCTGTACGATTTTTGTCTTCCATGTTCTTCCGGTGATGCGTGTCGGCGCGCTTTCTGGTTAAAATCAGGCATCTTTACGCCAGATGCTACAAGATGTGTCCCTGATTTCCGGTTTTGCTGTTACATGAAAGCGGCGCGCGCGGCCTCCTCCGTATCGTAAATTTCAATAACGGTTGCGAGCTGGGTTACTTCCAAAACTTCTTGAACTGCTTTCTGCGGGTTGAGCAAAACGAGTTTTCCACCTGATTGCTGACAGCATTTTAAGGTCGTCACAATCGCGCCCAACGCACTACTGTCGATTAAGGGAACGCTTGTTAGATCAACGACTAATTTATCGCGCCCCGTTTGAATTTGGCGTTCCATTTCCTTGCGAAAAGCATCAGTGGCATTTCCAAGAATCTTACCTTCTACATGAAGGGTGGAGATATTGCCCGCCTCGATTGTTGTCTCAAAATTCATCAAGTTCTTCGGGTTGGAAACCCCTACTTCAGTGAGGGGGGAAAACCCGCTCCTTTTTTTCTGGCTAAACTTTCCTAAATCCGCTAAACTATTAGCAGGAAAGTTCGATCACACGGAGTCGTGTGTGAGGTTGTCCGCAGTCTACGGTGTTAGATACTTTGCGGCACATAAAACTGAAAAAGTATTTACGCTTTCACCACCATAGACAACACTTGAATGTAATGAACGTCACAGGTAACAGCGTGGGTTCGTAAACGCATTCTTCAAACAAATAGTCAACTTTTAGTTGAGAGGGCTGCTTAGGTCCCTCTGTGGAGTAGATGTAAGACGTTTCTTCGGAAATGCTAACTACGATGAAGCACAAGCCCCATGCTTTAGTTTGTGGGTGCTATGACAAGACTTATCCTTAGTATTTTTCTTTAAGCTTTTGTCCTTTTTAGGGCTTACGTATCAAGCCACCCTGTGGAACAGAATCGGGCGGAGATAAATTGCGTAAGTCCTGCTTTTGTTACTTTGCTTCAACACGGTGCATCACAACGTAGCCTCGATTGCGTTTTGAATTGGTAAAAACAGTTTCAACACACCCGCCGAGCGCACTTAGGTGCGCGGTGCTGTTGTTAATTTCACTATCAATTATTTCTTCTCCAGACTTGTAAGCTACCCACTTTCCTGTTGAGTTTAGGAAGGGTAGACAGTACGCAGCGGAATCCTGAATAGTTGCGACGTAACGGGTGAAAACCCAATCATAGATGCCAATGCGATTAGGGTCTTGTGCACAAACTTCCGCCCGTTCAGTCAAGACTTCAGTGTTTGCTTCTTGATGAAGATTCAGTTGTAAGATCAGAAATTTTAGGAAACTTCCTTTCTTTTTTGAGGCTTCAACAAGCGTTAGCCGAATATTTGGCACATAAATTTTCAGGGCAATTCCTGGAAATCCAGCACCTGTTCCGACATCAATCACAGCATCACCGTTCTTCAGTGAAATATGTTCTAAGACGCTCAACGAATCGAGAAAATGTTTATGAATAATCTCGCTCTCATCTGTAATTGCAGTCAGATTGATGTGTTTATTCCAGCGAAGCAGTTCGGTGCGATAACGGTCAAACTGTGTCACCTGATGCTTCGTTAAAGGAAATCCATGCTGATCAAACGTCTCTTTTAAGGCGTGCATGTCCTTTGCTAAATTACTGCGCTCTCTGTTGATGCAGCATAACTGTCAAAATCGAAATGTCGGCTGGCGAAACACCCGGCAATCGCGATGCTTGCCCAATAGAGGCGGGACGAATCTTTGCGAGTTTCTCTCGCGCCTCTGTCTTTAGTCCGTGAACATTGGCATAATCAAATGTGTCTGGAATTTGAAAATTTTCCAATCTCTTAAATTGGTGAATCTGTCGCTGCTGTCGTTGGATATATCCGTCATATTTAATTTGGATCTCTACTTGCTCCGTCACCGGTGATGGTAGCATCTCAGGGGGCGGTACAATTTGTGCTATATGTTCATAACAGAGTTCTGGCCGCTTCAAAAGGTCTGCCAACGATGTGGGTTGCTTGAGTTCACCTGTCTCAACGATATTTTCCAAACTATCCACAGTTGCTGGGGTCGGTTTAAGAAGTGTTTCCTGTAACCGTTCCAACTCTGCTCGGATGTCAGCTGCTTTCTTTTGAAATTGGCGGTATCTATCATCATCAACCAACCCAATTTGCCTACCGATTTCGGTCAGTCGCAAATCGGCGTTATCCTCCCGTAATGCTAACCTATATTCAGCGCGAGATGTGAACATACGGTAAGGCTCACGGATGTCCAAGGTAACCAAATCGTCAATAAGCACACCTATGTATGCCTGGGCTCGATCTAAAACAAGGGGTTGTTCGTCTTTAACCTTTAAAGCGGCGTTGATGCCAGCAATAAGCCCTTGAGCAGCGGCTTCCTCGTATCCTGTGGTGCCGTTGAGTTGTCCCGCGAAATAGAGTCCAGGGACATTTTTTGTTTCAAGTGTTGGTTGTAATTGTGTTGCTGGTGCGAAATCGTATTCCACGGCGTATCCGAAGCGCATAATCTCAGCGTTCTCTAACCCTTTGATGCTATGCACCATCTTTACTTGTACATCTTCAGGAAGGCTTGCGGAGATCCCGTTCAAGTAAATTTCATCGGTGTCTCGCCCCTCTGGTTCCACAAAGACTTGATGTTCTGTTTTTTCTGAAAAGCGGACGACTTTATCTTCAATTGACGGACAATAACGGGGACCAATGCCGACAATGCGACCGCTGTACATTGCTGAACGGTGAAGGTTCTCGCGAATGACATCGTGCGTCTTCTCATTGGTGTAAGTTAGGTAACACGGGAGTTGGGGCTGTGTGATTTGTTCAGTTGTGAATGAGAAAGGCAGCGGATTTTTATCACCGGGTTGGCGTTCCATTTGGTTGAAGTCAATTGAATGTGCATTGACCCGTGGTGGCGTACCCGTTTTAAGCCTACCGATCTCGAACCCAAGGCTTAGAAAACTTTCTGAGAGTTTCTCAGCGGAAGATTCACCTGCCCTACCAGCACTATATGAGACATCACCAATATGGATAATGCCTTTTAGGAAAGTTCCCGTTGTCAGAATTACGGTATCTCCGAAATAGGCGGTTTGTGTCTGACTCAGGATTCCGATGCACTTTCCATTTTCTACGAGAAGTTCTTCAACCAATACCTGTTTGATGTCAAGTTTTTGTTGTGTTTCCAAGACGCGTTTCATTTCATCTTGGTACGCCTTTTTATCGGCTTGTGCGCGGCTCGAACGCACGGCGGGTCCTTTTTTTGTATTTAAGCGTCGAAATTGAATCCCGGTCTTGTCAATATTTTTTGCCATCTCGCCGCCGAGTGCGTCTATCTCTTTAACAAGATGCCCTTTAGCGAGTCCACCGATAGCCGGGTTGCAGGACATTTTGGCGATAGTATCGAGATTAATAGTGACGATAAGGGTTTCGCAGCCCATTCGCGCAGCGGCGAGTGCGGCTTCACAACCTGCGTGTCCCGCTCCGACAACAATAACGTCGTAATGTTTTTGATAGGTATTCATCGTTTTACCTTTTGTTTCAACGAAGAATTCTGCTTTTCGATGTCTATTTGTGTTAATAGATGTAGCGAAACCCAACACACTGAACGCTACAGAGGTATAATGTGTTGGGTTTCACTCGTCTTTTAATAATTTCAGGTTATTGATGAACCTTGAAAGTCATCTGTTCTTTCCGGTTTCGATGATCTATGAACCACCTTCATTTAATTAAAGTCCATCGTAAACGATACTGATAACGAGTGTCGCGACAACTTCGAGACTTTTAGGGCTGCATTTATCAACGGTATCTTCAATTGTATGCCAGTATGGATAATCGAAGTCAATGATATTAACCATCGGGATTCCGGCTTTGATTAATGGGACGTGGTCATCCATAATTGCGTTTCCCAAACGTTGTTGAAAGGGTGCTAAACCGAGTGTTGAGGCTCGATGCCATATTGCCTCAGCAAACGCGCGATTCGCATTCCAAGAGTATCGTTCTATCGGCAGCGTCAAATCCTTGTCGCCGACCATGTCTAATAGGATTCCATAGTCAGGCTTCCATTTTCCGAGATTTCGTGCGAAAAACCGGGAACCGATAAACATGTTGTCAGTAGATCTGCCGTAATCCTCACCATCAAAAAGCACAATAATAACTCGTCGTGGTGGTGGATATTCTTTGAATACCCTGGCAATTTCAAGGAGGACAGCAACGCCGGAAGCTCCATCGTTAGCACCGAGAATCGGCTTATCCCGATTTTCTGGTTTTGGATCGTGATCTGCGAACGGACGTGTATCCCAATGTGCCGCGAGTAAAATTGTTTCTCCGTTCTGCCCCTGCCCAGTAACGGGTGCCCCCCCCGGTCCGAACTCCGCCAAGATGTTATTCAAATGCAGGGTTCCGGTTTCTGTCGTGTGCGTGTGCGGTTGAAGAACAACACTGTTTGTGTATTTCTGAAGTTCCGTAAATAGGTAATTCTGCGTTTCGCTGTGTGCGACTGACCCTGTTGGTCTCGGGCCGAATTCACACTGTTTTTCTAATATTGTAAACGCACGTTGTGCATTAAAGATTACATTCGCCTGACGGGCTGTAGCGGTGATAGCGTCGGCAGCGTTTTTCACTTCGGTGTTTCGGTTTTCTGAATCTGCCACCTTACAAACGATACTAAACACACTACAGAACAGGATAACTAAAAGTGAAACAAGCCCCTGTTTTTTCATTTAAGCTCTTCGCCTGCCTTCAAGTGCTTTTGCCAGGGTCACCTCGTCAATGTATTCCAAATCTCCGCCAACAGGAATACCGTGAGCGATTCGGGTGACTGTGACTTCAAACGTTTCCAAGTGTTGTATGAGATAAAGTGCCGTTGCTTGCCCTTCTGTTGTCCAATTCGTTGCGAGGATGACCTCTTGCACTGGCTGCGCGTTTGCGGTGGATTCTCGGATTCTTTGAAAGAGTGTGTTAATTCCGAGTTCATCGGGACCTGTCCCATCTAATGGTGATAGAACGCCACCGAGTACATGATATAGTCCGGTATAGCCGTTAGTCCTCTCAATTGCCCAAAGATCGTCCGACTCTTCAACAACACAAATTACCCGTTGATCGCGGCGTGGGTTGGTACAGATATAGCACGGGTTCGTATCAGTAATGGTACCACACACGTCGCAGTAAGAGAGTTGTTGTTTCACCTCCACAATGGCTTCCGCGATTTGGGCAGTTTCAGTATCAGGTAACTTTAGCATAAAAAACGCTAAACGTTGCGCTGTTTTTTGGCCGATCGTCGGTAGTTTTTGGAGTTCGGTGATAAGTTTCGCAAGCGGTTTCGGGTATTCTTGCATGGATTTCCTGTGCTAATTCCGGTAGTAGAGAGGACAGCGCGCGTAACGCTATGCTGCTTATGATTCTCGTTACGGAAGTCCCGGAATTTTAATACCACCAGTCAATTTGCTCATTTCCGCGGACATCAATTCTTGTGATTGTTGCAATGCCTCATTGACTGCTGCAACAACTAAGTCTTCAAGCATCTCAGTATCTTCTGGGTCGACGACTTCTGGCGTAATTCGGAGTGAAATGACTTCTTGTTGTCCATTAACAACAGCGGTTACCATCCCGCCCCCGACAGTTGCTTCAACGGTCCGGTTTGCGAGTTCTTCTCGGATTTCAAGCATCCGTTTTTGCATTTGTTGTGCCTGTTTCATCAGGTCATTCATTTTCATATTTTTAACTTTCCTTGCGGTTCGGTGAGGTAGGTCTATGATTTCAAAGTGCCTCTCCGTAGACTCGCCTGCTGCCGCTGTTGCAGGCTATGTTTTCGCTGCTAATTCCAACACTTTCCAATTTGGAAAGCGTAGTGATTATTGAGTTTCCAAGACTGTCGCATCAAAAAGTTCAAGAGCAGTTTTGAGTTGTGGATCGTCTTGGGCTTCAATTTTCCGCATGAGCGGTGTTTTCCGTTCTTCTTTTTCGGTTGCATCTTCAGAAGATGCTGATTCTGGCACGGTATCTAAGGCAGCCAGCTCGATTTTGACAGGCATTCCTACGATCTGTGTTAGTGCGTCGGCTATAATTTTCTTGTCTTCATCCGTGACGATTGAAAGGTTTGTCGGTGAACATGAGATTTTAACTGTATCTGTACCGTTCACAGACGGAACAGATCCATCTAACAAACCGTATTTGAGTTTCATAGGCAGCTGTGATTTTACGTCGTCCCAAAATGAAGGAAGGTCTGCGAGGTCTTGGGAACCTTGTGGCATCGTCGAAGCGGTTGGCGCGCTTGGCGTTGATGCGGCAAAAGTTGCATCTTGTTCACTATATTGTGTGTCCGCGATATCCTTTCCTGAGTCGGTCGGATTTGAAATAAAGGACTCTTGGCTTGTTGAAAAAGACGGTTGTGAGGATGTCGTTTGTCTGTCAGATGGATTCGTATCTGACGGTGGGGGCTGCTGCTGTGGTGTGATGGAAATTCCTGCCGCGTCAAACTTCTGTTCTAATGCGGACAGTTTGTCAACGATTTCTTGAAGTGGGATACCCTCTTCAAGTGAGTTAAGTTGGATGAGTGCGGCTTCTAACTGCAGTTGTGGGTAACCATACTGTTTAATATCACGGTCCGTATGCATCAAAATTTTGATAATCCGTGATAGCCGGTTTACCGACAGCTGCTCAGCCTTCTGTTTAAGTTCTGACACATCTGATTGGGGACTCTGGATCAATTCGCTTAAGTTGTCATCGATTGCTAAAAGTCGAAGATCACGAAAATAACCGATCAGCTGATCCAAACATTGTGATAGGTCTGTTCCTTGTTTCGTTAAATTGTTTAGCGTTTTTAGGCTTTTTGCAAGATTTCTTTCGATAAGAGCGTCCGTCAATGCTCGGAGAAGCGAACTGGAACTAAGCCCAATAATTTGCTCGACCGACTCAATTGTCAACTCTTTCCCCACTGAGGAGATAAGGCGTTCGAGCAGATTTTCAGCGTCCCGTAGGCACCCCTCAGATTGACGGGTAATGAGTGTGAGTACATCCGAATTCGCTGAAATCGTTTCCTCTTTGGCGATTAGCTGCAAGCGTTCAACTATCTTTTCATCTTCGAGATGACGGAAATCGAAATCTTGGCAGCGAGAGCTGATCGTCTTTGGGATTTTGGCATGTTCCGTCGTTGCCATGATGAACATGACATGTGACGGCGGTTCTTCAAGCGTTTTGAGCAAGGCATTGAACGCCTCTGTTGAGAGCATGTGCACTTCATCTATGATATAGATTTTATAGGTGCAAGTGGCAGGAGAGAGTTTGACATTTTCACGGAGGTCCCGGATAGTATCAATACCGCGGTTCGAAGCGGCATCCATCTCAAATACATCAAGGGATCTTCCTTGTGAAATGTCTTCGCAGAATTGGCATTTATTGCAAGGTTCTGCGGTCTTGATAGCGTCAAAATCGGTTTCTTGGATGCGGTTGGGGCAGTTAACGGCTTTGGCAAGGATACGAGCGACGGTGGTTTTCCCAGTGCCACGGGGTCCCCAGAAAAGGTAGGCGTGTCCGATACGTTCAGACAAAATCTGGTTTTTTAGCGTGGTGGTAACGTGTTCTTGACCTACAACGTCGCTGAAATTTTGGGGACGCCATTTTTGGGCGAGAACTTCGTAAGACATCGCGCAATCCTTCTTGTATGACTTGAATTCGGGGATGAGAGGTAGTCCGTTGAGTTGATATGCCGAAAAGATGACTATGCACCCAGTGTTGACAAACTTCTCCAAGCGTTGCCCGCGCCGTTAGCTCAAGTCAGGCACCCTTGCGTCACACGCGTAACTTATTTACCGCTGCTTCCTTCCGGACCTGACGGGGTTCAACAAGCACTCGTTGCTCAAGACCCAACTCTCAACACCACGTACGTGGGACAGACCCCACAGAAACAGGCCGCGTACTGGGGATTCAGTCCTGCTTTAGCGGATTGCAGATACAGGGCACCGCTACCTCCCCACCTAGCATAGTCAAGGCATTATTAATCACAAAAACTGGCGGAGAGAGTGGGATTCGAACCCACGGTACTGCAAAACAGCACACATGATTTCCAGTCATGCCAGTTCAACCAACTCCTGCATCTCTCCGTATATCGTTATGACGGGTTATAATTTAGGAATTCCGTCAAAATTGTTTGAAACCGTCTCACCTCAGCGAGTTTCGATCTGATTCCAGACCAAAATTTCATAATGGAGCAGACGGGATTTGAACCCGTGACCTCATCCGTGCGAGGGATGCACTCTCCCAACTGAGCTACTGCCCCAGAAGTTGTAAAATTTAGCCGTCGTTTAACACGAGCATATCAAAAAACGGAGAGAGTGGGATTCGAACCCACGGTGACTTGCGCCACAACAGTTTTCGAGACTGTCCAGTTCAACCACTCCTGCATCTCTCCTTATGATGTAATTTCTTGTGGCGATAAGCAGTGCGTTCCGAACATTCGACTTGCCTATTAGGGTTTATGTCGGCGTTGTTGAAAAAAGGATTTCAGCAGTGTGCTGCTTTCTTCTGCTAACACACCACTTACCACATCAACCCGATGGTTTAACCGTTCATCTTGAAGGATATTGTAGAGCGTGCCAGCAGCCCCTGATTTAGGGTCGGTTGCGCCGTAAACAACCTTCGGAATGCGTGCCAACACAACTGCTCCCGCACACATTGGGCACGGTTCTAACGTCACGTAAAGTGTCGTATCAGTGAACCGCCAATTCCCTATTTCTTCCGATGCGGCTTGTATCACAAGCATCTCCGCATGAGCGATAGGGCTGCCATGCTGTTCACGTAGATTGTACGCTTCAGCAACGAGGACATCGCCA
This sequence comes from Candidatus Poribacteria bacterium, assembly GCA_022394775.1. GTDB lineage: Bacteria > Poribacteria > WGA-4E > WGA-4E > WGA-3G > WGA-3G. The sequence goes on from JAGFCB010000063.1 coordinate 37,038, forward strand.
TTAACGAGGATCGCACCGACGGGTACTTCCCCATTTTCGGCGGCTTGTCGTGCTAATGCGAGTGCGTGTCGCATCCAGAAACGATCGCGGTTCAAATTTTGTCCAATAAATTTCTTTGAAGCGCCTGAGAGGATTCGAACCCCTGGCCTTCTGATCCGTAGTCAGATGCTCTAATCCACTGAGCTACAGGCGCGCAATATGCTCGTGCTATATCGAGATGTATAGCAAGGCACTTATTCTAACGCTGCTTTCTATTGACTTATCGTCTTACAAACGGAGAGGGTGGGATTCGAACCCACGATGGCTTGCGCCATAACTGCTTAGCAGGCAGTCCAGTTCAACCACTCCTGCACCTCTCCTTATGAATGGCGGTGGGAGTAGGATTCGAACCCACGATGGCTTGCGCCATAACGGTTTTCAAGACCGCCGCTTTCGTCCACTCAGCCATCCCACCTATTGCCGTTTTTTATTCACGAATCATATATATTATACAGCATTTAGGGAACTTTGTCAAGTTATATATCTCAATATTAATTTCAGGGCATTTATGACAAATTTTAGAGTTAATTGGACACTCTACACCGACGCGGTTAGCAAACCGCCAAGAAATACCCAAGCAAAAACCCTGCAAGGGGGGCTGCGTAAGTCCTGTTTTTATTCGATTTCTCCGTTCCATTCGAGTGGTTCATCTCGCAAGTAGGGGCGCAGCATGCCTTGGAGTTGCCGGTGTGCGTGGTGTAGGTGCGCTTTCACTGTACCCTCCGACCTGTTTAGCAAAACTGCGATCTCTTTAATAGCGAGTTCTCTTCGGTGCCGTAGGTTAAAGACGCGGCGTTGACCCGGTGGGAGTTTCCTCACCGCCTTGCGGATGATAAGCCCGAGTTCTTTTTCCTCAAGCAATTTTTCAGGAGAGGGGTGGGAATCTGCCATCTTTAGCACGTCGTCCGCTTCAAACGGTAATTCTTCAAACGTCAACACCTTTCCACGATTACGCTGCCGCTGGAAATCGATGCTGCAATTGATAGCAATCCGGTAAATCCAACTATAAAATGCTGAACTACCTTTGAAGTTGGGGAGTGCATTAAACGCTTTCAGGAAGACCTCTTGGCAGAGGTCTTTTGCGGCTTCCTGATCGCGAACCCGCTGGTACATGAGGTTATAGATTTTCTTTTGATATTTAAGCACAAGTGGATTAAAAGCCTCTGTGTCACCGTTTTGGAACTGATTGACGAGTGCGTCCTCATCAATCTGTTCAAGTTCCAAGTCTGTGTAAAAGGTGATAGATTTTTGGATATTTGTCATTTCTACTTCTCCGTGTAGTGCAAAGTTAATTTTCGACTGTCTTAGTCTATTGTTGTCTATTGTCCTGTATTTATAGTAAAACCTACAATTAACGAGGCGTCCATAGAAGGCTGGGTTCCAAACCCAGCCTGCATTGGGGGTAAGTTTTTCATTTTCTAAAGTGTTGATTTATTTTTCGGTTTTACTATAGTAAAGTGAAGTCGCTTGATATTTACACACTATATGTGTCAAAAAGTTCACAGTCCCCCATATATTAGACGTTTAAAATCGGAATTGGTTCGGACAAAATTTCGTTCACGGCAATAAATTGCCTCAATTGCTTCAGTGTAGGATGGACGCAAATTTAGGATACATCTTTATCGGGGTTGAAAACCCTTCCTACAAAAGCGTGGAAGTCGTCAGAGTTGACATGCCCATCGCTTTGGGTTATACTAACATAGGACTTACGCATTTTTCTATTATAACTATGTATGACACACTGCAGGCGGGGTTTCAAACCCCGCCTGCAACGGGGCTGCGTAAGTCCTATAACAGCAACATCAGTATTTGAAACTGTCTCATCGGCTTACGTCAGCATATTCCTCATTCACAATTCACAATATCACAATAATGGTAAGTTTCAATTGTTAATGACGCGGTTTGTGGGTAAAAAGGGTGCATAATTTCAAAAAAAGGGACTTTAAGATCGTGCTGCAGTAAGTCTTGTCACAGAAACATCTAAGAAGAGAGGGATTCCGATGCGTCGGTATAGTATTCAAACTAAAATTGTTCTCCCATTCTTGCTCCTTTTTGCCGTGGTTGCTGTTGTGCTATCTTTGGTTGCTATCGAGATCTTCGCTTGGAAGTATAGTGAACAATTCACACGTGAAACGGAAGCATGGCTGGATACCATCATGGAAACAGGGTATTTCGAGATGTATTTTGAGGAGAACCAAGAAAAAATAAAACGCACCTATAGCGTTGAAATTATGATTTTTGGTTCTGATTATACACTTAATGCCACTACGCTCGAACACCTCTCCGACGTAGAACAAGACTGGACGAATTTAGCAGATAAAATGCGGTTGCATGAAGTCAAGCCATACTTAGAGAACCCAGATGGAAAATCTGTTATCCGAGACGTTACTCTTGATGGGAAACCGTATAAAGTTTTTTATTTGCCTCTTAAACTCGGACGATTTCATTGCATATTGCGTCCCATGGAAGCGATTTCGGAGGCGAAACGGACGCTTACATGGTATATCTTTAGCATCGCTGTCCTTGTTACAGGATTGGTCGCCCTCATTAGCCACCTAATCGGGAAAAATTTGACGAACCCAATCAAGGTTTTGGTTGATTCTACAGCGCGCGTCGCGACTGGAGACTTAGACGAGCAGTGCGAACTTAAAACACACGACGAAATCGGTGATCTCGCCGCCGCTTTTAATCAGATGACAAGAGACCTCAAGCAGTCAAGGGATCAACTGATTCAAGCGGAACGCTTAGCGACAGCCGGAAAAATGTCTGCTTCCTTTGCACACGAGATCCGAAACCCTTTATCATCTATGCGGATGTTAGCGCAGATGTTGATGCAGAAACCGGAGATGTCGCAGGAACAGCATCAGCAATCGCTCCGTTATATCCTTGAAGAGATTGAACGCATTGATACGATTGTTAAAGGGTTGATGGACTTCGCGCGTCCGACAGCACTTAACCTCACGCGGCAACCGCTCGCGCCTACCTTGCAAGCAGTCTTGGATTTGATGGCAGCCAACTTGGCGCACCACAAGATTGCGTTAGTGTTAGACGTGTCAACTGAAACCCCAGAAATTCAATTTGATTCAGATAAATTGAAACAAGCATTTATGAATGTCGTCCTGAATGCAATGGAGGCGATGCCACAAGGTGGCGTGTTAACGGTTTCTGTGGTTTTGGATGAAGATAGGATTAGCATCAAGGTCGTTGATACCGGTATCGGGATCCCCGAAGAAGATTTGGCGCAGCTGTTTGAACCCTTCTTTACGAAGAAGACGAGAGGGACAGGTCTCGGTTTGGCGAACGTAAAACGGATTCTTGAAGAGCATGGCGGCAGCGTCGAGATTGAGAGTACACTCGGTGAAGGGACAACGGTTTTGATGTGGTTGCCGTTGTCATCTGAACTATGATTTATAGGATTTCAATGATTTTTAGGATTCCTCAAGTTTTGGGTTCTGGGTGTCACGGAGCCTTATTTTCTTATCAACATTTTTCGGGTAGCCGTGAAATCAGCGGCTGTAACGGAGTCGCGTGTGGACTCCGTGGACAATGTGTAGAAATAGATACCGCTTGCGACGGGTTCCCCGCGTTCGTTTCTACCGTCCCAATAGCCAGCGCGAGATTTGTTGTGGTAGATGCCTGCCGGTTTATGTCCTAACGCGAGATGCCTGACCAACCTTCCATCCGCGGCGTAGATGGAGATACTCACATCTGCGGGTTTTGCTAACTGATACGGTATCCACGTTTCTGGGTTAAAAGGGTTCGGGTAGTTCGGTAAAAGAGATGTTTCGATAGGTAGCACAGACGGGGCTTTCGCGGTGTTTATATCTGCAGCGGCGACATCGTTGAAGTAGAAAGTCCGAACGATGACCCACATCCTGCCTCGCAAAAACCAACCGTCTTCAATTGTGCCCCAGAGCCGAATCGAACGGTTGTTATTAATGCGCTCCCATCCGTCTACGCGTGCTGTGCCTGTAGAGGTCAACAGTTCAATATCAGAGACCTGTACAATACTAAACGGGTTTTCAAACGTGAGTATCTCTTCCCATTCACGCGTGCCGCCCCGAAATTCAAGATCGCCATAAACCTCAATCGCCTGCATATCCGACCAGTAATCCCGGTAACTTGTTTCAAAGGATGGGGCTTCTAACGGAACGATCACCGTATGCGGATTAAGGTGGATGTTGTTGATTAAACCTACGTTAATCTGGAATTCATACCACGCTTCTTCGTCTGCTTCAAATTCCGGTAGCCATTCGAGCGACCAATTGGCGTTAAGCTGCTCGGCGGTCCACCATTTGAAATGTCCATTAGGGTCAGCGATGAGAAATTCGTTCCAACGGGTATCGTAGCCGACAGCGACCACCCAATGATACCCTCTATTTGAGAGCCGCAGGAGCAGAATAGGCGGTCGATTTTCATCGATGTAGCGGCGCAGGTCGTCAAGTCCCTTTCGGCTATACCAATGTACAGGAACATCTAATTCATTGAGTGCCAGTCGGAGTTCACTCGGCACTGTTCCGAATGAGACGGTATCTATGTCCGCTGCCCGCCAGATATTCTTGAGTCGCTGATGTTTTTTGTGGTAGTAGAGCAGCATCTGGACGCTGTTGGGACCGCAGTTCTTATCGAACTGCTCCATGAGGATGAAATCGTTGCCGCCTTTATGTGGGATATATCCGTTGGCAACCGTATCGAATCGCGATAAATCGAGCGGGAGTCCATTGATTGTGACGATCTTTTGGTCGTTTCCGTATCTATACGGGTAGACCTCCGCTTCGCTGTGTATTGTGGTGACTGCAAGCGTTAGCGAGGCGAGCACAACGTAAAGTGTCGCCTTGAAGTAGTTAAAATGTTTCATAACTGTGGTGTAAGCATGTGTAGGCATCAACTGGTAGATACACTTCGTAAACGCGCCGAGAGTTGCCTACCGAATCCGTTGCTTGATTCGTTGGAACCTTGATGAATCTGTCCGTAGTCCCGACTTCGGGGGCAACTTGGAAATTTGGTTACGGACGTTCAGGACACGTTCGTTTGGCATCGGATGTGTCGATAAAAACTTTCCTACTGCAGAGGGAGCAGTCCGTCGCGTTGCACTCAGGGTTTCAAAGAATCCAGCGGCACCTTCAGGTGCGATACTGGCATCGTAGACGTTCTGTACGCCATAAAAGTCTGATTCCCGTTCATGGTCGCGGCTATACCTGAAAAGTAGACCCGCGGCGAGCACATCTGCGACAAGTTTTTTGAATTTACTGGCATCTTCATCTAAAATCAATTGTTTGATAATCTCAATACTGTAGACCTGGGTAAGCCGTTTCATGGAGTGCTGTCCGACGATGTGTCCAATCTCATGTCCAAGTACAGCGGCGAGTTCGGATTCATTTTTCGCTGCTCGGATAAGATCGAGATGCACATAGATAAACCCTCCCGGTATAGCATAAGCGTTTATACCTTTCGTTTCAACGACTTTAAAGGTGTAGGTGATATTGGGTCGCTTACTGTGCCGCACAAGAGACTGTCCGAGGTCATTGACGTAATTCGTCACGACGGGGTCCCTATGAATCCTCACTTTCTGTTCATGTTGGGCGACGTATTCTCTCCCGAATCGCAACTCCTCTGCGTCAGTGAAAATGTTGACATCGCCTAACTCCTTGATGATTGTGTTACCTACGTTTCCGACGGTGGTAAAGTTACACCCGATGCCAAGGCTTAGAATGAGGACGAAACATGCCGTAAAGTAGCATCCTTGCAGGCTTGGTGCCAATGCTGTTTTGGTGAATAGACAATAATTTTGTTTCATAGGATTCCTTTTACTAAAATAACGCAATTTTCTTACAAGCAGCGACTACCTACGCCGCTGATACCGCTTTTCAGTAACGGGTGGGACCCCGGTTTGAAACCTCGTCAGCGACGAAGCTGCCTAAGTCCTGACGGATTTATACACGCTGTGAAAAAAGTTAGCAAATATAGACAAAAATTACAACTTAAAAGACTGTTAAATACAAGTGTAACCTGGAGACTCAACACGGTTTTTGAAAGAAATATGCTTACGATTCGCACCTACGTAAAAGGAATAAATTATACTGTAAAAATAGGTAGGCTGTGCTATAATATGCTGTGTGGTTAAGATAATCTGTAGAAATCTGTTTGAAGGGCAACCAATTGATTCAGCAACAAGTCAGAGATAGCCTCACATGGCGTTCAGTGTTGATCGGTTTGGCGTGTGCCACTACTGAATGCCTCCTCGCGCCTTATAACGATTACGTTATTCGCAATATCTTCCTTGCAGGCGGTCACTTTCCAGTCGCGCCCTTCTTTGTCCTGACAGTTTTCGTGTTGGGCATCAATGTCCTCTTGAAACGTTTCCGTCCCGCGTCAGCGTTTTCAGCTGGCGAGCTTGTCACGATTTGGTGTATTATGCTTGCCCCGGCAGGGATCCCATCTTCAGGGATGATGCGCTATGCCCTCAGCCCGATGGTAGCTTACAAGTACCTCGCCACCCCCGAAAACGACTGGGAATCGCTATTTCACCACTATATTCCACACTGGCGCGTGGTGCGAGATCATACCGCAGCACAGTCATTCTTTGAAGGATTGTTTGCAGGCGAATCGGTGCCGTGGGGTGCATGGATCGTCCCAATCCTGACGTGGAGTGCTTATGTGCTGGTCGTCTATTTCGTGATGATCTGCCTCTCGGTGCTACTCCGTAAACAGTGGGTAGAACATGAGCGGTGTGCCTTCCCACTCGTTAAGCTGCCAGCGGAAATGGCGGGTCAGGGGAGCGGTAGCCTCGGTCCGCTTTTTAAGAACAGCGCGCTCTGGTTTGGGTTTGCGTTCCCGGTGTTCCTGCATACGATGAACGGTCTGCATACGTTTTTCCCGAACACGCCACACATCCCACGTGATTTTTGGCTCAACCAATATTTGGTTGAACGCCCTTGGAGCGCCTTACGTCCATTTCAGATTGTCATCTTCTGGTCGATGGTCGGATTTAGTTATCTGCTGACCTTGGAGGTATCGTTTAGTATATGGTTTTTCTTTGTCTTCTACAAACTGCAATGCCTTTTGGGTGTGATGCTCGGTTTCCAACTTACTTCGGGACCGGGTGTACAATGGACAGGCAAATCCTTTAGTGCGGCACAAGAGGCGGGTGCATGTCTGGCGTTTGTCGCGATAGCACTCTGGAAAACGCGACACCATATTAAGAATATGCTCCAGTTCCGTCCGTCCGATGAAGCACTTCCGCACAGTGTGACAATCTTCGGACTCCTCGGTGGTATCTGTGTACTTGTATTTTTCAACCACATGATGGGAATGTCGCTCCTATTCGCGCTCGGTTTTGTGCTCTTTCTGCTTGCGATGTACATTTTGCTGACGTGGCAGGTAATCAACGGCGGAATCCCGTTTATCAATCCGTCGTTTTCACCACAGAGTTTCTACCTGACGACCCTCGGCACCTCAAAAATCCATCCCTCTACGTTGACCTCGATCATGATGCATCCTGTATGCCTCACATTAGACCTTCGCGAATTTATGATGCCCAATATTATGAACGGATTGAAAGCAGCAGACGAGGTGCGCGTCAAACGTCGGCAACTTCTCATCGCGATGGCGGTTGCGATGGTTATCGGGCTTGCTGTCTCCTATTATTCGGCGATTAAAATTAGTTACGCACACGGTGCACCTTATACCGGCGGTAGTTGGTTTATGCGGCAACTCGAAGGGCTTCTGACAAGCCCTAAGACAAGCACGAATTGGACGAACACAGGGTTTATGGTATTCGGGAGTGCCTTCACGGTCTTTCTGATGTGGATGCGTCAAACCTTTGTGTGGTGGCCCCTGCATCCGCTCGGTTATACGATGCTGAGTTCTTGGGCGACGTTTAAACTCTGGTTCTCTATATTCTTGGGTTGGGGACTGAAGTTTAGTATCGTGAAATATGGTGGATTGAAAGCATATCGGACCGCGAGACCGATATTCCTCGGACTGGTTCTCGGGGAGATGACGTGTGCTGGACTTTGGGCAATCATCGGGATGATTACTGGGATTAGCACGGGGTATCGAATCTTACCAGATTAGGTATTCGTTTTGAAAGTTTGGCTTGACATTTCAAGTGAATACCGCGTATTATAAATTACAGGACTTACGCATTTTTCCATGATAACGGATGTCCGACGCACTGCTGGGTTTTTGCTTGGGTATTTCTGCAGGGTTTTAAACCCCGCCTGCAGGAGGGCTGCGTCAGTCCTAAATTAGTTATCAGTTATCGGTTATCAGCAAGAGTTGTTGTGAGTTGGCGAGGTAGAAAATTTCGCGTGCGAAGCAGGAGGGCTACTAAAACTATACACCAAGAAATTATGAAAAAATATACCGTTATTCTACTACTTCTAACCATTCTCTGTTCCTTATTTATCGGAATGCACACCGCTTTTTCAGTGGATTTTATCCAATTAGAGCATGAATTTGCAGGTAAAGGTTCAACCCAAGGACGATTTAGCAAAGATATCCACCTCGCCTTTGATAGCCAAAACATCTATGTGAGTGATGCTGAGAACCGACTGATTCAGAAGTTGTCAGCGACCGGAGAATTTCTATCTCAATTTCCTGAAGCACCAGAATCTCCAGATAATATCCTGCGAAAACCTGGGCATCTCGCTGTAGATAGCGTTGGAAATATCTATGTTGCTGACGTGACAGCGCATCACATTGCCGAAACCGCCGATCCCAAAATTTATATGTTCGCACCGTGCGTCCACAAATTCAGCCCAATCGGTGAATTGTTAGAGACCTATTTTGTCGATCCAGTGGATGTACATCCCAAGGTTGTTTTGGTAGGAAACTTTATCATTGACGAAAATGGAAAAACGGCTTTCGGAATTCAACCGAAAGGACATGACAGAGCCCTCCGCGTCGCGCTCAACGTCGAAAATGAACTCTACGTTTTAGACGCGGAACGCGGACGTGTCCATAAGTTCAGTGCCGATGGCGAAAAGTTGATTACTTTCGGTAGATACGGCGCGAGTGATGGTGAATTTGACATGGATGCCTCGGATATTGCGATTGATGCTCGCGGGAACGTTCTGATTGCGGATACGGGTAATCACCGAGTTGTGAGGTTTGATGCAGCAGGGAAATCCCTCGGCAGTTTCGGTAGAAAAGGGCGCGGCAACGGTGAATTTGTGAAACCGATGGCACTCACAACACTCCCGACCGGCGAGATCCTCGTTAAAGATGCAAGTCGATTTCGTAGAAAAGTAGGCGGACTCCCAGAGGTTGTCGTTCTCTCACCAACATTGACGCAGCTGACAGAGAGCACGCCAGGGCAAACTGAACTCGCTGACACGATTACGAATGCGACACGGTCACAATACGGACCGTTTACACAGCGTTCTGTAACGGCTGCCGATACCGCTGCCTTGAATCGGCGCGTGCGCTTGCTTGAAGAAGCTGAGTACAACCGCTACTATGCTGATGAAGAAACAGACGATGAAGATGATGCTGAGCTCGCTGAGGAACTGAAACGTAAGGATATCCGGTTGACGCTCTTTCATAACATCATTTCACGTATCCAGAAGTTTGACAGTAGTGGACGGTATATTGGACGGATCGTTTATGAGACGGATCAACTCAGCGAAGAAAAACACGACCAAACTTTCTTGGACCTTGATGCTGCGGGGCATCTTTATCTACGGGATGCAAGTGATTTTACGATCGCGCAGTATTCTATCACAGGATTTACTGTGAAACCGTCCCACATGAACGGTTTTTATAGTCTTCGTGCCGCGAATCTTTACAACGAATACGCTGAGGATTATGAGGACATCGATGTTTCAACGGATGTCGAAGATGAACTCAACCAATTGGAACTGAAAAATCTATTTGGATGGACGTATAGCCTCTCTGAGCGATGGCATTTGACGTTCCTTGATGAATTAACATACAGCGAGCAAGATGAACGTTACATCACACCTGCGAAGGTAGAGGATAGTTACGATTTTGGGACACAAGCGTTAGAGAATGCTTTCGCCGCGAATTTGAAATTTATCACCAACCCGAATTCGTATCGGTATAAAGAGTTGAATCTATCAATTGGACGGGTGGATGGCACTTCTGATTTGACACAGGACGCGCTTTTCCAAGATCTCAACAAGCAGCGTAGGGTTGACAGCGGTGATGCGAGCTCCACAGTTATTGAATTGAATTGGGATATCTGGTCCCGGACGAATCTATGGCTCCGTTACGCGGATCTGAACCCTGCGGAAACGAGTCGCAATTTTGTCCGCCGATTTTACGATGTGTCTGGTGATCTCTATGAGGTCTTCGGCAGCCGTAATCAAGCACGTCAGTTCCTTGGCGAGTTGACCATAAAGTTCTAAAAGCAGTAGGCACAATCCTTGTGCCGTTTCCAAAAGTGAGGACTATCTATAAAAATGGAGTTTCGCGCACTTTATCCTGATGAGTTAGAGAAGTGGCTGGACCATGTCACGCACGTCTTTACAGGGGGTCGCCAATACTTTTCTAATCATTGGCACAACGACCCGTGGCGGGACCCGGAAGGTATCCGCATTGCGGTTGATGACGGCACAATCGTCAGCACGGTTCGCGTCTTTATCCGTAAGATGTTTTTGCAGGGTGAACCGGTAACGGTCGGGGGGATCGGTGAGGTTAGTACGCGCCCAGAATACCGTCGGCGTGGACTTGCGACGCAGCTTCTTAAGGATTCGATCCAGTTTATGGAGTCTCGCGATATAGTTATGTCTTCACTCCATGGCAGCCAACAAATCTATGCGGTTGAGGGGTGGGAAAAGGTGCCTCGCTACTCTGCGAAACAACCCTTCGCTGCTCAAAAACAGGTGGAATGGGATGTCCGTCCTGCCAATTTTGATGATGCAGCCGAAGTTGAACGGATTGCCACTATCTATGACGGATACGCACGTAAATTCAACGGCCCGTTTGTCAGAGATGATATAGCCTATTGGACAGAATGGGTGCGGACTGAGTCACCGAGTGCTTGGATCGCTGAACGTGATGGAGAGATTGAAGGCTATGTTTCTGTTGTCCGGCGCGAAGATCAATTGAATGTTGAGGAATTTGCCGCTTCGGAAGCCGCTTTTGCGCGTGAGCGCGGCAAGCAACTTTTTGAAGATATGCTTTCTAATGTAATAGCTCAGTTGGATGCTGAATCACTTGAGGTTGTCTACCCTGCTCCTATTGCAGATGGTTTCAATGCCCCCGAAATTAACGAACACGGCAGTGCGATGTATCGCATCAATCAACCCGATGCCCTTTCCAACCCTTATGATTCAATCCCGGATCTATTACACGATCAACCCCCGCCTTTATCACAGGACATCAAGTCGCATCATATCTTCTGGTATACTGATGGATATTAAGGCATTGGCTGACATTTTTTCGATCAGTCATTTCCGAAATTCGGGTCTCTCGCCCTGGACGGATTCAGAAATTTTTCCGGTGGTTCAGCCAAACGACACAAATTTTGCGGTAAAATTAATTTGGACTACGAAATTATGGGAATGAAATTTAATGTAACATGTTAAGTTCATATGTTGGAAAGTTCTGCTTCCAGATTGTGAGTTATCGGAGTAATTTCCTTACAGGTGTAAGGTAAACTTTATCAACATTGCCTACTGTCCACACACAATGCTTATCCAATATATCTGTATCGTAAAGGGCAGCACCCGGAGAACGAGAAGAATAAACTGGCTGTCCCTTTAATTGGGCGAGACGATCTACCTTAAAATAGGAGTCTGGTACTCTCTCATACCAAACAGACGCGATTGCCACGTAGCCTCTTTTGCGACCATCTTTGAATTTGGCTTCAAGATAACTGGTACTATAGACGAAGTGCCAATTCTCATCAAAATCTACAATATCAACATCTCCCAATAAACGGAACTCTCTCTTGAGATTGCTTTCGAGGGTATTTGTTATTTGGGCATCGTCACCATACACATTCACACACACCTTAAATCTCTTTTGTGTCTGTGATGCTAACGTCAACGGCAGGAACACCACCAGCATCACACAAATCAAATTCCTCACAGAATCACCACCTTTTAACTGTTTGCTGCTACTGCTATAAGCAAAACAACAGAGATACCAAACAAAATCCAGCCCCACATTGTACTATTCCTACTCGCGTCTAATGCCATCCGTAGATTGTCTATTATAGATTCGAGTTGGTTTGTTTCTTCTTGTAGTTGGGATTCCAATCGCTCTATTTTTTGTTGTAGTTGCCATACGACTGCATCTCGTATTGATTTTTCATTCAGGCGTATTTTCGCCTCTTCGTCTATCATCATATCGGTGCGTTTCTTTATAGCCTCTGGAGTTACGAGTTGCTTGGCGCGTTCCGAAATACGCTGCTGTTTTTGTTGTTGTGCCTTTTTTTCTATGTCGCGTCTGGTGTCGAATGCTGCGCCTATTTTTTTCCAAAATGTTGAACGGTCAATCTTATCAAATCCGCTGCTATTAT
>JAGFCB010000231.1 GCA_022394775.1 Candidatus Poribacteria bacterium
TGTGCCGTGGGCAATCGGTATTTCCACCATCGCCGTAATATTCTTGATGTTAGGTATCGGCACGGAGTACTTATCGCGTTTTCAAAAACCCTACAGTTTTGACGCGACTTCAGAGATGAAAGTTGAACTCATTGAAGCACCCGTTGTACTAAATCTTGAATCGAAACCGGATGTCCGGACGCAACTCGGAAATGCGGCAGCCCCCAGTAAAAACAACGGGTTCAGTCAACAACTCAATCAACAGGAATATACAACGCGATTTGCTGCCGCGCAGGTAGACCAAACTGAGGAACCTACTGTTACCGATAAAGGTAACCGCTACATCATCCTTGAGGCAAGCACGCATGAAGAAGAAAGTGGGGAAGTTTTGGCAGGCGGACGTTTCTCTCTTATGAGAACAGATGAAGTTTTGACATCTACAAGTTACGGAACTACCGGAACTGGTTTGGTGAGTTATATTCTCCACCATAATATTGACCTTTTCAAGTTCCCTTTGGTTATCGGAGATACTTGGACCCAGAAAGATCGCTGGCAGCTACCAGCGCAGGTAACTCTGGAGGGATATGAAAAGGTAAAGGTTGCCGCCGGGACTTTCACGGACTGCCTTAAGCATAAAACGATCTTTACAAACGCTAAGGAAAATTCCCGACTGAGAAGTTCACTTAGCAACGGCACGCGCTATTTGTGGTTCGCCAAAGGTGTTGGTGTTGTTAAAATGCGCTATGAACATTCCAACGGCAACACGACGGAAGCAGAATTGCTTGAATACAATGTTCCTAAAGGCGAAGAATATCTTCCTTTGCAGTACGGTAATATGTGGACGTACAAATGGCAAAACGAGTATCGAGAAAAACCGATTATTGAAAATTGTAAAATTGTTGAAAATAGCGATCAGCCCCTGGATCCTGACCTTTCACCTACATCCAGTCGTCCGAAAGTGCTGAGGACTCTGCCCGATTTATCTGAAAAAGTTTCAACAGATCTAAAGGATATACGGATCCGCTTCAGCGAGTTAATAATAGGTGTTGATATTGAGTATGCAGGCGTACCGATGGGTGCCCCTAAATGGATAGATGGTGGTAGAACTCTCGTTATTCCGTTTAATCAACGCCTATCACCTTCAAGAACCTATAGGCTTATATTGGGGGGTAATCAAGGCTATAGAAATATGGCAGGCGTTGCGTTACAAGAACATACGCTCACTTTCACAACCGAAGGTCCCGAACCCGTTACGCCTACTTTTGTGGACACCACACCTGTCTATGTAACAGATATTGAGGAATTAGACCTCTCAAATGAACTGCTCTGTCGTGTCACTGTGAATCCTGCAAAGGGTTTTAATTTCCCGTATTACCTGTTCATTCCACAAGGAATAAACTTGAGTAAACATGTTTATCTGCTCGTGGAACCTTGCAACACAGGGGTGAGTCGAAGTCTTGAAAGTCTTGATAGAAAGACAAAGGCGTTGGCTGAGGCATCTCATGCCACTGTCATTGCTCAAAAATTGAGAGTCCCGTTGCTCGTGCCTGTTTTTCCGAGACCCGGTGGAGATCAATTGCACGTGCCTGTTCTTCCGAAGTCTGGTGGCGAACACTGGCAAACCTACACGCATGCCTTAGATAGAGACACCCTCCTGATTAGAGATGGCGACCTCAAGAGAATCGACCTGCAGCTTATCAATATGATAGCCCATGCCCAAAGACTTCTGCGACACAATAATATGAAGGTGAATGAGAAGATTTTTATGAATGGATTTTCGGCTTCCGGAACGTTTGCGAATCGGTTTGCTATATTACACCCTACGGTTGTCCGCGCTGCCGCAACTGGCGGTGTCAATAGCATCCCGACCTTTCCAACAGATCGCTGGGAGGATACAATACTGCGTTACCCAGTCGGAATTGCGGACGTGAGAGAAATCGCGGATATTGAATTTGATGAAGCAGGATATAAAAAAGTATCCCAGTACATTTACATGGGTGCCTTAGATAACAATGACACCGTTCTATATCGAGATGCTTATGATGCAGTGGATGCTGAGTTAGTCGAAAAACACATCGGCGCAAAAATGATGCCGGATCGTTGGCGCGTGAGTCAGACGATATACAAGGCACTTGGTATCCCCGCGCAATTTGTTACTTACGAAAATACTGGGCATGAAATTAAGGCTGAGATGATTGACGATATAGTCGCGTTTTTTCAGGCGAATTCCGAAGATGAGATCGTTGAGATCGTTCCACATCAATATCCAATTGGAGAGTAAAATCAGAAGCAAATCGAACGACTACAAGTTCTCCCTACCCCTCATCATCACCAGAATAGAACCTCAAAGCTCTTTACATAAATCCACATCTTTCGACGAAACTTGTCGGTTTCTGCAACTTTGCTAAAAATTTTCCAAAATTGTGAAACTTTTTAACAACTCGTCGCGTCACTAAGGGTTGATTTGAAATGATGAACATTCCCTTTTTAGAGGTG
>JAGFCB010000053.1 GCA_022394775.1 Candidatus Poribacteria bacterium
CGCGGTGCACCGAACCTTTCTAATAAGACGCGTTATATTATCCAATCGCAATATGCGGCGTATTGGGCGTATTGGCGGTTTAGCCTCTGTAATGGTGTGCCTGTCCCTGAAGAAGCAATCGAAAATGCGGACGATCGGCTGATGAGCCTCTTAGGACGTCCGCGTGTGAGTGAATTGAATTAGTCGCTGGTCCGTATGTGATGTCCTGTAAACCTCTTTGTGATGATGGTTGTTAAAGGATGGTACATAATATAGAATACGCTGGATTTGTATCGTTTGTGGATTATCCTGAAATAATTGTCACAAAAAGGGAGCATACAGATGAAGCAACAACGGATATTATCGGTTATTTGGATTACAGCGACGGTGCTGTTCATCGTTTTCGTGCCGCAACTCAGGGCGGATGAGCACGCTGCACCTGACAAGAGCGATTGGGTGCAAACCAACGGTCCCTACGGTGGCGAAATTCTCGCCTTCTATGCCGCACCTAAAGGCGTACTTTTCGCTGGAACGGAGGGTGCGGGTATTTTCCGTTCAACGGATCGCGGAAACACTTGGACACCTGTTAATACTGGATTACATTTTGAGCCAGGAGAGGGTTTTACGGGTGTTACCGCCTTTGCACAAAAGGGGGATACTTTCTACGCTGGCACGCGGCGTACTTTGTACGCCTCAACGGATGGTGGCAACACATGGCATCCCGTTTCAAACTTCCAAGAGCATGAATCCATCAGTGGTATCGTAATTATCGGGGACCGCATATATGTCGGCACCTTAAATACAGGGGTCTGGTATTCAGATGATGACGGCGACTCGTGGCTACAAGTAAACGATGGGTTCGGACCTATGTTAATTCGTGAACTTTCGCGTATAGGAACAACCCTTGTCGCCGGAGCCGGGGATAGGGTTTTCCGCAAAAGGGACAATGCGGATGAATTGAATGCTGTACATGATGATTTTGTTCTGGGGCAGATTGACGCGTTCGCGGCTATGGAGAACCTGCTCTACGTGGGCGGAAGGGTGCGCAATGGAGCCGGACTTTTTAGATCTAATGATGAGGGCGATTCATGGACCCGTATTGCAGTGAAAGAAATGGCGCATACCATTACGACGTTGGCTGTATTCGGCGAAATGCTCTATGCTGGGACGTATGGCAGTGGCGTTTTTCGTTCCGACGATAAGGGGAATTCTTGGACAGCCGCCAATACGGGTTTGACTGATCGGACGGTCTCTACTTTGTTGGTAGTCAATGAAGACACTGTCTTTGCTGGCACTGCAGAAGGTGGCATCTTTCGCACAATGGACGGTGGTGATTCTTGGGTGGAAGCCAACACCGGATTGACGAATACAACGGTTGGTGAGTTGGCAGTTATTGGAAAAACAATTTATGCCGGAATAAGCGAAAGGCTTGTCCATTCAGTTAACGGTGGCAACTCGTGGCAACCCGTACAAATTTCTTCAGTGCCGGATGAATATCTGTTTTCTACGTTATCCGTTTCGGACGGAGTGCTTTACGTAGGGGCTATTAGATTTCCTCCGCCCGACCAAGGCGGTGTCGTGGGCGGCGTTTTCCGGTTGGATAGCGAGAGCAACGCATTGGTTCAAGTTCTCGTTAATAGCAAGCTAACCGGAATCCAGTGTTTGGAGATTGTGGGGACGACTTTTTATATCGGCACCCAACGTGACGGCGTTTTCCAGTGGGAGCAGGATTCAGACCCATGGGCTACCTCTCTTGGCTTGGAAGGATACTTCATTACAGCGTTATCCGTAAACGGGGAGAGTATCTATGCTGGCACGGGTGAGGGACAAATTTATCTTAACGAGGGCACAGGAAAATCGTGGAAACTGATCAATTCAACGGATATGGCACAGAGTAGTATATCCGGATTGAGATGGGTCGGCTCAACGCTCTACGCATCCTCTTGGGGGAAAGGTGTCATCCGTTCCGTTAATGGTGGCGATGCTTGGACACCTATAAACGATGGTTTGGAGGATAGGGCAGTTGTGACAATGGAGGTCATTGGCACCGAACTTTACGTGGGTACTTATGGTAAAGGCGTTTTCCGGTGGATGCCGGATAAAAGATGGTGGGAGCCGATAGGTCCACTGCGGCACCAAGTGCTTTCGTTAGTCGTCTTTGACGATTTTCTCTACGCGGGTACAGGCGCAGGCGGTGTGTATAAGATTCGGATTGAGGAGTAGACTCTTTCTTGTAGAATTCTCACTGCGAAGCACTCTCGGCAGTGAGACTCACTAACTGCTAATGGCTAACGGCTATTCCTCTGACAACTGATAACTGAAAACTGGCAACTTTTAACAAGGAGAACGGACGTGAGTGAAACGCCATTTCACTTTAGGACTATTACTGAGATTGCGGAGGCGATTGCTGCCAAGCAGCTATCGCCTGTCGATGTTACGGCTGCAATGCTGGCACGGATTGAGCAGCTTGACGGTCAATTGAAGAGTTACGAGACTGTGACAGCGGAACAGGCGACGGCTGCCGCGCAGAAAGCGGAACAGGAAATTAACGCCGGAAAGTATCGCGGTCCACTCCACGGGGTGCCAATCGCGGTGAAAGATCTCTGCTTCACGAAAGGGATCCCCACAAGGGGCGCGACGAAAGCACTCGTCGGGCATGTGCCTGCGTTTGATAGTACCGTCGTCGCGAAACTTGAAGCAGCGGGTGCAATATTGCTCGGTAAACTCGTCCTGACTGAAGGTGCGATGGGCGGCTACAACCCTGAATTTAGTATCCCCAAGAATCCCTGGAACCCTGATCGGTGGACGGGTTCGTCGTCAAGCGGTTCCGGTGTCGCAACGGCGGCAGGGTTGTGTTTCGGTTCACTCGGTAGTGATACAGGCGGTTCCATTCGATTTCCGTCAGCAGCATGCGGCATCGTCGGGATAAAACCGACATGGGGACGGGTGAGTCGTTACGGCGTGTTCGATCTTGCGGAATCTATGGATCATGTCGGTCCGATGACACGGAGCGTCGCCGATGCAGGAATTATACTTGAGGCGATCGCTGGGTTTGATCCAAACGACCCGACTTCTCTTCCGAATCCGGTGCCGAATATGCTTGAAGGGATAGGGCAGGATCTCGAAGGTGTGCGCATCGGGTTCGATGAACACTATGCGACGCACGATATTGATGGTGAACTCGCTGATGCCGTGCGCGCCGGTGTCGGAGTCCTTGCGAATCAAGGGGCTGAAATCGTTGAAGTGGAGATGCCGGATGTAGATGAATACGTCTCGGCGTGGCCCACGCTGTGTGCTACTGAGGCAGTTGTGGCGCACGCCGCTACCTATCCGTTACTGAGAGAGAGTTATGGTCCATGGTTCCGAGGTTGGCTTGATATGGGGGCGCAGGTGACAGGCGCGGCATACGCGAAAGCGAATAATTTGAGAGCCGCTTGCACAGGACATCTCAGACGGGTATTTGCAGACATTGATGTGCTGGTGTGTCCGTCAATGTCCGCGCCGCCACACGTTGTCACGGAAGAGGGATTATACGGCGCTTATGAACCGCGGGCACCGAAATTCCAACGGTTTACTGTGCCGTTTGACTACAACGGCGCGCCGACGCTATCTGTACCGTGCGGCATGAATAGCGAAGGGTTACCGTTGAGCATTCAGTTCGTCGGAAAACATTTGACAGAGCCGTTGTTGTGTTGTGTTGGACACGCTTATGAAAGCGCGACACCGTGGCACAATCTTCATCCCGATGTTTAAGGGACTACTTTTGTGGGAGATGATACCCTTCTTTCGTCGTTTGGATACTGTAGAGGCAATTCTCCGCCGTAATATAAAGCGTCTTGCTCGTTGTGCCGCGTCCGAATGCAACGTTGGTAGGTTTATCCGGTGTCTCGACGTACGCCAGTTCCTCGCCTTCAGATGTATAGACGTGAACGCCTTTTTGGGTTTCATCGCGCACCGCCACGTATAAATTCCCTTCTGCATCGACAACCATCCCGTCCGGTCCGTCTTCTGGTGCGAAGTCAACGAGCGTCTTACGGAAAGTCGCTGTGCCGTCGGATGAGAGATCGTAGGCGAGGAGTGCCATATTTCCTTTACGCATGGGCACTTCTTCAGGAAAACTTCCCATCGCACCGTTATCGTGGCTGATGACATAGAGCGTATTTTGATCCGGGGAGACCGCTACGCCGTTCGGTTTGCCCGCATCCGTTACAACGAGATGGACAGTGCCGT
This sequence comes from Candidatus Poribacteria bacterium, assembly GCA_022394775.1. Classification (GTDB taxonomy): domain Bacteria; phylum Poribacteria; class WGA-4E; order WGA-4E; family WGA-3G; genus WGA-3G. The sequence continues at coordinate 4,210 of JAGFCB010000053.1, forward strand.
CTGTATCAATGCGATAGACCCCAAAGATGGGTTGTTCGACGGGTTCGTGTCCAGCATACCGCGGATCCGTGAAATAGATGCGTCCCTGTTCATCAATCGACAGGTCGTTAGGCGAGTTAAAGGGCTTTCCGTTATACAGGCCGGCGATAATTTCGCTTTTCCCGGTTTCCATATCTGTCCGAGTAATCCTACGTCCCCCGAAATCCGCACCCTCAGCGACGACCAAACGACCCTGCGCGTCAAATTTTGTGCCGTTTGACATCCCACTCGGAGAACGGAAGATAGTGGTTTCGCCAGTCTCTGGATTGTGTTTCCAGATATTTCCAGCCTTCATGTCCGTCTGATCCGTGAAGGTGATGTCGCTGAAATAGACCGTTCCATCTGGCGCGACGGAGACACCTTCCGTGAAATGCGCACCGTTGAAGAGTTCTTTAAGTTCCGCACCTGGTGCAAAGATGGCATCGCTACCGGCGGCATACCCGATGAGCGTAGGTGTTAACGCGATACCTGCAGCAATAGTGCAAGCGAGGGTTTGTGAAACATTTAGATTCGGCATATTTGATCTCCTTTGTCGTTAACTGTAAACAACTATCCCCGCGCGTATGCCAAAAAGTATACGTTAGTTATACCGCCTTGTCAACAGAAATTGCAAAAAAAATTGCATTTTAACCTAAGTCTCAAGTATAATACAAATTACCGTAAGTTGTAGGGGTGGTGCTTTTTCCCTATATAGTGATAGGAAAGGAAATATCAGAATGAAATTTAACGCAGTTTTCAAAAAAGTCCCAGAAGGTTACATCGGATTTGTCGAAGAATTGCCCAACGCGAATACACAAGGTAAAACGCTTGAAGAAACGAGGGCAAATCTTCGAGAGGCAATTGAACTGACACTTGCGGCGAATCGCGCACTTGCTGAAGAAGACATCGCGGAGTTACAAGATGTCATTCGTGAGCCTATTTCCGTACGTTCATGAAAAGGCGCGAGTTCGTTCGTCATCTTGAAAAACATGGTTGCGAATTTTTTCGCTAAGGCGGTAACCATACTATCTATGTTAATCGCCAAACACGGAGTGTCGCGCCTGTACCAAGACACCGAGAATTGAACAGGTTCTTAGTGAGAAAAATTTGTAAAAGCTTGGAAATTCCGTTTCCTTGAAACAAGGACTCCTGTGTAAGGCTTGTATTACTGGGTGACGGGATCCTACCAGACCTCAGAAACGGCGTTAACCCATCGGATACGGTCCATGTGTTGTCACTCCCAGTCGGGCGTGTACATAGACGGCATCTTGAATCTCAAGAATTCTTACTGCATCAGCAACCGTCGGCTCGAAGGTATCGCCGCCTCCGATTGCATCAAATGCTTTGCCCATTATCCCCTGTATCCGTGCCCCGTGCGAGATATCCTCGCTAAACTGTACACCCTCCGTTGTATGCACTTCAATCAGCGGTTCACCGTTGCGACCGTACTGCTCAAATACCGATGCCTTCGTCCCGATAAATCGGAAAAAGTGGTCGCCACCGCGTGTACCGGACGGATAGTTGTACCCCGATTCAATGATGCCAGTGATCCCGCTTTCCGTGCGTAGCACACCTATACTCGTATCTTCCACACCGCGACGATACATGGCGTTCGACATAACCGCGCCGACGACTGTAATTGGTTCATCGCCGACAAATTGAAGGAATGTATCAATACCGTGTGCTGACTCGACTGCCCAGCATCCGCCACCGGAGATACTCGGATCGTTGTGCCAATAAGAGGGTGTCGGATCATAACGGGACGGGGGACCGTTGTTGAGTCTGCTGTTGTATAACACCAAGTCTCCCAAACTGCCATCAGCGATCATCTCTTGAACGACGCTCACGATTCGACTGGCACGGTTTGGTAACACAAGCGCGCTGAACACACCGTGTTTCTCGGATGCCTCAGCAGCGGGGCGGAGTCTATCGGCAGTGTCAGCAAAGGGTTTGTCCAAAAGATAAGGGATACGCCGGTCTACGCATACCTGTACGTGATCGCCCATCTCAATATGTTTTCCCGCGACAAGGACAGCGTCGGGTTTGCTGGTATCAAGGCATTCTGCTGCTGTCTCGAATCCCGGACATTGGAAATCGTCCATTAACTGTTGTCGAGGCGCAGCTTCACCGTCCATAACCCCGACGATTTCATGTCCGAGTCCGTGCGCTGTGCGCGCCATACTCCGTCCATGATGACTATAAGAAAGCACTGCTAATTTCATGTTTATCTCCTTAGTAGTTATAGGTTATAAGTTATAAGTTTTTAGTTAACTTCGGATGTTCCCACATCTCCTTATCACGTTGCAACCCAATAGCGGTTGTGGCATCCACAAGAAGGCGTTGATAAATCACAACCCAGACTTATAAGTTATAAGTTATAAGTTATAACTATTATCTATAAAATGAATACATCTGCACGCCTGTGAAGAGTCGGATGAGCACCCATATACCGCCTATCATGAATTCACCGAGGATTAAGCCCAGAAACAGCGGATACGCTTTACGATACAGACGAATCCCGCCGACTTTTAGCAGGATCGTTTTGATGCCCCAACTCAGGAATATAGAGAACCAGAGTCGACCGATGGTCGATTTTTCGCCTGCGACGAGGTAACCCGCCGGATGGAAGGGCCAGAACGGAAAGATCGTTCGGAGCCACCAGAGGAAACCCGTGAAGAGTGCACCGACACCGATGAAAGTCACAGCGGCAACGTCGGTTTCGGTTGGATGCGAAATCCAATTTTGCAGGAGGTTGTACCCACCCGTGCCGAGATCACTGACGACCCCTATGTTGTAGCCGACGACGAGGTATGCCCAAAACGATGCGAGGATTCCGACCACCGCTGCGAACATCATCGCTACGATGAGTCTACCCGAACGCATGCTGGACTCGTCCGCGAGTTTGAAACCTTCGAGCGTATGCGGCATCGGGTTTGCGCGAGAACCGCGATTGAAGGTGAGATAGAGGCGCATCATCGTTAAACTACCGTGTGACAGGATACGGGTACCGAATATGTCCGTGAGGATACCGTGAGGCGTTGCGTAAGTGCGGATCGTTGGCGGACCGACTTCGGCGCGGATACGCGTGAGGCTCATGGATAACAGATAGTAGATGAGAAAGTAGAGCGCGATTGTCCAGAATGCCATGCCGCCGCGGTGTGAAAAGACGCATAGGAATATCAATCCACCCACTAATCCGAGCGATGCCCATCGGTAACGCATCGGTTCTCGGCTGTCATCGATTTCACCCGGTGCGTGATACCCCCGAAAGATGTGCTTCACAACACGAAAAAAGAAGCGGCGTCCGCCCCAGAGTGCGAAGCAGGAGAGGACGAGGTAGCCGCCCATTATCTGCTGCCAGTCGTAAGGGAATCCCGGCATAATATCGAGCCCAAGCGCGCTACCCAAGATCCGTTCCGCTTTCCAGAACCAATAGAAAAACCAGACGGAAAACGACATCTCTAACGGCATAAGGTACGCGAGTCCGACGGCGAATGAGCGGATATAGACAGGTGTCCAACCGATAGAGTTCCACGGTTTTTGCGTGAAGTATTGACCGATCTCGGCGTGCCGGACCGGGATTTCGGGGAGTTCTGGGAACAGGACATGCACACCGTTGATGAGGTTGATACCGCCAGCAATCGCGAAACCGAGCCACATCGTCTTCGACTTGAAAAGCCGTCCATCGAGCCTTGTCATTTCCAGTGGTAACTGCACAATCGGATAGGATAGCCGTTCACTCTCAATCCACTGTCTTCGGAGGAAGACATCGATACAGATCATCACCCAGATGAGGACAGTCAGGAAGATTGTCCACCAGAGGATCGGACGGAGCCATCCGAGCAGATGCACCTTCCGATAGGCGGTGCTTTCGCCATCATAAAACAACTTCAGGCTTGCTTCGTCGTTAGAGGTCAGCCACGCCGGTAGGTGTCGCCAGAAGAGTTGTTTCCATTCGTTTTCGGGGGTCGCGAACCAGTACCCGTCGGAGATTGTTGGGATGACGGTTTGCATCATATCGTGCCCCGCGATCGCTGAGGAGAGCGAGAGCATCACGAAGACTGTTAGCAATTCACCCTGTCTGAAAGCGAACTTTGGCAGAAACCGTTTGAGTAATAGGTTGAACGGGATGAGCACCATCAACGTGATAATCACGTTGTAGATGAGCGACATCGTGGTCGGGAGGGTGCTCCAAAATTTGAGATGGTTTGCCATGATGAAGTAGGTATTCACCGGAATCAGTAGCAAACCGAGTGCGATGGCACGAAACGTTACGCCGGGATCGGATTTTTGGTTTTTCAATGTCGCGTCTGCCATAAAGAGATTGGGATT
>JAGFCB010000235.1 GCA_022394775.1 Candidatus Poribacteria bacterium
TATACACTCTTAATGCCAAGTCAACCCCCTAAATCCCCCTTATCAGGGGGACTTTGAGCAAGACAGCGTTATTGATAACTCTCACTGCGAGGCAAACTTGTTTCTATAATTCACCATAAAAGAAACATCAAAATTACCAAAAAGCGTTGAGACCTAATCAGAAACCACCGCGTAATGAAATGGAGCGGTGACAAGGAGACCATAGTTAAAAAAATGAAGATTACTACGATTGAACAATTTTACCCGCGTCGCCGAACACGACTCGTCAAAATCACGACAGATACTGGCATCGTCGGATGGGGTGAAACCACCCTTGAAGGTAAGCCTCAAAGTACATGTAAGGCTGTTGACGAGCTTGCCGATTACTTTATCGGCAAAGATCCGTTACGGATTGAGCACCACTGGCAGCACGTCTACCGTTCCGCCTTCTTCCGAGGCGGGAATATCTTGATGTCCGCACTATCCGGCATTGATCAGGCGTTGTGGGACATCGCTGGCAAATACTACAATGTACCCTCTTATGAACTCTTAGGGGGTGCTGTGCGTGACCGTATCCGCGTCTATGCACACTGGGGTATTGGCAGCCTCACTGACGAAGGTAAAACCGCTGCGAAAGAACGGTTGGCATCTTTACAGCAAAAAGGCGGCTATACGGCGTTTAAAAGTGGTCCCGGCGGCAAGTGGCGTGGACATGAACCCCCTGCTGTGATTGACGAATTTGTAGAACGCGCCTATCTCATGCGTGAGTGGGTCGGACCTGAAGTCGAACTTGCATTTGATTTTCATGGTAAGATGACCCCCGCGCTCGCCATTGAGATTTGTCATGAACTTAAAGGGATGCGTCCGATGTTCGTTGAGGAACCCATCCCACAAGAGAATGTAGACGCGCTCAAACTGGTCTCTGACCATGTGCCGTTCCCGATTGCCACAGGTGAACGGCTGCTGACCCGTTGGGGGTTTCGCGAGGTCTTTGAAAAACAGGCAGTCGCTTACCTACAACCCGATACTTCCCACGCTGGTGGTATTACCGAACTCAAAAAGATTGCGAACATGGCGGAGGTTTATTATATGCACATCGCACCGCATTGTGCTATCGGTCCCGTTGCCTTTTCTGCCTCCCTTCATGTGGATGCCGTTGTGCCGAATTTCCTGATTCAAGAGCAGATTGATGCGGGGTTAGGGAACGGTCTGTTCACCGAGGATTGGCAGGTTACAGATGGACACATCGAATTACCCACAAAACCTGGACTCGGCTTTGAAATTGATGCAAAAGAGGCGGAACAGACGCTCGATACCTACCCAGAAGAACTCGGAGGCGAGTACTATTATGATACAGACGGCAGTGTCGCGGATTGGTAGAGATTAGCAGTCAGTAGGCGGAGCTGCTAACCCCGCCAGCAACAGGTATAGTATGCTCCCCGTTCAACCTGGCAATTTACACTTTAGACCACTGGTTTACGGTGTGCGACATAAGGTGGCTCCAGCATCAACTTCTGGTCTTCATCCGACATCAGATTGCGAAGTTCGTCGTCGTATCTGCCTTGTCCCCATGAGGCATGCCCTGGCGAGTACTTGAACAGGATTGAGCGACGTTCGTGTGAAGCCGTCCACGGGAGCGTGCCGTGTGTTAACGCCTCCGTAAAGATAACCACATCCCCTGCTTTTTGATGTACCGGTGCCATACAGGTTTTGTTATCTACTACCGGTCGAAACTCCGGCGGACACGGGTAGTTGCTTTTGTGGCTGCCGGGGATACAACAGAAGCCGCCATGTCCGGGCAGCATATCCGTGAGTGCCCACGAAGCGACAGTTAATCCGTTATACATCCGGTCATTTCGGAAGACATAGTATTGTGACGGATCATAAGGCGTGCCGCCGCCGTGGAGCGTCCCGCCTGGGTTGCCTTCTATCATTAAGATGCCATAGACGTGATCCAATCGGAATTTTGGACCGACGATCTCCGCCAAAAACGGCATAACATGAGGATGGTTGAGGAGTTTACGGAACGCGTCGTTCTCCCAACTCAAGAATCCGCCGAACCGTTGCGAATGGACATTATCATCTACTGGATCCGGGTAATCTTGTGCATCGATAAGGGCATTCAGTTCCGCGAGTTCTTCAGCCGCTAAAACGCCTTCAATGTTCACGTATCCCCAGAGATCAAACAGATATTTTTCTTTGGGGCCCATTGAAACACCTCCATTAAAAGTAGTAGGCACACGCCGTGTGCCGTAGCCCTGTTTTATTGATGTGCTGAGCGTGAAGTCGGTTCAAGCCGTGTGACAACGATTTTTGATCTGTCAATGAGTTCTCCGACGCGTGGCGAAATTTCGTTTACCCAGCGATCGTCTTCATAAACCGCTGCGTAGAGTTGTTCTCGCTGCTCTTCGCTCTCAAACCGTCGGATCCAGACGTAAAGATCGTCCTCCTCTTCACCGATAAAACTGCCAATGACAACCATCCCTTTAGAAATCTGGAACGGGAGGATTGTTTCTTCCATATATTTCACCCAATTCTCACGTTGACCGGGTTGCGTTCTATACTGTCTTAATTCAAAAAAAGCCATAAAAATCTCCTTTGAATAGCCGATAGCCATTTTGCATTATATACGATTATAGCCGTAGCCTTTGCCTGTGATTTCAAAGAGTGCTGCGGCTGCCAAGAAATGGATGTCTGCGTCTTGATCTTCCAAGAGCATTTCGAGTAGTGCGACTGCGTTTGCGTTTTTCGCGTCACCGAGTGCCCTGATGACATCGAGGCGGAATCCGCGTGTAATTTGGGCCTCGTGTAAGGCTCTGAGTTTTTCCACTAAGGCCGTGACGGCTTGATCGGTTGCGATTTTGCCGAGTGCGCGTGAGGCATCGCGTCGGATTTCGACGTGGTTATCATCGTTGTTCATGACTTCAATAAGAGCATCGGTCGTTAAAGGATCCGCCAATTCTCTGAGGCCTTGCGTGGCAGCACGTCGTACATCTTTGTTATCTTCAGTTTCGCCCTTCATCATCTGCACGAGGTCTGGTATAAGCGCCGAAAGTCCGGCTTCACCAGCTGCGAGGGCGGTCGCTTTTCGGATGTCTACATCTGGATCAGTGAGTCGCTGTTTGAGATCGGATATATCCAGTGCGGCATCTGCGGTACTACAACGCCCCAATGCGACCATCGCGGCATTTCTCACGGGATTGTTTTCCCATTCATCGGCGGCGCGTTCCGCCATTTTTGATGCGACGAATGCCGGTAGATCCAGTTTTTTGGCAGCAACGACGAAAACCTCCCAACTCCAGTTGCGTTTCCAGTCATCGAGCCCAAGGTTTTTCCTATTCGCTGCATCCTCAAGAGCGACAATATATTCTGTATCGTCAATGAGCCGTCTTCCGATGGCTTCAGCGGCACGCGCGCCTCCGATTGTACCAAGTGCCCGTGCGGCTTTCGTGCGGGCAGACGCATTCGCTAAAATCGCTGTGTCAGCGTTCAACGGTATCCGCTTATTCTCAAGGATAGCTATCAATCTCGGAACCGCTGTTGTACTTTCAAGTTTTCCAAGCGCGATTATGGCGTTATTAGCGATGTTTCCGACTCGGATGTCAAGTGCACGAATCAGCACGTCTTCTGCCGTTTTGTCGCCGATATTACCGAGGGCAGCGACTGCAGCAGCACGAACATCGTCCGGTTCCAGCGGGTTTTCAACGATTTCGCTGAGTTTCGCAACCGCTTTTGCATCTTTGAGGGCACCCAAAGCGGCGGCAGCTTGCAATCGAATTTCGGCGTTTTCATCAGAGAGTGCTGTTAGAAGTGGTGCAGCGGCGCGTTCATCTTTGAGAGCACCCAGCGAAATGACTGCAGATGCCCGGATAGATTTCATCTCATCGGTGTTTTCGAGTACAGCGATGAGCGGATCAACTAACCGCCGTTCTTTAAAGCCACCGAGTGAGTTTGCCGCCCGTTTGCGAACAACATAACTCGGATGTTCCAGTTCCACCAGCATCGCATCGGTAGCGATTTTTTTCGTAGATGCCCCGAGTATATGGACACATGCCCACCGCGTCCATTCATCATCTGCTGACTTAAGGGCATCAAGCACGAATTCTACTGTTGCATTATTATTATTTAGGATTAGCGCTCCGATGACCTGGTTTTGTACGGAGAGAACTTCGTATCCGTCATCAAAACTTCCCAAGCCTTTTTTCAATACATCAACAAGTCCCTTATCCGCCGCCTGAATCTCTCGGAGTGCGACTGCAGCTTGGAAGCGGGTGGTCTCATACTTATCACTGCGCAGTACATCTAACAGCGGATCAACGACTCTCTGCCCTTTTATTTTCCCGAGGGCAATAGCAGCTTCTTGTCGGACTACACCTTGTTTATCTTTTTTCAATGCGGTGATGAGTGCTGTCGTTGCGGTATCACCCTTGACTTCGCCGAGTGCCCAGGCTGCGCTTTGGCGCACTGTTGCGCGTCCGTCATCCTCAAGGGCCCGCACAAGTGACTCTATCACGGTATCCCCTTTGATAATACCGAGCGCGTGGGCGACTTCACTCCGCACGAGACTCGGTACCGGTTTGAGTTCACCCCATGTCCGATAGTTTGCGCGCGGGTAATCAACTGTCCATTTAATGTTGAAAGATTCGACCTGTGTTCGGAGTGCGTCAAGTGTTTTATACGCCCGCTTCATGTGCCGCTGGAAGTCGGAAATTTCATCGAATTGCGTAGACAGCACCCAAAGCAACACAGGTGTAGTTTCAGGTGCCTTAATACGGCTGAGAACCTTGACAGCGTTGGCACGTATGACAGGACTCGTCTCGTCACTAAACATGAGAAGGAGCATCGGTTGTGTTGCTGCTTCAGGCTTGAGTTGCCAGAGTGCCGTAATCGCAGCGATACGTAAGGTTTCGCGCATCTGCTTATCCATCGCCATGATGATCAATTTTTCGACAACATCCTCTGTAGTTACGCCAATTTTTCCAATTGCATCCGCAGCATTAGTGGCAGTGGTGTCGTCGTAAGAGAGGGCCGCCGTAAGTGCGGGGACCGAGCGACGCGCCCGCATATTGCCGAGGCCCGTCGCTGCCAACGCTTTTACCTCTTTATTCGGATCGCTATTCAAAGCATCAATAAGTGGCGTAATTGCGCGCCGGTCCCCGATCATTCCGAGCGCATCTGTAACCGTTATCCGAATTTCATCTGTACTATTTTTCAGAGCGTCCAGCATAGGTGGGACAGCAACACCACGCATTTCGATGAGTGCTGCTAAAGCAGCAGCTCGCAATTCTTCATTTGCTAATTCCTTAATTAACGGTTGAACGGCTTCTGAAACATTGAGGAGTCCAAGGGTTTGAATTGCAGCGGACTGTGTCCCAATTCGATATTTTTTCATCCACAGATCATCAATGTAAGCACTCGCAATGTATTGATAATCGGCAGTAAAGCCAGTGTCTTCGTCCGGAATTAGGTTTCGCGCGCTCGTTTCCAAGACCTCAAGTAATGGGGCAGTTGCAGCATTTCCTATACGGTTGAGCGCAGCTACGGCTGTATTTTTGACATAGCTATTCGGATCTGCGAGCAATCGGACGAGGTCAGGGATAGCAACTTCAGCTTGGATGCTGCCGAGTAGTTTTGCGGCGTGCATACGGACCTGGGCACTATTGTTTTTCAGAGCCAGCTGGAGTCCCGGTACAATAGCAGCACCATCGGCGGTACCTGAACTCGCTAATTGTTCCAGAGCAACAATTGCCCTATACGCGACTTCAGGGACATTCATCGTTCTCGTGAGCACCGCTTCAAAGGTTGAGATTAATTGGGGGTTCTGCATCGCCCCAAGATGGCGCACGGCTTCTTTTTGTATGGCAGCATCTGCGTGGCGTGCTGCCTGTTGCAGTCGTTCAATAACCGCACTTCCGCTTCCGAGTTTTTTCGTGAGTTGAGCGACTGCCGCGCGTGGACCGGGTTGGTAACACTTTTCAGCCGCTAAAAGTGCTTCGACTACAGCAGAATCCGAGTGTGCGACCAGTTCTGTTAGCAATTCTGCCCGCTTTTCGACTGCCTCAGCGAGCGATACGGCAAAAAGCCCAGAGATAGAATTTTGTGCACGAATGAGGCGTTCCTGTTGGTCAAGGTCATCAGAATCAGGATCTTCCAGCAATGTAATAGCCCGGATATCGGCGGAGAGCGTTTCGAGGTAAGCGTTTGATTGTGCAATCGCTTGGTGCCAACTCTCTGTCTCTGTGCGTGTCCGGTTTTCAAGGAAAGCCTTCAGGTGTCGCCCTTCCTCATTCCCAGAATCTGTTTTTTCGACTGCCGTTTGTGCAGCGGTATAGTCTCCGCGAACAATAGCGGCTCGCGCTTCAATAATATCCCTATTTTCTTTTTCACCACATGCAATCAACAAGGCGATAGCCGCGATGAGTGGAAGATGGATACTGGTCCTCAATAGATTACAAATACGGTGTCGCTTCATAGTTCTCTCCTGTGGTATCAGCAAGCGCGCTCAGATGTCTCCTATATTTAATTTCCCGCTATCACGAGTTTTGTTAAGTCTGCGATGGCATAAATATTCCGTCCAATTTTATTCAACAACGCCAGTCGATTGGTGCGTATTTCAGGTTCCTCCGCCATAACCAACACATCATCAAAGAAACTGTCAATTGCTGGCTGTAAAGCGGCAAGTTGTGTTAAAAGTTTGGCGTACTCACGTTCCTGAATGCTCTGTTTGAAGTCCGGTTCTGCCGCAGTGATATGCTCAAAGAGTTGTTTTTCCGCGTCATCTTGCAGCAGTGTCGCATCCACGGCCTCTGGCGCGCTCGGCGGCAAAATTCTCAGGACTCGATTGAGGGCATTATACACTTCCTCAAAGTTTGGTGTCAAGCGAAATTCGGCAAGTGTGCTGGCGCGTTTGAGAACATCAATGACGTTAACATCGCCAACTGCCAAGATCGCATCAGCAAGGTCAGGCGCGTATTGCTCGGTTTGCACCAAGATAACACGTAGACGTTCTTTGATGAAACTGAGAACACTCGTTTGTGTATCGTCTGCTAACGGCACTGTGTAGAGCGAAAATGCCTTTTTCACCACAGCATCTAAAGAGAGTGCCAGCTGCCGATCTTGGAGGATACGGATTGTGCCGAGGGCATGCCGCCGTAGGGAGTAGGGGTCTTGTGAACCTGTGGGGCGTTCCTCTATCCCAAAATATCCGACGATGGTGTCAAGCTTATCAGCAACAGCGAGAAGCGCGCCGACTTCAGTTTTGGGTAACGGTGTTTCCGCACCAAGCGGTTGGTAATGCTCAGCGATAGCAGTGGCAACTGGTTCAAGTTCTCCTGAATTGCGTGCGTAGTACCTTCCAGTAATACCTTGCAATGTCGGGAATTCAATAACCATTTGGGTCGTCAAATCCGCCTTACAGAGCCAAGCTGCACGTTCTGCATGCGCGGCTGCTGTTTCTGTCGTCTGTAGTTCCTTAGAGATAAAATTAACCAATACCTTAAGTCGTTCCGCTTTATCCAAGAGCGATCCAAGTTTAGCGTGAAAGACGACAGCACCTAAACGTTCAACTTTATCAGCAAGGCTGGTTTTCTGGTCTTCCTCGTAGAAGAACTCGGCATCGTTGAGTCTTGCGCGAAGCACGCGTTCGTTTCCATGCTGAACGCCATCAAGATTTCCGTCGGTCCCGTTGGAGATAGTAATAAACTTCGCCGACAACTCTGGTTCACTTTTCCACATCGGAAAATAGCGTTGATGCTTCTTCATGGCGGTAATCAGCACTTCAGGCGGTAGTTCGAGATGCGATTCACTGAAATTACCGACGATAGGTTGTGGATTTTCTACAAGATAGTTCACCGTATCCAAGAGCTCGTCGTCAAGTTTTGGGAGATTGCCCTCTGCTTCCAAAATGGATACCACCTGTTTTTTGATTGTCTCGCGTCGTTCATCGGGAGAAACAATCACATCTACAGCACGCAGAGCCTCTATATATGCGTCTAAGTTTGCTGATGTCAAGGTTATCGGGTCGGGATGCAGGGAGCGGTGTCCGTAGGTTACCCGTTCTGCTTGTGCAGCACCGTAGGCACAGTTAATAACATCATCCCCTAACAGGGCGACAAGCCAACGAATCGGGCGTGCGAAGCGGGCAAACTCGCGCGGTTCTTCCGATTTAGTTTCCCAACGCATAGTTTTCGGAAAACGCAGTGCCTCGATCCATTCCGGGAGAAGCACTTGCAATACCTCCCGCGCTGCGACACCTTCTTCAAGTTTTGAAGCGGCTATGTATTCTCCACGTTCAGTTTCAACAACAAGGAGATCTGAGATTTCAACACCCTGCGTCTTTGCAAAACCGATCGCTGCTTTTGTCGGTTCACCGTTTTCATCAAAGGCGATGCGTTTCGGGGGTCCCACAACTTCTGTCTCTTCACTTTCTTGCAGCGTCTCCAGATCCTTGATACTAAGCGTAATACGGCGCGGTGTACCGAGTGTTTGGATTTCACCAAACGGGATTCTGTGGTTTGTGAGGGATTCAGTTGCGATTTCGCGGAGCTGCGCAAGGGCAGGCGGGACGTAACTCGCGGGTATCTCTTCCGTACCGATTTCAAACAGGAGGTCAGCAGTTTCAGTGCGGTTAGAAACCGCACCTGCCGGGGTGGGGGTTGGTTCGGTGCGGCTAGAAACCGCCCCTACCGGGGCAGGTGTTGTTCCTGTGTCAAAACGTCCCATGAGGGGATGCTCCATCTCTTCACGCTGTTTGACGTACGCCCGCGCGATCCGTTGCGCAAGCCGCCGCACGCGTTCGATGTAGCTGACACGTTCCGTGACGCTAATAACACCGCGGGCATCTAACATGTTGAAAGTGTGCGAGCATTTCAAGACATGGTCGGTCGCGGGTAGCACTAACCCCGCATCTAAGCAGGCGTGCGTCTCCTTCTCATAAGTGCTAAACAACTCAAAGAGCATTTCCACGTTTGCCTGCTCGAAGTTGTACCTTGAGTATTCCACTTCGCTTTGGCGATGAACATCTCCGTAGTTAACATGCTCATTCCAACGGATGTCGAAAAAGTCGTCCACGTCCTGTAGGTAGAGCGCGATGCGCTCAAGTCCGTAGGTAATCTCGGCGCAAATCGGGTCGAGATCGATGCTCCCCATCTGTTGGAAGTAGGTAAACTGTGTAACCTCCGCTCCGTTCCACCAGACTTCCCAACCGAGACCGGAGGCACCAAGCGTCGGTGATTCCCAGTCGTCTTCGACAAATCGGATGTCGTTCTTGCGGGGAGAGATACCGAGACTATAGAGGCTCTCAAGGTAGAGTGGTAGTACATTTTCAGGGGCGGGTTTCAATATCACCTGATACTGGTAATACGCGCCGACACGGAACGGGTTTTCTGCATATCTGCCATCGGTTGGACGGCGGACGGGTTCCACGTAAGCCACTTGCCACGGTTCTGGACCGAGGCACCGTAGGAAGGTTGCTGAGTTAAATGTGCCTGCGCCGACTTCTATATCGCACGGTTGTTGAATAACGCAGCCCTGGTCTGCCCAAAACTTTTCTAACGCTAAAATTATTTCTTGAAGAGTCATATCTGTTTTTGTTTAGACGCTCCATTCGGATTGATTGATTCAGGTTTATTGTAGCATAATAGATTTCTTTAAGCAAAGGATTTTGAAGACTTAACATATTAGGAGAGACCAGTCGGGTTCGTCTTCTGGATCGCCGAGGGGACCGTGGGCGTTACGGACGATGCGGCGTTGCCTGTCATACCAGTCGGTGTAACTCGTCGCGACTTGGAGTTTGTCATTGCGGGCATCCATCAGGTTTGTAAGGGTGTTCTCCATTTCGTCTGCCAACGGTTTCGCTTCGGGGTTGTCAATGAGGTTATCCATCTGCAACGGATCTGCTTCCACATCATATAACATCCGTTTACCGTTGAGCCAGCGTGCGTAACTGTGTGTTTTTGTACGGACACCGCGCCACTCATTTCCGTCCACAAGATAATCATAGGTTGCACCGAAGTTCATCGTTAGGACGGCTTCCTGTTCAAAGGTATCGGTTTCGCCACACCAAGCGTCTGACAGGTCGTAGCCTTCAACGGTTCGCGGCGGTTGGATACCGCATAACCCGCAGAGCGATGGGAACAGGTCAACGGGTGATGTGAGTGTATCACAGGTGCGGTGGTTTCCATCAAAGACCCCGGGAAGCCGCATAATCAGCGGCACTTTGATGGATTCTTCGTAGGGTTCACGTTTTGCCCAGAAATTGATGCCTTGCGCGCCGCCTTGCGTTCCGTGATCGGATCCGAAGACAAGCAGCGTGTTTTCGACGCGTCCTGTTCTTTCAAGATACGCCATCAATTCACCAAGCATATCGTCTACGGTTAGGACCATAGCGAGGTAGTGTCGGTAAATATTCAACGACTGTTCTCGAACCGAATCTGGAACGTTTGCGGGGAGTTGGAGTTCAGCAGGCAGTCGGTCATAATATTCTTGTGGCGCGAACTCATAAGGCGTGGAGTGCGCTTGGTGCGGAGAGATAAACAGACAAAACGGCGTATCATCCACATCACCCATAAACTGAAAAGCGTATCGGTTCAGCGCGTCGGTTTCGTAGCCTTCCCATCTCTCGTTTCGCCAGTCTTCGTCAAGGTTCACAGTCCCATTGAAATAGTCGGTGTGGAAGTTATAACCACGCCAATGTTGGAATCCGAGGCGGTCGCGTCCTTCCGGAACGTAGTCGCGCCCGCCGATTTCTGGGAACGAACCGGTATGGAGATGCCATTTACCGACCCACGCTGTCCGGTAACCGTTTCGACTGAAAACATCACCGAGGCCGATTTCGTCGTGCCGAGTTTTGACGAAGTTGATGAGATGTCCCGTCGTCTGTGGGTGCCGTCCAGTGAGAAGCATGGAACGATATGGTGTGCAGACAGGTGCAGTAGCGATTGCATTTGAAAAGACGGTGCCTTCCTGCGCAAGCCGATCGATGTGTGGCGTTTCAATCTGCGTGTCACCGTATACCGGCAGTGAGCATGCCCGGATCTGATCTGCAAGGAGATAAACGATGTTCGGTCTATCTGTCATGTTCGTTGCCTTTAGAACTGTAGCCCTAAACTCACGCGGTGTGCTTGTTGTAGGTGTCCAAAATCGGCGTAAGCATAATCAAGAGCGATTAACCGCTTACCCAGCGTGAGGTGGATACCCAAACCGAGTGTAAGTCCCTCTTCATCGTCTCTCCAATCCTCCCCCAACCGGAATTTGTAGCCACTGCGAATCGCTGCCATCTTTTTGTACCAATACTCCATACCGATGTTCAACCGTTCGCTATTGTCGTTCGGATGGTTTGCATCGAGTGCAAGCGTGAGGAGGTTATCCCCAGAATCAATGACATCGTAAGCAACACCGAGCCGGAAGTTAGAGGGCAGCGGGAATTCGATCGTCTCTAACGCTGCTTTCCGAGCCGGATTCGTTGTGTCAGGGAACGGACGATAATCTGCTGTTCTTGGGTCCCCGGCTTCTTCGGCGCCGCTCTCCAGATCGGGACCGCTGAAACGCATCTCTGGTCCGAAGTTTGAAAAACACATCCCGATGCGTAGACTCCGCCAACCGGTATGGTATAGAGTTCCGACATCAACGGCGACACCTTTTGCACTTTCCCGATGGATCTGCTGGTGGATGTATTTGGCGTTGATCCCAAAGGAGAGTTTAACACCGGATTCCTTTTCGTAGAGTTGTCTGGCATACGCCACCGAGAGTGCAGTGTCCCATGCAGAGAACCAAAGCCCCGTGCCATCTGGCTTTGTGAGTGTGGTAATCTCCATGTCAGGGACGTTGAGGAAGGTAACACTTGCGCCAATAGTGCCGACGTTTTCTATCGGTGTCGCGAACGCTAAGTAGTTATAACGAATATCGGCAAGCCAGATTGTATGTGTATCTGAAAAACTGGTTTTTTCGAGTTGGCTTATCCCTGCTGGGTTCCAGTAGATACTGGTGACATCATTGGCGAGTGCGCCGAACGCACCACCAAGACTGTCCACCCGTGCACCGGGACCGATTTTTAGAAACTGGGCACCCGCTGTGCCGACGTTGGTCGTGGCATGACCGGGAACGACCCACAGTGCCAGAAGTGAAAATAAAAGCGTATAAATTATATATCGCATGGATTTCTCCTGTTATCGAATAATTGCGAATCTACCGATTTTGTTGCCGACGACCGTATCACTTTCATCGCGGGCTTCGACATGATAAATATAAATCCCACTCGCGAGTGCCTGATTATAGCGATTGAGGAGTTCAAACGTTGCTGTCCCCCCTTTGTCCCCTTGTAACGAACGGTCATCCGGGGCGACATCCGGGTGGTAAGTGGCATCACTTTCGTGTTCAATTGTCCGTACTAATTCGCCTGCTAATGTATAAATCCGAATGGTACACCGCGGTGGTAGATGTGTAAAGAAGATCTTGTCCGCCCCTTCCGAAATTACTGCCCTATTCGTGACGAAATAGGGGTTTGGCACAACGCGAATTTTTCCGAGGTCGGCTTCAATGTTTTCAGCGTCCAGCGTCTCTTCTTTTGTTATCAACAGAAATTCGTCGCCATCTTGCGGCGCGCTGATGCCGCCCATTTCAACGGTAAAGATATCGCCTGCCGAAATTTCTCCGTTAGGGTCTTTGATGTAGACGTAACCACCCCGGATGAAAATTCGGAAGAAGCCGGGTGTCTCGGCGGGGACGTATTCATCACGCCAACCAGTGCCTGTTAGAATGGCGTATCCATCGACGCGTTGATCGTTAAATTGGATTTCTTCGCCAGTGTCCTCGTCCACCACCTTGACATGTGTATCGTCAACAAACGTAATCGAGTAGGTGTGGGGACGATAGTACGTTACCCAAAAGATGTTCGGCCAGGTGTTCTCACCGACACCTGGGGAGTGGATGTTTACCTCCCATCCGGTCACTGTGCCTGCTGTCAATTTGACATCGTTAATCGGATTTTCGGTTGGACTTCCGTAGGACACGTCAACACCTGTTATTTTTAAGACAATACCATCGAACATCGGGGAAAGGACTTCAACGGCTTCTTGATGGAGCGGGTCATACCAGTCAAAGGATTGCGCCTCGACGACAGTTTGGTTTGTCGTTGTGTTGACAATCTCATAAGCAGGCGGTTGATAACCGGGCCCGGTAATATATGCAGCGGGCCCCGTCTGTTTCGCGCCCGACCAGACGATTTTATAATCGTGTCCTGTGACCTTGTTCGGGGCAAGCACCATCGGTTCAACGGTAACACTCCCTTGTCCCTGCTGTTCTATATCAACAGTCGGTCCACGGTATCCAGCCGGTTGTGCACGCGGCACGACATGGAGCATCGTCTCAATCTGACTGCTCTCCATCGCAATCAACCCTGTTTTGGGGTTCCCTGTGTCATAAGAAGTAACGGCGTAGGTGTATTCAAGCCCGTTGGTTAAACCTTCATCGGTATAGAAATTCTTGATGCCTGCATCCTCACCGAGTGCTTGTGAAGGTGTAGAAACGACGCGGAAAATATCGCCAGCGACAGGCGGTCCTGAGGGACCGTCACTAATTTTTACATAAAGCCCACCGAAGTAGATGTTAGCACCGGAACGATATGTCCCGTCGGGATAAGGTTCACCGGTATTGGGATCCTTGATGACAACATAACCGCCACCATCTGCTGGAAACGCCGCGTTATAAGGCATGACTTCCCAGAGTGTTGTGTTGACCACTTCAAAGGTTGTGCTGGAATTGAATTTGATCATGTAGACGGCACTCTTGAAGAAATCAGCGAAGAAGGGTTCATCGCCCTCACTTTCAATCTTAGTGTCCGACTGCTTACCGACGTGCGATACTGTGAAGAAATTGCCGGTCGCACTCGGTTTGTCAAACTCCATCAGCATTGTCCAGTCTTCGACCGGATCGCCGGTGGCTTCGTCGTAGGAGACATCACGCCTGTAGACCCGATAGCCTTCAAAGATTTTCTCAGGGTCGGTTACGTCAATATATTCTTCGATATTCTTGCCAACACCGTTATCAACCCAGCGTCCTTCGCTTTCCCAGACGAGCGTTACTTGTTGGTCAGCGGGATAAACCGTTACCAGCGGGGAGGGCGGTGGTGCGGGTGCGACGTAATCGTCATCATACAATTTCTGTGCCCAGTCTGCGGAGGCTTGCAAACCAGCAAGTCCTTCACCGATTGCTACGGCAATGATGATATTGAAGGATTCCCCCGGGCCTAAGGATTCAACCGGTCCGTACGATTGAATAAAGCGTTGGTCGTCATAGTTTGCCGGTAGAGGTTCAACACCGGGAACGCTAATTAGGGCGTACATCTCAGCATCGGTTGATGGATCAGTAGAAATCGTAATCCGTTTGTGTGCTGCGAATGGAATCTTTGCAGCGGCATCTTCCGGATTATCGCCTATGTATGCATCCAATACCCGTAAACCGATATATCCGGGTGCAGAGGCGTTGGAGAATCCGTAAGAGAGATAACGGTTCGGATGATCCACAGGGTTGAGTGCGTCCGGTGTTTGATCAAGGGCAACGAAGTCATCGGCTGAGTAACTTGCCGTGCCTGTTTCGTTACTGGAGATGTCTACATCGTACCGGAACGCCATAAACACGTCTTCAAGCGTGTCGTTGCCGACATTTTTGACGTTATACTCAAGAATAAAGAAGTCGTAGAGCGGTGCGTAACTCCATTGGAACCCATTCACCTCAAGTTCTAATCCGAGAATCGTGCCTTTATTTGCATCAGGGTTCGTATCAGAGCATTTGAACATAATGGCCTGATTTGTCGGCGTTCCTTTTGTTGTCAGCCCCGGCTTGTCTGAAACGACTTCCGAGACATCATCGGTGGGCCAAAATTCGCTTTGTCTGCCATCTGCTTCAGAAACAGCGATCTCACCGCCCTTTTTAGCACCGATCCAGATGTCGCCTTCAAAGATGTAAGAATCGTTTGTTCCTGCGGGCCACCATCCTGAAGGGTTGGCAGTCGGGTTACTCGGATACCCGACGACTCCGGTGTTAAAGATAGCAGACGACAAATTGCCTACATCGAGTGCTTTCCAATCCACTTGCGCACTTATAGGTGATACTGCAAGTGCCAAAATCGTGGATAGGAAGAGTGTATATCGTATTAGTTTCATAAATTGCTCCTATGAATATCTATAAATTATTATTACTCTTGTGTTTCCGTGATTTCAAAAACTCGATACCGTTGTGTTTTTCCATTCCCGACATCTATCTCACCTTCAAGAAACAGCGGATAATCGTAAACCGTATCCTTGATAGAAAAGAGATACGGAATTGCGCCCGCTTCACGTGCTGTTTTGGCTTGGCTCTTAAAATCTCGCGGTGCTTTCATGTGCACATTGTAAATCTGGTATGTTGAACGGTCGGCATAATACATCAGATCAAAGTGTGCACCGACGCGCTCGTCGTCGAGAAAATAGCAAGCGTTTTCTGGCATCTCACGTTGAAGGCGTGGACCACTCTTTTCATACAGCGGGATTTTGCTGTTGCGTTCCGTGACCTTATACGCGGCATCCACATAGCCTCTCGCATAGAACAAGGCAATCGCCAATGCGACTATCCGGAGTCCAAGCCATAACCATCTTTGCCAGTTATATCGGCGAACCAGCATATAAATACCAGCAAAAACAGCGAGCAGTACGCCGAACCCAATAATCTGCTCAACAATCCAGAAATTTGTCTCAATAAAAGGAGCGATTTTTTTCAGTCCATCAAACTGGTCCCGCCCTTTAACCAAAGTCCGCCCGCCAGAGATGATCGTAATCGCGAGCATCCCTGCCCCCCAAATAGATGTATAGGCCCAGTCTCGTCGTTGCCATGCGCGACTGATAACTGCTGCCAAACAGATCAGCAACGGTGGCACGGCAATCATTGTTGCTGACGGTGTTTTTGTTTCTGCGAGCGTGTGCGGGACAATGACCCCAATACCCCACGCTAACACGAACAATTCCGCTAAATTCCAGCGTCTGAACATCACCACTAACAGACATAAAACTATCGCGAAAAGGGCAGCATAGAACACCGGATAGAACAGCGGCATATAGTCAAACAGCGGTCGATCCCAACTCGCGCCCCAACTTTCGACATCCGTATTCAGATGGTCGAGAACGCGTTTGTGTTCCCATAAGAATTCTTTCCTATAGTAGATCAAGCAATAGGTCGCCCATGGTGCGACTGTCGCAATTCCCGCCAAAAGTTGTACGCCGATGTCGCTGAGTCGGATCTTTTCGTCTACCCCCTCGGTTTGTGCATCATCATCGGATGTGTGTCTCTTGTAATAAATCTGTTTCCCTTTTACAACACCCCAAACGACGAGTGCGATACCGAACGTAATACAAGCGAGGTAGCTTTTCGAGAGATACGCGATCCCCATCGCTACACCTGATAAGATGTAATTCCGCCGTTTCCCGGTCCGAATTGCACGGAGCAGGAACCAACATGAAACTTGCACCCAGAGCAGTAACGCAATATCAATATGATCCGAATAGCGATAGCCGTGAACGGACGCAAAGAGAAACGGGTTGAATCCCTGAAGAAACGCGGCGATAAGCCCTGCCCGTTTGTCAAAGAGATCCGCAGCGATCCGATACGTCAACCACGCCGTTACAACAAGACTGATTGCAGACGGCAATCGGAGCGCGAACGTATTGATACCGAAAATCAGGTGCGAGAGCCAGATTGTCCACATTCCCACAGGTGGTTTATGCAGCCAGATATGGTTCTCGCCCCAACCTTTGTAGTCGTAAGGGAGCCACGGTTGATCGTAGAGCGTGAATTTGAGCGGATGTTTCGTCAAATTCCGTGCAACGACTGCGTGGAACCCTTCATCCCAATAGGTAATCCCACTGTGCCCAACATTCCGCAACACCAAAGCACCGGAAGCGATTAGGATGCAAATTAGTATAATTCTTATGCGTGTAGATTCGCTTTTTAAGCGGGACCCTTCAAGATTCATCTGGCTCAGTTATTAGTATCAACGTAAATTAATGTATTTTAATTGTTATGTGATAGCGATCAAGTAAAGTTTCATCAAAGGTTATAGATTCAATTTGGAATCAGAAAAGCGTGATAAGATGACATCACCGCGTTTAATGAGTGTGAATTCGTGTACTTTCATAATCAACTTCTCACTTATAGTAGTTCCATGATGATGTTTTGAAAGAAAAACACCGCCCCAATTCCAAGAGCAGCCATCAGTATTCCCATTACCAGATAGATAATACAAGTTGTTAGATTCACAGACACAGAGGATTTACGAAAATACTGGTTCATGGCAGCGACTATCTCCGTAAGCTGAGAACGATGCTTGCGTTGTTTGATCTTAATCACCCCTGATCCCACCCAAGATTGAACAGACACCTGAAGATCCGCTTCAATAGATGTAAGTCGTATGGAAGACAGCATTTCCTCATAAGGCAGTTGTAATTCTTGGAGTGCTGCGAGTAGTGCTTCTCGGAACGATGTATCTGTGATACCGAATGTAGTGTAACCCTGCAACGTAAAACACATCGTCACAAGGACAACCGTAAAAATGATAGGGTTTAACCACTTTAGTATGAAAGGAATTGAACTTGGAAAGAAAACCATTGAGATACCCGGTAGAAAAGCAAGTAACATTGCTAATAACAACCATCTACTCGAGACTAAAAAAGGTCGCTTCATTATGATACCCCGTAACCCGATTAGTAAGAAAAAGCCCCCCACAATCCCACATATAATCGGGATCATTATGAAATATATTTGAGCAAAGGATTTAGGATCCATCATCAAATTCCTTTTTTAATGCGCGACTCTTATGAAGTGGAGTACGTATTTAGGTACCGCAATCGGTAATTTTTCAACGTGCGATAAATCGCACGACTACGAACCGGTCTGTTTGTAGTAGGGAAATTCATTGCCCGTCGATTACCGAAATATTTTATTATAGTGGAACCGAAAAATAAATGGACATATTCGTAGCATAAACTTTTAGTTTGTGCCAGTCTGAATGCACTAAATGGGCATTCAGACTGTTTGAGAGTGCCCAATTAATTATAGGTTTACTATAAATCTCATAAAGTTCGCTTTACAAAATCTTTTTAGGCAACGCACATTATTACCGGTCAGATTCTCTAATCTTGTTATAGATGTCGGTACCCATAACAACTAATTTCTCGCGGATTTCATCCCAATCGTCGCGATTCTTCTTGCCTTTATCAAGGATCAGGAATACCACTTTTGTTTCTTTAGGTGAATCATCATATTCATAATCGTAATCTGGTTTTGGAAACAAGGTCATAACTTTTTCTCTGTGAGCGGAATTACTTTTTCCAGTTGCATTTACGTTTCATTTTCTTCCTAAAAATCCAAACTCACGCCCATCATAACCAACCGCGGCGAGCTCCATGACAGCGGATGTGAGTGCTTCTGGCTGTTCAGCGGGATGCCGTACCGGTCATAAGTCACCGCATCTAAGATGTCGTCAAGGTTTTTCGTGTTGAAGATGTTCCGAATATCCACAAAGAGCGTATACGTCAACCCAGCAATCCGACTCCGTTTGCTGATCAGTGCGTCAACGTTGTAGGTTGGCGGATAACGTTTTGAATTGATGTCAGGTTTGATGGGTGCTCTTGGGTTGGGTGTGTAGGGCAAACCGCTACCATATCTACCAACGAAGTTAACAGCAGCATCGAAAGGCAGTTGAATGTCCAATGTTCCAGAGAAGATATGGCGTTGATCCCATGCCAACGGATGGCTTTCAGTTACGTCGGGCTGCTGTCGATAGTAGGTAAGGTATCCCAGATTTCGGCTGGAGCCTTTCCCTTTCGCGACAGAATAGGTATAACTAAGTAATCCAGAGACAGGACTCCCACCGACACGCCACTTGCGAATCGTGAGTTCAAACCCTTGAACTCGACCGTAGATCCCGTGGGTGACACCGTTGAATTCATCATTAAGGAAATAACTATAATCGTTGGTAATATCCACATGGACGCTGTTGACAAGCTTGTCAATATCCTTGGTGAATCCCGTAAGATCAATCGTTAAATCGTCGGTCAATTGTCGGATGATCCCGACTTCATAAGCGATAGTCTTCTCTGGATTGAGGTCGGGATTGCCTCTCCTTCGGATCGCACCTCGCATATCGAAACTGAGGTTTTCGTAGAGATCATCACCTTGCGGGATCTGATAATAATGCCCGTAGGTGAAATGCAATTTCGTCCGATCAGTAATCGGGTAGGAGATACCGAGACGCGGTGAGATCATGTGTTTAGCAGAAGCCTTAACCGGATCCTTGATGATCGGTAATCCAACTTTATAGGTCTCTTTGTCGAGTTTGATCGTGCCGTCGTCGTTGAGTTCAAGCGGGTCCAGGGGGTCCGCGGGTGAAACGCCATCCGGGTTATACAGGTCGTATCGTAATCCGGCATTGACGATCATGCCCTCATACTCCATTTTGTCTTGGACATACATACTCAGAGATTGCGGTTGGACATCATAAAACTCCATGTAGAGGTTGGAGCTTCCATAGTTTGTCGCGCCGAGGTTATAGAGATCATCAGCCAAGAATTCGACACCGGTCTGAATCAAGTGGTTCGCTGTAACTTGGCTCGCAAAATTTCCCCTCAATATTGAAGTTGTCGTCTCGCGCGTCGTCCAAGAATTGTCATCTCCTGCGATGAAGTAGGTTGTATCGTTGTACGCCTGTTGCGGCGGATTTCTGATTCTGCCTTCTTCTTCGTTCTGCTGAGGTGTTTTTTCGGGATCCCAAGCGTTTTCATCAAATGTCTTCTCCAATGGATCCCATATTTTATCGGGTTGATGACTCTCAACAGCACGCCGGAATTGACCGAGGGTCAAGGTGTAAAAAGTTCCTGAATTGATATTATGTGAGAGTTGGAAAGAGAGGCTCCGGGCATCCCTCGTTCCCACTGGAATAGCACTGGGCCAGAATCGAAGGCTTCCACCATAGGAGTGGTTTTCCCGTTGATCGAACAGTCCACTTGCGTAGAGTTTGATGTCGGGTGTTACCTCAAATTTCATTTTACCTTGAAGCGTATATCCTGTTCCGCCGTTATTCGGCAGGTAGCTTTCATCTCGGCGCAACTGGCTGTCAAAGGAAAAGGTCAAGCGGTTTCCCCATATCGGTCCACTGAGTGCGAATTCCCCAATATGGCTCGGAGACAACTCATACTTTTTCGTATCGTTGAACAATCCACTATACCGGTTCAAATCCACGACGTAACCGTCTAATAGCGTAACCTGTTTTTTCTCATAGTCAATAACCGTACCGTCAGCATCCTTGTAAGGTTGGCGTGCCATTACTGTTTCACCCGTCTCGGGATCGACTTGCGCTTCACCTGTTTCCGAATCTATCATCGGTTGAAGTGGGTTTTCCGTCCTATCAGCATAAACACCGGGGACAATTTCTGTGAAAGTAACTTGATCATCACCCTCGCGCGCTGCCAATTCTGCGACTGTGGTAGGATCACCCCGGTAAGGCGTCTGGTAATCGTAGGGTCTACCGAGGAAGATGCCTCTGAAGGGTTCAACTGCCACAGGGCGGAACCCGTTGTCTGGATCCAGCCAGGGACCGTAGAGCGGATCACCGTAGTGTGTTCCCCATTGTCCGACGCGGTACCTGAATCGACCTGAAAATTTGTGTGAACCCGCCTTCGTGATGAGGTTAACGATAGCGGACTGTGCATCGCCGTGTTCAGCGTTGAAGCCGCCTGTAATAACCTCCATCTGTTCAAGAGAATTCGCGCTGATGTTTAAGCCTAAACTTCTACCGATGGGATCACTAATCGGGATACCGTCAATAAGATATTTGATCTCCATTGACCGACCGCCACGAACGTGCAGCGACCCTGTTGAATTGAGTACCGAAACCCCTGGCAGGGTTTGAAGAATGCCGTTCACGGTATCGCGTGGCATCGCTTTAATATCTTCCGATTCAATAATCCGCGTCGTTTGTGTAACATCTTTCTTAATCAGCGGTTTAGTAGCCGTTACTGTTATCCCTTCAAGCGTGACGGCTTCAGAGGTTTTCAAGGCGAAATTGAGGGTCGTAGTGAGTCCAGCAAGGACTTTCGCGCCTTCTACGGTTTCGGAAGTGTAACCCGTCAGTTCAACTTTCACGTCATAGCCACCGGGTCGGACGTTCGTCATAACGTAGTAGCCTGCATCGTTTGTTGTTGCAGTGGTACTTGTTCCGACGATTGTTACTGTGACGTTTGCCAGTGGCTCGTTCGTCGCTTGAGCGGTAATCACACCAGAAATCTTCCCGGTAATAGCAGCAGACGCATAGAAGGCAGGTGCTATTATTAGAGATACAACAGCAATTAGGAGAAACACTATTTTAGCAAATTTTGCGGCTTGCCTAAACTTACCGCTAAAAATTTTTAATATGTTATTACTCTTCAATTTCATGACTCCTTATAATAAATATGTTCTGAGTGTTTTCTGAATCTTGAGAGATTAAATGACCCATTTTTCACCATGCAAACTTAAGATTTGTCAAAACTCGTTTGAGTTCTCACTACGAAGCAGGACAAAACGGAGTAGGGACCTATAGTTAAAAATCCTACAAAACATTTTCAATAAATTTGAGGCTTTTTAGACTCCGTTCGGTATGATATTCAATAAAACTGCCGAGTACACGTTTGAGTTCTTGATGATTCCGGGCGGAAGCACGGATTCGGTTGAGCCGTTCCCACTCAGACCCCCGAAGCATCTTTAACAACTCACAACTGCCAGATACGATTGTAGAGGCGGCACCGTCTCGATTTTTACAATCGCCGCAAAGTACTCCGCCGTACCGGACGCTGAACGCAATGCCAAACCTGTTTGCTGCTGCCTCTTGGACATCCGAACCACAATGTACACACCGTGAGAGTTCGGGGCCGTAGCCTGCACAATCAAGGAACTTAATTTCAAATCCCCTTGCAAGTAAAGGGATATCATCAGCATCCATTAAAAATTGATAGGTAGTTTGGAGCAAATCGAAAATTTCAGGACTCACGAGCCCTTCTGATGCAATGCTGTCCACGAGCTCGGCGAAATAACATCCGTAGGTGATACGGGTGAAATCGGAGCGGATTGCATCAAACCCGTTAATAAGACTGAAATCGGTAACATTCTGTAATTCTCGGTTTTCGCGGTGTTGAAAGATGAGTGTCCCGTGGTTGAGGAGTTCTAAACTCCCACCGAGTTTGCTTTTTGGGCTTTTCACACCGTGAGCGACCGCTTTAACTTTACCGAAGTCAGGCGTGTAGAAGGTAATGATTTTGTGGAATTCTTTAAGAGGAAAGGTGCGAATGACAATCGCTTCGGTCTTTTGGGCCGCCATGATTTTAGATGTAAGAGGGATAGGATCGGGGCGAGAGGATTTGAACCTCCGACCTCCTGCTCCCGAAGCAGGCGCGCTAGCCGGGCTGCGCTACGCCCCGTTCTTATGCTTAATTATACCTTATTCTAATGCGGTTTGTCAAATTATTAATGCCAATTTTTAGCATTTGCCCATCGGAGTCGTTGCGTTTACAGTACGCCCCTATGTGCCGTTTTCCCGTAATCAAACCTCTAAAACGAATCCTCATTAACATCAACCTCTGGCATCTCAATATGAATCCTCTGGATACGCCGTTCGTCTGCTTCAAATATAGTGAAACGGATGCCGCGGTAGGTAAATTTGGCACCTTGTTCAGGGACTCGACCCAGATGATCTACGACGAATCCGCCGATTGTATCAATATTTTCTGCTTCAAGCTCAGTACCAAGTTTTTCGTTTAATTCAATAAGATTGAGCCTTGCATCAACTGAATAGGTATTCGGTGCGATCTCAATATAATCATCTTGTTCGTCTATTTCGTCTTCATCCTGAATTTCACCGACGATTTCTTCGATAATGTTTTCAAGTGTTATGATGCCAGCAGTGCCGCCGTATTCATCCACAACAATCGCGATGTGCTGTTTATGCTCGCGAAGTTCCCGGAAAAGTTCTGAGATCTTTTTGCTTTCTGGTGTGAAAAAAGGACTCCGATCAATAATTAGTTCCCTTAGATTAGCAGGTTTGCCTTTTGCCCAATAATCCAACATATCCTTAACGTGCAGAATCCCAACAATTTGATCAATTGTTTCTTCATATATCGGAATACGCGTATGTCGAGACGTGATTGCTGTCTGTAAAACCTCAGTTTCAGGCGTTGCGACCTCAAGACATATCATATCCGTTCGAGCCACCATGATTTCTCGGGCAACTTTGTCTGGCAAATCTAAAATCCGGGAAATCATTTCTCGGTCATCCGGTTCTAAGAGCTCTTGACTGCCGGCGACGTTGTCGAGTGTTTCTAATACGTCTGGCGATACAAGAGTATCTTGTGCGGATGTGGCTTTGCCACCGAAAATGCGGACGATGAGATTGGCAAGGAAATTTAAGGGGATTAAAACAATAAACCCACACCAATAGATAGCGCGCAGGGCACTGAGTGCGCGGATGGTTGCCGCCCCAGTGCTGCCTTGTACATAATTTTTGGGAAACAGTTCAGTAAAAACAACAAAACAGGCGACTGCAAGCGCAGCGTTTGCGATTGGGTATTTATTGTCCCAAAATGTCATAAACACCGTAACGCCCGCCACAATCAGGATAGTTTTTGCCGTGATAATGGTCAGCGAGTAACGGCGCGGGTGGTGCAGCAGCGATGTTAAGACCTCGTAACGTTTGCCCCCTTCTTCAGCGAACTTGAGAATATCGTCTCGTGTTAATCGGGCAAGCAACGCTTCAGCCGTTGAAAACAGCGCACTGAGGATTAAGAGTATACCTAAGCTAACAAGTTTAATGACTAAGTCTAGGTCGTCCAAACGTAAAGTTACACCCCCTGTAAACTGGTGCTCTAAAATTAGCGAACAATCGTACTATGGCTCCTGCAATAAACCGAAAATCGTTTTCTGCTTCTCAAACATAACTGTGGCTTCTGCTTCTGTTTGATGATCGTACCCAAGCAGGTGTAGGACCCCGTGTACCGCGAGTAGCGCGACTTCGGTTTCAAGGCTATCGTGGATTATCTCTTGTTTTTCGGTTTCAAAGCTGCTGTGAGTTGCGCTAAATTGGTTGCCTGTCGCCACTTGGCGCGACGCAGTTTCGAGGGATATGACGAGATCGCCGAGTAAATCCGGATTTACATCACCGTCTTCGCCATCACGCATCGCAAACGCTAACACATCTGTCGGTGCATCAATCCCCCGATAGTCGCGATTAAGATGCTTAATGTCAGCATCGTCTGTTAAAAGAACGCTGACTTCACATGCTTCCGCGTTATGTGCTTTTAAAGTTTCGAGCACTGCGTTGTGAACCACTTCTACGTCAAAGGTTGTATTGCTACTTGTATTCGTAACGCGAATCAAAACGGTTATTCTTGACTGTCAGACGGACTTGATGAATGTCCTCCATTCCGTCTCGTATTGTGTGGTGACACCTGTTCGTAAGCCTCAACGATACGTTGCACCAACTCATGACGCACAACATCAACCCTTGAAAAATAGATGAACTCAATGCCTTTGATGCCTGAAAGCACCTCTTGCGCATCCGCGAGCCCTGAGACTTTGTGTGTTGGTAGATCTGTCTGCGTAATGTCACCTGTAACCACAGCTTTTGAGTCAAAACCAAGACGAGTTAGAAACATCTTCATCTGCTCAATAGTGGCGTTTTGTGCTTCATCAAGGACAACGAACGAATTGTTGAGTGTCCGACCTCGCATGAAAGCGATCGGAGCGACCTCAATAACATTACGCTCAATGTATTTGTCAAGCGTCTCCGGCGGCATCATATCGTAAAGTGCGTCGTATAAGGGGCGCAGATATGGATGCACCTTGTCTGCGATGTCCCCGGGTAAAAACCCGAGTTTCTCACCCGCTTCAACGGCAGGTCGTGTCAAGATAATACGGCTCACCTGTCCACTTTTGAGTGCCGAGACAGCCATCGCCATAGCGAGATACGTCTTCCCTGTCCCCGCAGGTCCGATACCGAAAACAAGGTCGTTGTGTTTCATTGCTTCGACGTATCTTCTCTGACCGGCAGTTTTCGGACGAATGACCCCGCGTTTTGAGAATACCGGAATAGACTCGGCTCCGGTTCCATCGAAGGTGTCTTGTTCACCAACTCCGGACGCACGAATCGCATAGTTGACATCCGTTATCTGAATGCGCTCTCCTTTTCGGATACGGTGAAGCAGTGATTCGATTACCGTTGTCACCCGGTTAACTTCCGTGACGTTTTCGCCAATAACAGCGATATTGTCACTTTTCAAAATAACGCGCACATCGAAATCATCTTCAATGATCTTTAGAAAGGCATCGCTTTGTCCGAAGAGGGCTTGCACTTCAGCGTTGTTCTGGATGGGAACGCCCTTTGATTCTTGTTTTTGCAATAGGATTCTAATCCTCCAGTTTTTTAGATGGGAAACTCGCAAGTTTCCCTGTATACGCCGTTTAACTTAACAAAATTGGTAAAAAAAGTCAAATTTTAGGGGTTACACAAGTTTCGGATCTATTGTGCGTAAGTCCAGTGCGCTTACTTTATTTTACAACGTCATTAAACAAAAGTCAAGCAATTTTTATTCTCGTCCATAAAATTTGACTTCCCGGATCGCAGCACCTTTGAGTGGGATCTTCATTTCACCGTATTCCTTGCCATCAGACACATTGTCTAAGTCCTCCAACGCATTAGCCGTCAACTGCAGATAGAGAACTTCACGCCCAATATGGAATCTCACAGGCAGCGTGCCTTCCACTTTTCCGGCTCGCTTATCTTCCACAGCAGTAAACGAACGCCCCCACTTCGGCGATTTTTCTTCAGCAGTAACGTCCAAAGTGAGCTTAGGTATGATTGACGCTGGATAGACTTCAACATACTTGATATAGGTGGGTCTGTCGAGTTTGATCAGTGTGTGCGTTTTCGGACTACCTTCTACGCGACGCTGATACTGCCGAGGTGCGTAACTCACCTCTTTTATAAACTCCTTTTTGACGGATCCTTGTGCGAAAAAGGCACCAACTGTTTTCAAGTCGCCATCTACCATCTCAGGGTTTAGATGGCACGTGAGACGCGAAGCCGAAATTTCGACGAGTGGTGTCTCTTGCAGCATAGCGCACCCTGGAACGCTAAAGATCAATACCGCCCCCATTGCGTACAAAGACATTTTCCATGGATGTCCAAAGTTATAGAACCTCCCCATCTTGTCCATGCGACTCCCTCCTTAGAAAAGACACTTGTAAGACGCACCAACAAACCTGTCTTGGCTGTCTGTAGGACACGTCTACAGTTTATTTTTTAAAGGGCTTGCCTACCGAAAAATTTGACTTCGCGAATCACGCCACCTTTTAGCGGAATCTCAACGCCTGAGTTTGGGTTCCGGGTAGAATTCTGTCTATCCTCAATCCCGTCCGCACTCATCCGCAGGTAAAGTACTTCCCGTTGGATACGAAAGCGGACCGGTTTTGTCCCTTCTATGTCTTGATGCTGCTTATCGGATACGCGTTCAAAGGCGACATCAAAACGGGGTGGATCATCGGTCGTTGTCATCATCGCGAAATTCGGAATGCGCGGTGATGCCGGATAGACTTCCACGTAAGAGACATAAGTCGGTACGTCAAGTTTGATGATCGCTTCTGTGCGACGGTTGCCTTCAATTTGCGTCACGTAACGCCGTTGTGCGTGGGTAATCCGTCGGGACTTATCATCAAAAACTTGATACGCTTTTCGGACAAAGCCATTCACCGCGAATTCGCTCTCCGTCTCCAGATTCCCGTCTACAAATTCTGGGTTCGATGCACAGGTGAGGTGGGACGGAGCTATCTCCTCAACAGCCTGGTTCAACTGGTTTAGCACATTACATCCTGTAACGCCGATGAACAGAACGACTAAACTGCTTAGGGTTCTCATTTTTTCTCCTATTGATTATAGCACACGATGTGTGCCTATTCTATACATACTACATCTATTGAAAACCAAACACGAAAATATCGCTAATATGATAATAAGCCTATAATCGCCAACTTGGCAGACAGAGAACCCACAGCGTGTATTTATCGGTATTTTATATCGGCACTTGAACATCGAAACGCGCTGCAGCTTCAACGAGGCGGTCCCACGTCGGCTCCTCAATCGGTATACCGTCTCGCAGGCGTTTCTCGCGGCTCCGCTCCTCAAATTCTCCGGGAACATACACTTCGTCAACACCGGGCAACCGAGCGGATGACTTCACCCATTCTACGAGATACGCGATCTCCTGTTCATAGTCCGCTAAGTCGATGAAATCCTCTATTTTGATCGCGAACATCACAATGCCACTGGCACCCCGTGTCGGTTGCTCACGGCTACATCCCGCCCAAGAAAGCCCACCAGCGATGGCATCTATCATCACACCAAGCCCAAACCCTTTGTGCCCAAATTGAGAACCACCGAGCGGCATAACAGCGGTGTCTTGCGGACGTTCGCGAAATGCGTTCGGATCCGTGACCGGGTTGCCTTCCGCATCTATCATCCACCCTTCTGGTATAGATTCGCCGCGCGCTGTCTGGACGAGCAGCTTCCCGCCCGCGACCACGCTGAGCGTCATATCAAGAAGGAGCGGGTCACCACCTTGACGTGGTACTGAAATCGCAATCGGATTCGGAGGCAGCCTACGAGAGGTGCCGCCGTGTGGATGCATAAATCGTCCACCCCCGTTGAGCAAGACGATCCCGATCATACCCGCACGTGCCGCAATTGGTGGATATTCGCCCATCCTACCTGCGTGTCCACATCGGTGTAAGCCGACCGCGCCGATGGTGCAAGTCTGTGCTTTTTCGACTGCCATCTCCATCGCTTTCCGTGCGGCGACCATACCGAGCGCGCCGTTGGCATTGATGACGGTAGCAGCACCGCTCTCTCTGACGATTTCCATTTTGTCTGTAGCGGGTCCGCCTGCCATGCCGCCGATATAGTTCGGCGCATTGATGACACCGTGTGAATCATGGCCTGCGAGGTTAGAATCAACAACATGATCGCTGACAATACGAGCATCTTCTTCTGTGCCACCCGCACCGCGATATATATCATATACAAACGCTCTCAAAACATCATGAGATATTGTTGGCATAAAAGCCCTCCAAAAAATAAGATTCAGAATTAAAAGCCACTACGCCTGACGAAATCCCTCGTCCGTACGATGAAAATTCTGCCCGTGGTCGGGATGACGGAATGGGATATTTCTGCCCAGCAGCTGCTTAAGTACATCGCTTTCGCCTGCAAGTTCGTCGTCGGTCAACTGCCGCGGCATATCCTCTTGCGGATAGATAACGGATCGGTTATACATGCCGAGCAACCCGACGCGCGGTTTATCCGTTTGATTTGACCGTGATTGGTGCCAGATCGCACCGTTTGTGAACATAATAGAGCCTTTCGGTGCGACAGCGACGCTGCTTTCGAGTCCTTCTGCTTCTCCTAATTCGGGGCGGCGGAGCGTTTTGTGTGAACCTGCGATGCACGCCGTTGCGCCGTTCTCTTCTGTGAAATCGTCTAACATCCAGACTGTCTGTCCGGTTAGCGAACCCGATGGGAAAGGAGATTGCATCGCCCAATACGGGTAGTCTATATGCCAACCACCATCGGGTGCACCGGGTCCGACGATATTCGCCGTAAACGTGGAGGCGATGACATCTTCACCGAGCATCCGTTTCCATACCGCTACCACTGTCGGATGCTGAATGAAATAGCGGAAGATCGGGGATTTCCCGACGATTGCCCAGACGCGTCGAATTTTACCGTCGCCGTAACTGTGATCAAATCCGTTTTCGATGTCCTCTTCGACCAATTTCCAGAGCACCTCGCGCGCTTCATCCGCTTCTTCCTCGGTAATAACATTTTCAATAATGTGGAAACCGACTTCGCGGAGGTCGTGTTCAACGATATCAAGTCTTTCTGAATCTAACGATGATTTGATTTGTAGCATATTTCACCTCTACACTACCCGATACGCGGTAGGTTGCGAACTGCCTCTATAACCTGATCTTCCAAATCGTCTGCGTCACTATCTGGGACCAGATCGTGTTTGTCCATCCAAGCGATGTTTTCCGCGACACTCTCTGTAACCGGGACTTGTGGACTGAATTCGGGTAACGCTGCTGCGAGTTTCTCGTGGCTGAAGATTTGTGTATGTCCGAAGTTGCCACGCAGTCCACTAAACCGTTCCGGTGACATCGCAATAAGCGTCTCTTGTGAAACATGCACGATCTCTATATCAACACCGAGTGCGTCTGCTGCAGCACGATGCCATTCGTCCCACGTTCGTGCCTGTGGGTGGACGATGTTGTATATCTCGCCGAAGCAGTAGTTAGCTCTACCGAGTATATCTGTAAACGCAAAACCTGCGTCGCGAGATGACAGGAACTGAAAATAATTTAATCCATCGCCCGCGGAGAGGATCGGTTTACCCTTCCGTAGCCGATCAATCCAACCACCATCCCCGCCAACTTGACGAAGGAGATTCATCCCCGGTCCGTGCGTATACGATGGTTTGAAGATGGTTACAGGAAACCCGTCCTGTGCGTGTGCCTCTAATAGGAGGTTATCTGCTGCGACTTTGCCGCGTCCGTAGCCTGATTCTCCTTGCAAGGGTGCGGTCTCTGGGAGGTTAATCCCGCTGAACGGCGGTCCGTAGGTCATCACCGTTGAGCAGTGGACGAAGTGTCCGACGCGTCCTTGACATGCGCGGAGTGCCGAGGCAGCATCGTCTGCGTTGAAACTAATCATATCGATGACGGCATCCCATTCTTCCGCACCAACTTTGGCTTCAAAATCGTCGCGCTGTTGTCGGTCGCCGTGGATGATGCGGACATCTGATGGCGGTGGGTCTTTGTGTTGGCCGCGGTTGAATAGGACGACTTCATGGTTTCGGTGTTGCAACGCGGCAACAATCCCACGGCTAATGTTGCCCGTTCCACCGATGACTAAAACTTTCATAGGTTATTTCCTTTCTCTATTGGTTACTGGTAGACTTATATTTCCGCCGCGTAAGGGAAATGCCGCCGAAACCGCTGATAATAGCCATGTAAAAACCAAAGTCATACCACCATCCTGTGTTTTGGGGTTCATAGACACGGATATCTGAATTAAAAATCCCCCAGATCAGCGAGATGGGTGCGATCCACCCGTGCCAGATACCCCAGAAAAATCCTGCGGGTTCCTCGGAGGTATGCTTCCCATCGCCGGGTACGCATCCCGCAGAAGTCATAACGGTTATCAATAGAAGTGTGCAGACCAGTTTCTCGGTGTTCATTTTTCTACTCCATATCAACAATAGCACGCGACAATGCCCAATCTAAACGTCGTCGGTAGTGCCCATCGCGGCGTATGCCTTTGAACGCCGTCAGAAAAACATCGTGGGTTTTCTCGCGAATTGTTGCTAAACGATTATTGAGCATATCTATGTCCACACGCCACGGTACGCCGATTTTTGTTATTGAACGGCAATGAACACGGATTGGATAGTCGTTGAGTTCCGCTGGTGGACAAAAACGGATAGAGGCGGATACTGTATTATCTATAGCAATGAGTCCGAGGTTTCCGTCCGGGTCGTTGAAAACGATGTTACGGTTCGTGGAAGGTTGTGGAAGATGTCTGCGTAATTCATTAATTTCACCGAGAAGTTGATTGTTACGCCAGACCCTAACGTCTGATGTTGCGTGCGGTCCAAACAATGCGAGACCGACAGGATGTTCAGTGTCCTCAAACATAACTGAAACCCCCCTGCCCCCCTTATCAGGGGGGTAATTTGTTTTATCCTGCGTTTGCGGGACTAAAGAGATGAAACCGTGCAATCGTTCCAGGAACAGTCCACTCCGAATGAACGCCTCTGGGATGATTGCTGCGACCCACCCACAATGCGTCAGGCACTGCTCAAGTGCGTATTTGTAGAGATCGTCGTGACGGGTCGATTCTGGGAACGGTAAACCGCGACGCGTTGCAGAGTTACGCGCCAACCACGGTGGATTGGTAATACAGACATTGAACCCTTTCGGAAAGTCGGCAAGCGTGTCGCGTTGCACAACGCCTTTCGCACCCGGTTCAATATCAAAAAGTGCCCACGCTCGACATCGCAAACTCGCCGCTTCAATCAACTGTGGAATGTCCTTAGCACCCGCAAACGGTTCTAAAGCTGCTTGTTGTTCTAAATTAGACGCTTTTGCCCATGTCTGGAACGGTTCCAGCTGGAACGGATTCCCGCGCGTGTAGTAGCGTCCGCTCGCTCGTTTTTCGTCCATTTTTTAGTGTTTTTCTAATAGGTAGGTCTCTTTAGGAATGCCTGTTTTGTTGTATCCAAGGGAGATATTAACACACTATTTGATTAATATACGTCTATTCACCCCAAAAGTCAAGTGGATTTTTCGTCAATTCAAAGCAAACACAATTGACAACAGGACTCAAATTTGGTATTATATCTACAATATCCAATATCAACTTCTGACCTACTGAAAGGAAAGAGGACGCTTCGATGCCAATTACGGATGCAATGCCGGAACTCAAACGGAAACTGCAGTTTTTTCCGGTTGAAAACGAGAATCCATCAACGTTAACACGTACGCAAATCGAACACTTCAACGAAAACGGGTTTATTTCGCCGTTAGATGTCTTTTCTGACGCGGAGATTGCGGAACACCGCGCCTATTTCGACCAACTCATGGAGAAGGCATTCGCAGCAGGGATGAATAGCTACTCCATTAACGGATGGCATACCACTTGCACCGGTCTCCACGACCTTGTTACGGAAAAAAGAATTCTGGATTACGTGCAGGATTTGCTCGGTGAGACTTTAATCTGTTGGGGAACACACTACTTCTGTAAGATGCCGGGTGATGTGAAGCAGGTAAGCTGGCATCAAGATGCCTCCTACTGGCCCCTCTCGCCGAGCAAAACCGTCACCGTGTGGCTTGCTATTGATGATGCAGCGGTCGAAAACGGTGCGATGACCGTTATCCCGAAATCACATCTGCACGGACAAATCGCATTTGAACCCAGCGCAGCTGAGGAAAAGAATGTGCTGGGTCAGACGGTACATGGTGCAACAGAATACGGAGACGCGCCTTTTCCGTTTGAGATGAAAGCCGGACAGATGTCGTTGCATTCGGATCTATTATTACACGGTTCCGAACCGAACCCCTCAGATCGGCGGCGTTGTGGATTAACAATGCGGTTCGTACCGCCGGAGGTCCACGCTGCAAACGATTGGAACCAACGCGCGATTGTCGCCAGAGGCACCGATCCCAACGGACATTGGGTTCACAATCCACGTCCAAC